>DATBHM010000284.1:0-14414 GCA_036557505.1 Actinomycetota bacterium | reverse complement strand
AACGACCGGCCGTCGGTCGAGGGAGCTCACGGCGAAGAGCGATCTGTGCCAGGCGCCGGTCTTCAGCCCGGACGGCAGCCTCATCGCGGCCCCTGCAGCGAACGGCGTGCCGATCTGGGACGCCCGGACAGGCCGGCTCCTCCATACCCTGTCGACGCCGTTCGGCAGCTGCAACGTCGCGTTCTCACCAGACGGCCGTGAGCTGGCGGGCACGAACGGCAACGAGGTCAGCGTGTGGGACACGGGCACCTGGACGATGGTGGAGCGGCTCCAGGGCCATACGGGCAGCGTCATCGGGCTCGATTGGAGCCCGGACGGCACCCGCATCGCTACGGGGGCCAACGACGGCACCGCGCGGATCTGGGACGCCGCGACCGGGCAGCAGATCCTCGAGCTCGCCGGCCACTCGGGTCTCGTTGCGAACGTCGCGTTCAGCCCCGACGGCACGCGGCTGGTCACAGGCGGGGGCGACGGTACGGCGAGGGTGTGGGACGTGTCGCCCGGAGCGACTGCGGAGTTGTTCGGTGGCGTGGAGCCGGGCGCGATGTTGGGCGTCGCCTACGCCCCGGACGGCAGGAGCCTGATCACGGCCGGCTTCGGCCCCGGTCAGGGCGCGTGGCGGTGGGGCGCGGCGACCGGCCGGCGGATCGGAGGCTACCCGGACGCATATGAGGCCGAGTTCGCTGCCGACGGCTCCGTCATGCTCGTGGCCGACCACGTGGAGATCGTCCGTCCCGGCATGCCGGTCCGGATCCTGAAGGACCTCCCGACCGGAGACGCCGGCCTCGCGTATTCGGAGGACGGCTCGTCGATCGCCGTGCCGGGCGGGCAATCCGTGGTGGTGTGGACCTCGGAGGGGCGGCGGGTCCGGAGCTTCGGGCCGGCGGGACCGGACAACACCTTCTTCGATGCGGCGTTCAGTCCGGACGGTTCCCTGCTGGCGGCCATCACCGGGCGGGCCAGGCTCCTCGTGTGGGACGTGGCCACGGGCAAGGCCATGCTCCATCGGCAAGCCTCGACGGGGCAGGCGCGCAGCATCGCCTTCAGCCCGGACGGGTCACGCCTCGTCACGTCCGGCGCCGACGGCGCCAGCATCTGGGCGGTTCCGTCCGGACGGCGGGTCGCCAGCCTGGCGGGAGCGGGAGCCATCGGCGCCGCCGCATTCAGTCCCGATGGCAAGCGGGTGGCGACGGGCGGCGACGACGGGACCGCACGGATCTGGGACGCGGCGACCGGTGACGAGCTGCTCGTGCTCACCGGCCACACCGACTCGCTGTCGGGGGTCGCGTTCAGTCCGGACGGCACCAGGCTCGCCACGACGGGGTATGACGGGACGTTGCGGGTGTACGTGCTGCCGGTCGATCAGCTGGTGCGCATCGCGGAATCCCGCGTGACCCGCGGGTTCACCGAAGCGGAGTGCAGGCAATACCTCCACGTCGCCACGTGCCCGGCTGGTCCGGCCCCGGCTCCGACACCCTCGGCGGAGGTGCCCACGCCCTACGGCCCGGAAGGGGCCTTCCGCGTCGCGATCGCACGGTCCGACCTGCAGGGCCCCGGGGTCAACCGGTCGGAGATCCCGAACAGCCTCGGCGCGTTCACCCTGTCGCTGGCACACGGGACCTGGCGACTGCACCTGGCCCGGGCCGACGGCGGTACGGACGACCGGGTCGGGACGTACACGGTCTCCGGACGACGGATCTCGTTCCATCTCCTCGACGACACGTGCTCCTTCGGCGGCGACTGGTCGGCCGACTGGTCGGCGACCGCGACCGAGCTCACCCTGACGAACGTCGCGTCGAACGTGCCGGCTGCCTGCGACCCGATCGACTTCCAGGCCGTCACCTCGGCGGTATTCGGTTCACGCCCGCTGACACGGGTCCCGTAACCGCCCGAGGCGTCCTCCGAGGACGCCGACGGTCCGGGACGGCCTGGTTCGGGAGCCCTCATGCGAAGAGGGAGCCCATCTCCGCCCTCCGGGGCCGCCCTTGACCCGGGCGCACGATGGGGCGCGGACGGCGGCCGCAGCCCGGACTCCACCTTCCTCCCGCCCTTTCGTATCCCCGGGCGACCGTGACGGGTATGGAGAGGGCAACTAGCATCGCGTGGACCGCTACCCGTGAAAGGAACGGATCATGACCACGCGTGTGACCCGGCCGCGGCGCTCGTGCCTGTCGGTGCCCGGCTCCTCACCGAAGATGCTCGCCAAAGCCCCCGACCTTGCCGCGGACGAGGTGTTCATGGACCTCGAGGACTCCGTGGCGCCGGGCGCCAAGGAGGAGGCCCGGGGCAACGTCGTGCAGGCGGTCAAGGAGGGCGACTGGTCGGGGAAGACGCTCGTCGTTCGCGTGAACGACGTCTCCACCAAGTGGTGCTACCGCGACGTGATCGAGGTCGTCGAGAACGCGGGGCAGTTCATCGACTGTCTGATGGTGCCGAAGGTCCAGGACGCGGGTCAGGTTGTGTTCGTCTCGGAGCTGCTCCGTCAGATCGAGGAGACGACGGGGCTCGACAAGCGGATCGGGCTGGAGCTCCAGATCGAGACCGCCACCGGCCTGCGGAACATCCACGAGATCGCCCACGCCTCCGACCGCGCCGAGACGCTGATCTTCGGCCCGGCCGATATGAGCGCGTCGCTGGGCCTGCCCACCGTCACGGCCGGCCTGCCGATGCCCGGCTACCCGGGCGACCACTGGCACCACGTCCTGATGACGATCCTCGTCGCCGCGCGCGACGCCGGGCTCCAGGCCATCGACGGGCCGTACCTCGTGATCAGGGACCTCGACGGGTTCCGGGAGATGTCGTTGCGCTCCAGGGCCCTCGGCTACGACGGGAAGTGGGCCCTGCATCCCGGCCAGATCGACGTGTTGAACGAGGTGTTCGCCCCGACGCAGGACGAGTTCGACAAGGCGGAAGCCGTCCTCGAGGCCTACGAGCACGCGACCGACGTGGACCTCACCGGCGCGGTGATGTTCGGGACGGAGATGATCGACGAGGCCTCCCGCAAGATGGCCGAACAGCTCGCCCAGCGCGGGCGCGCCGCGGGGATGGCGCGGGCAGCGTCGCTCGAGGACTTCACGAAGCCGAAGGACGAGGCCTGATGCCGGGGCTGGCATCCGAGACCGGCCTCGTCCCCCTCGACGACGAGCAACGGGCGATCGTCGAGACGGTCCGGGCCTTCGTCGACAAGGAGGTCATCCCGGTCGCCGACGAGCTCGAGCACCGGGACGAGTTCCCGGAGCAGATCGTCGAGGGGATGAAGGAGCTCGGCCTGTTCGGCCTCACGGTTCCCGAGGAGTACGGCGGCGCCGGGCTCGACCTCATGACGTATGCGATGGCCGGCGTCGAGCTGTCCCGGGGGTGGATGTCGCTCTCGGGGATCCTGAACACGCACTTCATGGCCGTGTACCTGCTCAAGCAGCACGGCAACGAGGACCAGAAGCAGCGGTGGCTGCCGCGAATGGCCACCGGCGAGCTCCGTGCCGCGCTGTCGATGTCCGAGCCCGGCGCCGGCAGCGACGTGCAGTCCATCCGGTGCCGCGCGGTTCGCGAGGGGGACGACTACGTCGTGGACGGCACCAAGATGTGGGTGACCAACGGGCTGCGGGCCGGCCTCGTCGTCCTGTTGTGCAAGACAGATCCGGAGGCCGACCCGCCCCACCGGGGCATGAGCGTGCTGATGGTCGAGAAGGAGCCGGGCGCGAACTCCTTCGGGGGCATCACGATCCCGCCGAACATCGAGAAGATGGGCTACCACGGCGTGGAGACGACCGAGCTCGTCTTCGAGCACCACCACGTTCCCGCCGCGAACCTCCTCGGCGAGGAGGGGCAAGGGTTCCGCCAGATCATGGACGGCATCGAGGTCGGCAGGGTGAACGTCGCCGCGCGCGCCGTGGGCCTCGCCACGAGGGCGTTCGAGGAGGCCATCGAGTACGCGCAGGAACGGCGGGCGTTCGGCAAGCCCATCGCGCAGCACCAGATGATCCAGGAGAAGCTCGCGCACATGGGCACGCTGCTCGAGGCGTCGAAGCTCATGCTGATGAACGCGGCGAAGAAGAAGTCTGCGGGGGAGCGGTCCGACCTCGAGGCGGGGATGGCCAAGTACTTCTGCACCGAGGCGTGCCACGAGATCGTGACGGAGGCCCTGCGCGTGCACGGCGGGTACGGCTACAGCGCCGAGTACACCATCGAGCGGCTGTACCGTGACGCGCCGTTCCTGCTGATCGGCGAGGGGACGAGCGAGATCCAGAAGCTCGTGATCAGCCGGCAGCTGCTGGAGCGCTTCAAGGTCCGCTGACCCGCGCCGGCCGGCAGCGCCGCCGCGGGCCCTGCGGCATCAGATCTGGGCGGTCCCGGTGATCCGGTCGAGCTCGTGGCTGGCCGTGCACCCCGACGATCCGGGCTCGGGAGTCTCCCTCGTCTCGAAGACCCCCGACATCCTCGTCGCACGCCACACGCCGGCGACCAGTGCCGCGTCGTTCACCTTCAGGACGAGCCGCTGCAGGTAGCTCGCTTTCCCGGAGGTGCACGTCAGCGTCGTGTGGATGATCTGCGCGTACGAGCCGTCGGGACCCGGCTTCAACTCTTGCTTCACGATCCCGTCGCCCGATTCACGGATCAGGGTGATCTGACAGCCCGTTGCTGCGCGACAGCCCGGCAGGAACGAGTACAGCCGCTCGAGGTCGTCACCGGCCTTCCTGCCTTCCATGCCCTTCACCGAAGCCACGTGGAGCGTGGTGTCCCACGTGCCGATCATCGCGGCGTCGGCGACCGGCGGCGGCGCGGCGCCGGAGGGAAGCGGCGCCGGGACCGGGGCCTGCCGGATCGTGCCCACCACCGTGTCGGTCTCGTCGGTCTTCTCGCAGCCCGTCGTGGCCTGGCCAGCGGGCGGGACCCACGTGAAGTGGAACGATCCTTCGAAGGTGGTGGCTTGCGGGATGTTGGCCACGCGCTGGACGTTCGTCACGTGGACGACGAACGGTCCGCCGGTCTGGTCGAAGACGAACAGCACCCGTCCGGTGTTGTCCTCGCACTGCAACCCCGAATCGGCGCTGCCCCGCACCGTTCGGCCGAGGAACGGCCCGGTCGCGTCGATCTTCGAGCCGGTCCGGCTCTCGCCGATCAGCCGGAGCGCGCATGGGCGCTTCGCGCAGTCCGTCGACAGGATCCAGCTGCTCTTGCGCGACTGGCCCACGTGCACCCCGACGATCCTGGAGCCCAGGTGCGCCACCTTGACCGTGACGTTGTACACGCCGGACAGTGCGGTCGGCGGGGCCACCGTCTGGGTCGGCGACGGGTTCGTCGACGGCGTCGGCGCGTCCGTCGGGGATGAGGGTGTGCTCGGCGGAACTGCGGCGCTCGTCTGCGGGCCGGCGGTGGGGTCGGTCGAGCCCGACGCGGCAGCCGACGGCCCAGTGCCCGGAGCGGCGACCGGAGTCGACGAACCGCCGCCACGGGTGATTGCGAACGCCGCGACAGCCCCGACCAGGATCACGATCGCGGCGACGACGCCCACCAGCACCCCGCGCTTCGGACGCTGCGGCGCCGGCGACTCGGGCGGGACCGGAGGCGGGACGCTCCGCGGGCGTTCGGCGCGCCGGCTCCGCTGCTTCGACCGCCGTCCTCCGGGAACGGCCGTGCCTCCCCGGCCGCCGGGCTCGCGCTCCGGAGGGAGGAGGCGCCCGGGATCGCCCACGGCGTGGTACAGGCCCGGGTCTCCCGTCTGCGCGTGATCGGCGAGCGTCCGGGGGGCTCGATCGGAGGCGACGAACTCCTCGATCAGCCCGTCGACCCGCCCGCGGTGCAGAGCGCCGACGAACGCCTCCAGGTGCTCTCGGGGGATGCAGGCGAACGCCACCCCGCCCCGGCTCGAGGCCTCGAACACGACGAAGTCCCACGTCACGAGCAGCGGGCGAACCTGGACCGACCGGCTCCGGTACGGGCGGAGCGCCTCGCCGAACGGCGACCAGGACGGTGCCGCGTCGCCGCGCGGATGCGGCCGGCCCGCCGGGAGGTCCAGGCCCTCCGCCGGGAGCGGAAGCGCACCCACGACCATCGCGTCGAGGAGGTCGATGTCGGCGGCGTCGGCTCCCACGAGGCCGCGCCGGGCAGCGTCCCAGGCCGCCTCCAGCGACCGCTGACCGGTCACCCGACGGCCGGTTCGGCCCCGGAGCCGGGCATCACGGGCGTCGCGGAGCAGGTCGCCGCCGAAGGCCGTTCGGTCGACGTAGAAGCCGAACCGGCGGATTGCGGGCTCGACGTGCGCACGCAGGGGCGGCGGCAGGGAACGGCGCGCCAACCGGTCGCCCGCGGCGGCGGCCGCGCACACCCGAACGGCCCCCGCGGCGAACGTCGACGCGGCCCGGAGCAGCTCGCCGTCCGTGTGCTCGAGCCCGATCTCGGTCCGGGTGGGCCGGGGGCGAACGAGGATCCCGGGCGTGGAGTCGGTCCCGGTCATCAGCATGAGTGCCGGGCCGAACCGCGAGACGAGCAGCCTGCACACCCGCAGGTTGAGCGAATCCGGCATGGCGAACGACAGGTGCGTCGAGTAGCCGTCGAGCGCGAAGTCCTCGGGGAGCGCGCCGGCGAGCTCCCGGCGCCCGACGCCGAGCAGCCGCTCGACCGCCGCGGTCCATCCCCGCTCGACGGCGACGGGCGGGATGGCGATCTCCGCCTCGGCGTCGTCCGCCGTGACGACGCCGCCCCAGGCGCAGCGCAGGGCGAGCGGATCGCCGGGGTCGATCCGCTGGCCGTCGATCGACAGCCGTCCGATCAGCCACCGGAAGTCGACGGGCTGGCCGTCGAGGAGCACCCGGTACTCCTGCTCGACGCCGACCAGCGAAACGGGTTCCACGGCACGATCCCGGTGACCGGACCGAAGTCGTGGGTTCAGCCGGGCGATCAAGCCTGCGGGGCCTGCGGGCCCGCGGGGTCGGATTCCTCGTCGCCGTCGCCGCCCGTCGAGAGGCCCTGAAGCGTCTGGTAGTCGCTCAGCAGCTGCATGACCCGGTCGCGCAACCCGGGTTCCTGCTGCTTGGCCATCTCCCTGAGCTGCGCGATGACCTCGGCGTTGCCCTTCTCGCCCATGAGTCCCCCCTCTTCGCGTCGAGCCATGCGGGCCCGCGCAGTTCCCCGGTGGTCGACCTCTCCTTCGAGGCGGTCGATGGTCGGCGCACCCTAGCGCAACCCCCCGCCGGAGTCGAGGGAATGGATTCGTTCCATGCGGAACGGGCAATCCGCTGATGCACCGGGCACGGTCGCTCGGGGTTCGCGGTTCCCATTTCGACCCCGGCGGCGTAGCCTCCGCGACGCCCGCGGACGCACCGGCCTGCCCGCGGCGGGAACGCGGCCGACCAGAGGGGGAGCGACGATGCCGCAGCGGCAGCCCGCAGACGACGCACGACGACGGATCGGAGTGTGGCTGGTCGCGGCCATGGCGGCCTCGGTCGTGGCCGTCGGTTCGCCGGGCGCCGCATCGACGTCGTGGGCCGCGACTCGTCCGACCGGTGCTTCGGCGAGCAACCGGGCCGGCCGGGCGGCCCCGCCCCTGACCTGGTCGAAGCCCGAGCTGATCGACCACACGCCGCCGTTCGAGGGCAGCGCGGACGCTTCCTCGGTCGCCTGCCCGTCGGCGAGCCTGTGCGTGGTCGTGGACCTCGGTGGGAACGTCGCGACCTCGGCGGATCCGTTCGCCGCGAATCCCTCGTGGACCGTGGCACACGTCGCCGATCACGGCTTGAACGGGTTGTCGTGCCCCTCGCCCACGCGGTGCGTTGCCGTCGGGCCCGAGGGAACGGTCGCCACCACCACCGATCCGGCGGGCGGCCGGTCGGCGTGGAAGGTCGCAGTCGCGGACGCCGGCAATGCGCTCGCGGCGGTCGACTGTCCCACCACTTCGATGTGCGCCGCCGTCGACCTGGAAGGCGGCGTCATCACGTCGACCGATCCCCTCGGCGGAAGGGCCGCCTGGCACGTCGTGCACCTCGCCGACCTCATCGAGCTGCAGGGCATCTCCTGTCCCTCGCCGGCGTTGTGCGTCGCCGTCGGTGACGGCACCCCGAACGTGTTCACCTCGACCGACCCCACCGGCCCGAAGGCCGCGTGGCATCAGGCGACGATCCCGCAGGCCGGGCCGGCCCGCGACCTGACCGGTGTGTCGTGCGCCTCGGCCGCCCTGTGCGTGGCCGTGGACGGCATCGACCAGGAGGTGCTCGCTTCAACCCACGCAACCGGAGGGTCCACCGCCTGGCACGCCCCCGTGTTCCTCGGGGAGCCCTTCGTGTCCGTCTCCTGCCCGGGCACGACCTCGTGCGTCGCCGTCGGCTCGTCGCAGTACGCGGTGTCGGCGCACCCGGCCGGTACGCAGGCCGGCGACTGGGACGTGGGGGCGCTCGGGAACGGCAGCGACCTGGAGGCGGTCTCATGCGCGACGATCACCCGCTGCGCGGCCGTCGACGAGGTCGGCGAGGCGCTGGTGACGAAGACCCCGAAGGGCTCGTGGTCGCTCCATGCGGCCGACGGGGTCAACGACATCCTCGCCATGTCGTGTCCGTCGGCCGCCGAATGCGTGGCCGGGGACAGCGCCGGCAACATCGTGTCCTCGACCAACCCCCGGGGCGGGATCCAGGCCTGGAGGTCCGTGCACCTGGAGGGTCCGAGCCGCTTCATCGGGATCCTCGCCGTGTCCTGCCCGACGGCCACGTTCTGCCTTGCGACGGACGACGACGGGTCGGTGTTCACCACGCACGACCCGACCGGCCCCGCCTCGGGGTGGACGAAGCATCCGATCGATTCGAACATCCCGGTCCTGGTGGCTTCGTGCCCCACCGCATCGTTCTGCGTGGCGATGGACTTCGCCGGTCAGGTCCTGTCGACGACGCAGCCCACCGGGTCGTGGAAGGTCCTGTCCGGTGTGGACACGCAGGGCGACGTCACTGGGCTGTCGTGCCCCACGACCACGCTCTGCGTCGCGGTCGACGACGCCGGCAACGGGGTGTGGAGCGTGCATCCCGCCGGGAACACCGCCGGCGACTGGCACCTCGTCCAGGGCATCGACCGGGCGCCGTTTCCCGTCGTGAACGGCGTCTCGTGCGCGAGCGCGACCCTCTGCGTTGCGGTGGACCAGGAGGGCAACGCATTGGTCTCGCAGCATCCGACGGGCGGCGCGGGGACGTGGACGACCCGCGTCGCCACCGCGAGGTTCGGCGCGGTTCGGCTGCTCGCGGTGTCGTGCGTCGCCGGGCCGTTCTGCGCCGGCGTGGGCAACGCCGTCAGCACGTCGTCGAAGCCGACCGGCACGTCGTCGTCGTGGTCGTCATCCGAACCGGATGCCGCGTTCCTCCGGTCGGTGTCCTGCGCGAGCGCGTCCTTTTGCGCCGCCGGCGACGAGTCCGGGAGCCTCCTGCTGGGCACGCCGCCCCCGCCCCGGGAGACGCTGACCGTCCGTCGGGCCGGCGGCGGCTCGGGGACGGTCACCAGCACGCCGGCCGGCATCCATTGCGGGTCGACGTGCTCGGTCACGTTCGCCCGCGGCACGCACGTGACCCTGCACGCCGCCCCCCGGGGCGGTTCGAAGTTCGCCGGCTGGTCCGGGGCGTGCTCGGGGATGGCGGCCTGCCACGTGACGATGTCCGCGGCCCGGTCCGTGACGGCGACGTTCGTTCGCAAGCCGGCCCTCGGCACCGCCCGGTGACGGGCTCTCTGATTCCGGATCGACTCCAAGATTTGACAAGTCCCAGGCTCCTGGCGGAGCGTAGGGAACGATGACCGCCGGGCCGATGGACGACTCCGACCGGCTGCGGGTGGCGGGCCTTCGCATCACCGCGCCGCGCCTCGCCGTCCTCCGCGCCGCCATGGACCACCCGCACGCGGACGTCGAAGCGCTGGCGCTGTCCGCGCGGGTCCGCATCGGGACGGTCTCCACGCAGGCGATCTACGACGCCAGCGCGGCGCTCGTGCGGGCCGGCCTCCTCAGGAGGATCGAGCCCGCGGGAAGCCCCGCGCGCTACGAGGCCCGGGTCGGGGACAATCACCACCACGGCGTGTGCCGGATCTGCGGGACGATCGTCGACGTGGACTGCGCCGTGGGCGCCGCCCCCTGCCTGCAGCCCTCCGCCGCGGACGGCTTCGTCATCGACGAGGCCGAGGTGACCTTCTGGGGGCTGTGCAAGGAGTGTCGGAGCGAAGCAAAGGAGCCCGAACAGACGCCGTAGCGAACCGCCCGGCGAGAGAAAGGAGATGGCGAACGTGTCCCAGCACGGCAGCGAGAGCGAGAACCCGGTCATTCCGTCGCCCACCCCCGAGACGCATCGACCGATGACCAACCGGGACTGGTGGCCGAACCAGCCGAACCTGCAGGTCCTCAACCAGCGCTCCGGGGGATCGAATCCGATGGGCGAGGACTTCGACTACGCGAAGGAGTTCGGCACGCTGGACGTCGAGGCCCTGAAGCGCGACGTCGTCGAGGTGATGACGACGTCGCAGGAGTGGTGGCCGGCGGACTACGGCCACTACGGCCCGCTGTTCATCAGGATGTCGTGGCACGCGGCGGGGACCTACCGCATCGAGGACGGTCGGGGCGGCGGCGGCGCCGGGGCCCAGCGCTTCGCCCCGCTCAACAGCTGGCCCGACAACGCGAGCCTCGACAAGGCCCGGAGGCTGCTGTGGCCGGTCAAGAAGAAGTACGGCCGCACGATCTCGTGGGCCGACCTGATCATCTTCGCGGGCAACTGCGCCCTGGAGTCGATGGGGTTCGCGACGTTCGGGTTCGGGTTCGGCCGGGAGGACATCTACGATCCGGAGGAGATCTTCTGGGGTCCCGAGGACACCTGGCTGGGGGACGAGCGTTACAGCGGCGACCGGCAGCTCGCCAAGCCGCTCGCCAACGTGCAGATGGGCCTGATCTACGTGAACCCGGAGGGCCCCAACGGCACCCCGGATCCGCTCGCCGCCGCACGCGACATCCGGGAGACGTTCGCCCGGATGGCGATGAACGACGAGGAGACCGTCGCGCTCATCGCGGGCGGCCACACGTTCGGCAAGGCCCACGGCGCAGCCCCGGCGGCCGAGTACGTCGGCCCCGAGCCGGAGGCCGCGCCCCTCGAGCAGCAGGGCCTCGGGTGGAGGAACACGTATGGCCGGGGCTCGGGCGACGACGCGATCACCAGCGGGCTGGAGGGCGCCTGGACCGCCACGCCGACCACGTGGGACAACACGTACTTCGAGACCCTGTTCGGCTACGAGTGGGAGCTCGGTGAGAGCCCCGCGGGCGCCAAGCAGTGGAAGCCGAAGGACGGCGCCGCGGCGGACAGCGTTCCCGACGCGCAGGACCCGTCGGTCCGGCACGCCCCGGTGATGTTCACGACCGACCTCGCACTGCGCATGGACCCGATCTACGAGCCGATCTCGCGACGGTTCCTGGAGCACCCCGACGAGCTCGCCGACGCGTTCGCCAGGGCGTGGTTCAAGCTCATCCACCGCGACATGGGCCCCGTCACCCGTCTCCTCGGTCCGTGGGTTCCGGAGCCGCAGCTGTGGCAGGACCCCGTCCCCGGCGTCGACCACGAGCTCATCGGGGACGGGGACGTCGCCCTGCTCAAGCGGACGCTCCTCGCGTCGGGGCTGTCGGTCTCCCAGCTGGTCAGGACGGCCTGGGCGTCGGCTGCCAGCTTCCGGGGCACCGACAAGCGGGGCGGGGCCAACGGAGCGCGGATCCGTCTCGAGCCGCAGCGGAGCTGGGCGGTCAACGACCCGGCCGAGCTGGCCACGGTGCTGGAGACGCTCGAGCGGGTGCAGGGCGAGTTCAACGGCTCGCAGTCAGACGGGAAGCGGGTTTCCCTCGCCGATCTCGTCGTCCTCGGCGGCTGCGCGGCAGTCGAGCAGGCCGCCCGGGACGGCGGGCACGAGGTCACCGTCCCGTTCGCGCCTGGGCGCACCGACGCGTCGCAGGAGCAGACCGACGTCGAGGCGTTCGCCGTGCTCGAGCCGACCTCCGACGGTTTCCGCAACCACCTGCGGGCCGGGGAGAAGCTCTCGCCGGAGACCCTGCTGGTCGAACGGGCGAACCTCCTGACGCTCTCGGCTCCCGAGATGACGGCGCTCGTCGGCGGCATGCGGGCCCTCGGCGCCAACGCCGGGGGGTCCGCCCACGGCGTCCTCACCGGCCGGCCCGGGACCCTCTCCAACGACTTCTTCGTGAACCTGCTCGACATGGGAACGGAGTGGAAGGCGTCCGCCACCGAGGAGCACGTGTACGAGGGGCGCGATCACGCCACCGGCGAGGTCAGGTGGACCGCGACGGCCGCCGACCTGGTGTTCGGTTCCAACTCCCAGCTGCGGGCGATCGCCGAGGTCTACGGATGCGACGACGCGAAGGACCGGTTCGTGCGGGACTTCGTGGCCGCGTGGGACAAGGTCATGACCCTCGACCGGTTCGACCTGGCCTGATCGACGACGCACTGCGGCGGCCGGTTCGGGGTGCACCCCGGACCGGCCGCCGGCGTGTCTGTCAGACCGACGCCTTGCCCCGGTCGGGGTCGGCCATCCCCTCGACCTCCGGGACGCGTTGCCACTTCCGGAGGAACCCGTACAGGACGCCGGCGGCGGCGCCCCCGATCAGCGGACCGAAGATGTAGATCCAGATGTCGTTCCAGCTCCCGGCGACCAGGGCGGGTGCGATCGCCCGCGCCGGATTGTACGACCCGCCCGACACCGGGCCGACGACGGTGAGCGCCGTGAAGATGAAGGCGCCGATCGCGACCGGCGCCAGGATGCCCTCCCACGGCGCGCGCTTGTCGGTGGCCACCGCGTGGATCACGACCACGAAGAGCAGCGTCGTGATGATCTCGAGGACGAACGCCGTGCTGTTCGAGATGCCCTGCCCCGGCGTGTTGACCAGCGCGTCGCCGACCTGCGAGGTGAACATCCCCCGGACCAGGGCGGCGGCCCCGATCCCGCCGACGAGCTGGGCGACCCAGTAGACCGGGACCTCGCCCCACGGGAACTGCCCGCCGAACGCGAGGCCCAGCGACACCGCCGGGTTGAAGTGCCCGCCCGAGACGTGGCCGAACGCGAAGATCATCAGCATCAGCCCGAGCCCGAATCCGGCCGCGATCCCGCCGCTCCCGATGCTCCCGGTGATGGAAACGGCGGCGGCGATCCCCATGTACCCGAGGAAGAAGAACCCGAACGTCCCGAGCACCTCGACGATCGCTCGTTGCACCAGCGGCGGCTTCTCCATGACAGCTCCTTCCGCGGGCTCGGGCAACAGGTCGACCGTCTGCGACCCTAAGCGCGGGTCCGTTCCGCCGCAAGCACGTGTGCCGCGGGCTTGCCTGTCGTCCACGCGGCGCGCAGCATCGGGCCGTGGCAGCAGGGCTTCGCCTCGCCGAGCTGTTGGTCGGGCTGTCGACGACCGGCGACATCGGCATGGGGCTGCCGCCCGGAGAGGCCGCCCGGTCCGCGGTGCTCGGAACGTCGCTGGCGCGAGCCGTCGGGGCACCGGACGCCGACGTGTCCGATGTCCTGTACGCGGCGCTCCTCCAGCACATCGGGTGCACCGCGTACTCGCACGAGGCCGCCCTGCTGTTCCCCGACGAGGTAGTGGTCAAGCGGGCCGGCCTCCGGACGAACTTCGCGCGGCCGGTGGACGTGTTCCGGACATACGTCCCATGGCTGCTGTCCGCGGGCCGCCCCGCCGAGCGGGTCCGGACGGTCGTGAACGCGCTGGCGCGGTCCCGTTCGGTCATCGACGGGTACAGCCGGTCGAACTGCGAGGTCGCGTCCGCCACGTCGCGGCGGCTCGGGCTCGGCGACGGGGTGCAGCGCGCGCTCCTCGACATCTTCGAATGGTGGAACGGCAGGGGAGCCCCCAAGGGGCTCCGTGGTGAGCAGATTCCGCTTGCCACTCGGATCACGCACGTCGCCACGTACGGGGCGCTGTTCCACCGCCTGGGCGGGCTCGAGGCGGCCGTCGATGCCGTACGGACCCGGGCCGGTGGCTATCTCGACCCCGGATTGGCCGCCGCGTTCTGCGCGCGGGCGCCTGACCTGATCGGAGAGATGGAGTCGGCGGACGTCGCGATTGCCGGGCCCGCCGCCGAGCCTGCCCCGGTCGCCATCGTGAACGACGACGACGTCGACGGCATTCTGCGGACGTTCGGCGAGGTGGTCGACCTCAAGGCGCCGTTTCTGTACGGGCACTCGGGCGAGGTGACGGAGCTCGCGCGCGCGGCGGCCGGCGGCATCCGGATGAGTGATGCCGACGTGGCCGCGGTGGCGCGCGCCGCCCTGGTCCACGACCTGGGGAGGACGGCGATCCCGGGCGGCATCTGGGAGCGCGAGGGGCCCCTTCGCAGCGACGAGTGGGACCGAGTCCGGCTTCACCCGTACCACACCGAACGCATCCTGGTCCGAGTTCC
>DATBHM010000283.1:0-4906 GCA_036557505.1 Actinomycetota bacterium | reverse complement strand
CACGACGATCCCGCCGGCCGGGATGTCGCGTTCGCGGAGCCACGAGGCCAGGAACTGCTCCGCCCTGCCGTAGGACCGGGCGACGTCGACGTAGCGGATGCCGGCCTCCCAGGCCGCGTCGAGCACGTCGAGGGCGTGGTGTTCGACAGCCCCGACGGATCGATCGTCGCCGAGGTCACGCTCGTGGCCGAGGTTGATGTACGCGGGACGTCCGAGCGCCGCCATCCCGAGCCCTATCGGGGACACCGTGAGTCCCGTCGCCCCCAGCGGCCGCCGTTCCATGGCGCGCAGTGAACCATGCCGCTCGGCGCCCGAGATCCACCTCGGCGTGGAGCAGGGGTTCCCCGCCGGGCCCGGAGCACGATAATCAACCCGGCATGGCCACGTGCCGACGGTGTTCGGCTCCGCTCACGGAGGGCGCCCGGTTCTGTTCCGTCTGCGCCGCGCCGGTCGAGCGAGAGCCCGCTTCCCGGGAGCGGAAGCTGGCGACGGTGCTGTTCGCCGACCTGGTGGGGTCCACCGAGCTCGGTGGGTCGCTCGACCCCGAGCGGACCCGGGACATGCTCGATCGGTTCTACGACGCCATGGCGGCCGAGATCGCGCTCGGCGGCGGGACCGTGGAGAAGTTCATCGGCGACGCCGTGGTCGCCGTGTTCGGGGCCCCGGCGGCGCAGGAGGACCACGCCGAGCGCGCGCTCCAGGTGGCCTTGTGGATGCAGGCCCGGCTGGCCGAGATGTTCGGCGGAGAGCTGGCGCTCCGGATCGGCGTGAATACCGGCGAGGTCGTGGTTGGCCGGCCGCGCGAGGGGAGCTCGTTCGTGACCGGCGATCCGGTGAACGTGGGCGCCCGGCTGGAGCAGGCCGCGGAGCCGGGGACCGTGCTCGCCGGCGAACGCACGGTCGCCCTCGTCGGGGACGCCTTCGAGTTCGAAGCACCGACGACCATCGAGGCCAAGGGGAAGCCCGATGGCGTTCCCTGCCGCCGCCTGATCCGGATGGTGGCCCCCCGGCGTCCCCGGGGCGGCCGAGGGTTGGCCCCGGCGTTCGTCGGCCGCCAGGGCGAGCTGACGCAGCTCGAGACGGCCTTGGCCGAATGCGCGGGCACCGGCCGATCCCGGCTCGTGACGCTGGTCGGCGAGCCCGGGGTCGGGAAGACGAGCATCGTCCGCGAGTTCCGAGACCGGATCCCGGACGGCACGAGGTTCCGGCTGGGCCGGTGCCTCTCGTACGGCCGCAGCGTCACGTACAGCCCGCTCGCCGACGTGCTGCGGGCGGAGCTGGGCCTCCGCCCGGAGGACCCGCCCGCGACGGTCCTGGCCCGGCTCGCCGGGCGCGAGATCCTGGGTCTGATGCTCGGGCTGGACGTGGGCACCGCCCTCGATCCCCGGGCCGCGGGGGTCAGGCTCCGCCAGGACTGGGTCGGGTTCGTCGGCGAGATGGTGGCCGACGGTCCGGTGGTCCTCGCCATCGAGGACCTCCACTGGGGGGCCGAGCCGCTGCTCGATCTCCTCGCCATGACCATTGCGGAGGTGGACGGACCGGTCCTGGTCCTCGCGACGTCGAGACCGGGCGGCCCCGCGCTCCGCGCCGGCGGCGAGACCGTGGTGCTGGAACCGCTGAGCGACGAGGAGGCCGGCCGGATGCTCGACCACGTGCTCGACGCCCCCCTGGAGGAGCCGGCTCGCGGGCTGGTCGTCCGCCACGCGGACGGCAACCCGTTCTTCCTCGAGGAGGTGCTCTCGGAGCTGATCGACCGTCTCCTCCTGGAGCGGCGGAACGGCGCGTGGGTGCTCCGGGACGACCACGAGGGGTTGGGCATCCCCGATTCGGTCCAGGGTGTCCTGGCGGCGAGGATCGACCTCCTCGACCCCGCGGCGAAGGCCGCCCTCCAGGCCGGGGCGGTGATCGGCCGGTCGTTCGACGCGCCGGCGCTCGCCGCACTGGCCGGATCCGCCGCTCCGATCCGGACGCTGGTCGAGCGGGGTTTCCTCCGGCCCGCCGAATCCGAGCTGGTGTTCAAGCACGCGCTGACCCGGGAGGTTGCGTACGGAACCCTGCCCAGGGCCAGCCGGGCGCACCTCCACGCGGCGTTCGCAACCTGGCTCGAGGCAGAGGAGGGCAACGACACGCAGGCCGGTGCCCTTGCGTACCACTACGCGGAGGCGGTCCGCCCGGAGAACGCGGAGCTCGCATGGCGGGCCCGCCCGGATGAGCTGGAGCGGCTCACGGCCCGGGCGCTCCATTGGCTGGCCCGCGCTGCAGAGCAGGCGCTGGGGCGGTTCGACATCGACGAGAGCCTCGCGCTGCTCCATCGGGCCGCGGAGCTGACGCCCGAGGACGTCCGGCTGTGGCAGGCGATCGGCCGCGCCAACGCGCTGAAGTTCGACGGCGAGGCCTACTGGCAGGCCAAGCTGCGGGCGATCGAGCTGACCTCGGACCGCACCCTGCTCGCGGAGCTGTACGGGGAGCTCGCGCTCGAGTCGACCATGCGGGGGGCCATGTGGAAGCGGGCCCCCGACGACGAGACCATCGAGGGGTGGATCGAGCAGGGGCTCGAGCTGGCCGCTCCGGAAAGCCGCGCCTTCGCGTGCGCGTCGATCACGAAGGGCTACCGCGAGGACGACGTGGCGCGGACCGAGCAGGCGATCTCGATCGCCCGGCGCATCGGCGACGTCGAGCTCGTCTCGTGGGGGGTGTACGCGCTGTTCGCGATCGCCCAGATCGCCGGCGACTACGCCGGTGCGCACGCATGGGCGCGGCAGCGGCTCGCGCTGGCGCCCCGTTTCACCGATCCCGACCAGCTGGCGCTGATCCACTGGACCGCCTCGACGGCCGAGCTGGCGATGGGCAATCTCGCGGGGGCGGATGAGCATGCCCGCGCGCACGACGGGATCGCGGCGCGCCTGAGCCCGCACCATGCGATCCACGCTCTCGGGAACCTGCTCGCGATCGAGGAATCCACCGGCCGGTGGGATCGTGTCCGGAGCCTGCAGGACAGGACGGAGCTCGCCGTCGCCGCGAACGCAGGCACGCCCTGTGCCTACAACGCCCGCTGCCTCCTGTCGTGCGCGGTTGCGTGCGGGGAGCTCGGGCTCGACGCCGAGGCGCGCCGGCTCGAGGACGCGGGCGCGGCGCAGGGGTTCGAGGGATACGGTCTGTGGCTGGACCCGCTCCGAGCCCGGCTGGCCCTCGCCCGCGGTGACCCCGAGGCCCTGGCCGCGCTGGTCGAGGGGTCGGAGCAGTGGCTCTGGCTGACATGGGGCCACCTGTTCGGCGCCGCCACCCGCCTGGAGACACTGGTCGCGGTGGGTCGCACGGACCAGGCGGCGGAGGACGCCGCCCGCCTCGTGCAGCCGGACACCTTCCTGGAACCGTTCGCGCTGCGGACCCTGGGTCTCGCCCGCCAGGACGAGGCCCTCTTGGCTCGAGCGGTGGAGCGCTTCGAGGCGATGGGCCTCGGCTGGCACGCCTCGCGCACCTGGGCCGGCATCCACGCGAGTGCCTGACCCGGGCGCGCTCGGGCGCATCCGGTAGGTTCGAGGCGATGCGGCTCCTGGGGCTCCACCACGTGCAGGTGGCGATGCCGGCCGGGCGGGAGGACGACGCACGGGCGTTCTACGGCGGAGTGCTCGGTCTGGGGGACGTCCCCAAGCCGGCGCACCTCCTTGGCAGGGGTGGGTGCTGGTTCCGTTCGGATGACGGCTCGCTCGAGATCCACCTCGGCGTGGAGCAGGACTTCCGGCCCGCGCGCAAGGCGCACCCGGCGATCCTCGTCACGGGGCTGAGCGAGCTCCGGGCCCGCCTCGTCGACGCCGGCTACGAAGTGCAGGATGACGAGCAGCTCGAGGGGCACGAACGGTGCTACGGGTTCGACCCGTTCGGGAACCGCCTGGAGTTCCTTGAGCGGACGTCGGACTGAACCCCGCGGGGCGCCCGGTACGCTGAGGCTTCATGCGGCTGGAGTTCCGACGGATCGACCCGGACGCGAAGCTGCCGACGTACGCCCGGCCGGGCGACGCCGGGCTCGACCTGTCGTCGGCGGTCGACGCCACCGTGGAGCCCGGCCACCGGGCGATGATCCCCACCGGCCTCGCCGTCGCCATCCCCGAGGGGCACGCCGGCCTCGTGCTGCCCCGCAGCGGCCTCGCGTCGAAGCTCGGTCTGACACTGGCGAACTCGCCCGGCCTGATCGATGCCGGCTACCGCGGCGAGGTGACGTGCGCGGTCGTGAACCTCGATCCGGACGCGGCGGTGACCGTCCGTCGCGGGGACCGCATCGCACAGCTCGTGGTGGTCGAGGTGCCGGCCATGGAGCCGGTGTGGGTGGACGAGCTCCCCGAGTCCGAACGCGGCCACGGGGGGTTCGGCTCCTCGGGCAACTGACCCGGAACCTCCGGGCGGAGTTGCTTGCGGGGCACGTATCCGGGGGCGATAGGGTGGGCCTCGCGTGTCCACCTCCCACCCTCCGTTCCCGTTCCTGGTCGGTTCCGAGCGGTCGGGGACGACGCTGTTCCGGTTGATGCTGGACGCCCATCCGGAGATTGCGGTCCCCCCCGAGTCGTACTTCATCATCGATCTGTACCGTCGCCGGAAGCGCTACGAACCGGGGAACGGGGAGCGCTACGACACGATCGCGGTGGCGAACGACCTGGCCGGGTCGAGGTGGTTCCGGGCCTGGGGGATGCCGCCGAAGGAGCTCGCCACAGCGATGGCGCGGGAGGACGGCGTCGACTTCGCCGAAGCCATGCGGAAGGTCTACCGGGGCTATGCCCGGATGCACGGCAAGGACCGGTACGGCGACAAGACGCCGGCGTACGTCCAGCACATCCGTGTGCTCGGCGAGATCTTCCCCGAGGCCCGGTTCGTGCACCTCATCCGGGACGGACGGAACGTGGCGATGTCACTC
>DATBHM010000282.1:0-9568 GCA_036557505.1 Actinomycetota bacterium | reverse complement strand
TCGACCCGGGGGGCTCGCAGGTGGACGTGATCGCGGTCGACCCGGCGTCGTTCTCCCGGGCGGCCGCGTGGATCGGGCCGTTCTCCGGGCCTCCCGCGGCGCTCCGCGCGCTGGACGCCGGCGGGCATCTCCCCGTCATCGCGGTGGGCGCCCGCCTGCCACAGGGCGCGTCGCTGTCCATCGCCGGGACCGAGATCCCGGTGCGGGCCGTCTCGTCGATGCCGGTGTTCCCCGGCGTCGTCCGGGGGCAGCCGACGGTGGTGGTCGACCGGGAGCGGTTCGAGAAGGTGGCGCCCGACCCGAGCTCGTCGGGCCTGGGGCCGACGTTCCAGCTCTGGGCGCGGGGTGATCCGGCCGACATCGTCCCGGTCCTTCAGCAGGAGGGGTTCGACCCGACGTTCTTCGTCACGGCGGACGCGCAGCGGACGTCGCCCGGGTTCTTGGCGCTGACCTGGACGTTCGGGCTGCTCCAGACGTTCGGGGCGCTCGCGGGGATCCTGTCGGTGCTGGGCGCCGTGCTCTACCTCCAGGCCCGGCAGCAGCAGCGCGAGGTGACCTACGCGCTGGCCGGGCGGATGGGGCTCGGGCGTCGGGAGCACCGTCGGTCGATCGCGCTCGAGCTCGGCGGGATGCTGGCGGCCGCGTACGTGATCGGGGCGGTGTTCGCCACGATGGCGGCGTTCATCGTTCACGGGAAGGTCGACCCCCTGCCCGCGCTGCCGCCGGGCCCGTTGTTCCGCGTGCCGAGTCCCACCCTCCTGGTGGTCGCCGTCGTGGTGGTGGCGCTGGCGTGGGCGGGCGCGTGGCGCGTGCAGCGACGGGCCGACCACGCCAACGTCGGCGAGCTGCTCCGCCGAGCCGGCTGACCGCGTTCCGAACAGGGTCAGGCGCGTTCGAACGCGCCGATGTCGCACCTCGTGCCCTGGGGCCGGTGGACGCCCCGCTGGTCCGTCGCCGTGACGCAGGGCTTCGCGAAGGCGTTCCGGGCGAGGCTCGTGCTCGTCAATGCGATGGTCTCGGTCGACCCCCCGTTGTTCGCGAGCGCGCCGAGGCCGGGGTTGGGCTTGTTGATGAGGTCGGACGTCTGCTTGGTGAACGTGCACCCGGAGGTCGTCCCCAGCAGGTTGTGTCCGGCGGACCCGATCGCGACGGCCCCCGAACAGTTGGGCCCGTCCGACGAGGTGGGCGCCGTGTTCAGTGCGAGGACGGTCCCGTGCAGGGTGACGGTCCCGGAGTCCGCGCGGAGCCCGCCGCCCCGGGCTCCCAGCGTTCCGCCCGAGCCTTCCGCCTCGTTCCGCGCCACCGTGCCGGCGACGATCGTCAGGCCCGTGATGGTGCCGGTCGTCTCGATCCCGCCGCCGAGCGCGGCAGCGACGCCCGTTCCAGACGCCGTCGCCTTCGCGTGGTTGCCGGCGACCGTGGAGTTCGTCAGCGTGTCCGTACCCTCCAGGAGGTCCATGCCGCCGCCCTCCGCGGCCGCGCTCCCACTGGGATCGATCGCCGTCGCCGTGTTGCCGCTCACCGTCGACGCCTTGATCGCCGTGGAGGTCTCCGACAGGATCCCGCCGCCGAACGCGTTGGGCGTCGCCGACCCGGACCGTGCGATCGTGTGGTTCCCGGCGATGGTCGTTCTGGCCACCGTGAGCTTCGTTCCGGTCGGATCGGCGGCGATCCCGGCCCCGACGGCGAGGGTCTGATTGGCGCCCCCCTCCGCGTCGGCGGTCCCGTCCTCGATCGATGAGCCCGTGACCGACGCGGTGCCCTGGAGGTACATCCCGCCGCCGAACGCCCGCACGCTGCCGGCTCCCTGTGCGCTCGCCGTCGAATCGCGGACGGTGACGCCCGACAGTGTCACCGCCGTCATGATCGCGTTGATCGCGCCCCCGTCCGCCTCGGCGTCGCCGTCCGATGTCGAGGCGACCGAGTTCCCGGTGAACGTCGAGCTCTTGACGGTGGCGGTCTTCACCCCGAACAGCAGTGCGCCCCCCACGGCATCGCTGGAGACCCCGCCGTGCCCGACGAGAACCACCGCGTTCTGGTCGAACGTCGTGCCGGTGATCGTCGCCGTCTTCCCGCTCGAGACGTCAGCGATCGCGCCTCCACCGGCCGTGGGTTCCAACGTGTCGCCCGTGGTCTCGGTGTGGTTGCCGGCGAAGTGCGAAGCGGTCACGGTGAGGCTGCCGCCCTCCTCCAGGATCCCCCCGCCGAACGAGCCGCCTCCTCCGCCCGTGGCGTTCGCGGTGGCGCGGTTGGAGCTGATCGTCGAGCCCGAGACCGTCAGGCTGCCGGTCGAGTTGATGCCACCTCCGTCGCCGTTCGCGGGGCCCCCGTTCGCGGCCGCTGCCGCCCGATTGTGCGCGATCGTGGATTGCAGGACCTTGAGGGTTCCGGCGTTGCGGATGCCACCGCCCTGCGCGGAGGTCCCCTCGGCGAGGTTGTCCTGCACGGTGACGTGGAGCAACGTGACCGTGCCGCTCGTGATGTCGATCCCCCCGCCCTGTGACGAACGTCCCCCGGTCACCACGAGATGGGTCAGGTGGACGGACGGGGTCCCGGAGATCGTGATCGTCGACCCCAGGTCGTCACCGTCGAGCGTCGCGGTGGGGTTGCCCTGCAGCGTGATGTTCTTGTTGATCGTGGCGTTGACGTGGCACGTGCCGGTGATCGACAGGGTGGAACCGGGCGCCGCCGAGTTGATCTTCGTCTGGAGGTTCTGGGTGGGGCAGTGGACCGCGATCGTGGCGGCCGACGCGGGTGGGGCCGCGAGGCCCAGCGCGACCACGGCGAGCGCCACCCCCATCACGATCGTCCGCCCGCGCACCCGGCCTCCCTTCGTTCGGAAGCGGATTGTGCGGCCGGTCGGCGTGTTTCGCAATGGGTCGGATGGTCCGGAACGCGCCCGCTGGGACCGACGGCGAACGGCTAGATCGCGAAGGACTTGCCGCAGGTGCACTCGTGGGTGGCCTGCGGGTTCACCACCTTGAGCCCGCCGCCGAGCATGAGGTCGTGGAACTCGAGCGTCGAGCCCCGGAGGATCGGCGCGCTGCGGGGGTCGATCAGGACCCTGAGTCCGTGCTGGTCGAGCACCTGGTCGTTCTCGGTCACCGCGTCCTCGAGCCCCATCTCGTACTCGAACCCGTCGCAGCCGCCCGCCACGATCCGGACCCGAAGGAACGCCTCCGGCCGGCCCTCGCGCTCGGCGACGGCGCGAACTCGGCGCGCGGCAGGCTCGGTGACCGTGAGGACTGGAGTCTCGGGAGCGGTGCTCATCGCATCCATGATACGGGCGCGGTCACTCCCAGTCGGCGATGGACTCGACGCGGTGGTGTTCCTCCATGCCGGCCAGCTCCCGGAACACCCACCGGACCCGTTCCGACAGCGTCGGATAGGCGAACACGGCGTCCCCGATCGCTGCGGGGGGGAGCCGCCCCGCCATCGCCCCGACCACCTGGTGGATGAGCTCGCCGGCGTGCTCGCCCACGATGTGCCCGCCCAGGATCTCGCCGGTCGCTCCGTCCGCGACGACCTTCACCAGCCCCACCGGACGCCCGTCGATCACCGCGCGTTCGTTCTCCCTGAACCCGGCCATGGCGCAGTGCACGTCGCGGCCGTCCTCCGCGGCGGCCGGCTCGGTGAGGCCGACGCTCGCCACCTCCGGCTCGCAGAAGGTCACGCGGGGCACGACGCGGTAGTCGCGCTTCCACGGCGTCCCGAGGATGTCGGCCACCACCAGCCGGGCCTCGTAGTCGCCGACGTGGGTGAACAGCAGGTCGCCGGTCGCATCCCCGCACGCCCATATGCCGTCGGCGGTCGTCCGCAGCGTGTCGTCGAGCACGGGCCGGCCGCGGTCGTCGACCGACACGCCGGCCGCGTCGAGGTCGTGCCCGTCGAAGCACGGACGCCGCCCGGTCGCCACGAGCACCTCGGCGACGCGCACGTCGTCCCGGCCGCCGACGTGCAGCAGCCAGCCATCCGGCCCGTGCGAGGCCGACCCGATCTCCACCCCCGTGAGGAACCGGATCCCCTCCGCCTCGAGCGCCGGCCGGAGCGCGGACGCGACCTCCGGGTCCTCGTTCGGCACGATCTGCGGCGCCGACTCCACCACGGTCACCCGAGAGCCGAACCGCGAGTAGATCGTCGCGAACTCGATCCCGATCGCACCCGAGCCGATCACGGCGAGCGAGGCCGGCGGCTCCGACGGCGACCAGATGGCCTCCTTGTTGGTCCAGTACGGCCCGTCGGCGAGCCCGTCGACCGGCGGGACGACGGCCTCGCTCCCGGTGGCCAGCACGATCCGGTCGGCCTCGTAGATCGTGCCGTCGGCGGCCTCCAGCTCGTGCGGCCCCACCAGCCGGACCTCGTCCATGACCACGGTGATCCCGCGATCCTCGAACGGCCTCGGCCCCTCACCCGATTCCGCCGCGATGATCCTTCGCACACGGTCCATCACCGCGCCGAAGTCGATCTCCACCGACGGAACCCGGACCCCGAACCGGCCGGCGTCGCGGGCGCTCGCGGCCACCCGCGCGCTCGCGAGCATCGCCTTGGTCGGCACGCACCCGTAGTGGTTGCACTCGCCGCCCAGCTTGTCGCGCTCGGCGATCGCCACCTTCATGTCGCGCGACCCGAGCGAGAACGCGACCTCCGAGCCCGCCCCGCCCCCGCCCACGACGAACACGTCGAACCGCTCGCGCGTCATCGTGCACCAACCCTACCCAAGGGGCGCACTACCATGACTCGGTGACCACGCACGACGTCGCCGCCGCCCTCCGCACGATGCTGTCCGAGCGGCCGGCCGATCTGACGCCGGACCTCGGCCGCCCCGCCGGCGTGCTGGTGCCGCTGATCGCCGGCCCCGAGCCACTGTCGCTGGTGTTCACCGAACGCCACGCGGACCTCTCGCGCCACGCGGGCGAGATCTCGTTCCCCGGCGGGATGTCGGAGCCTGGAGACGACGACCTGGCCGCCACGGCGCTCCGCGAGGCCCAGGAGGAGATCGGTGTCGATCCGGCGAGCGTCGACCTGTTGGGCGTCCTGCCGCCGCTGCCGACGTTCGTCACGCAGATCGTGATCGTGCCGTTCGTCGGCCTGCTCCGCGAGCGCCCCGACTACGTCCCGAGCCCCACCGAGATCGAGTCGATCATCGAGGCCCCCGTCGCCCGGCTCGCCGAGATCGAACGCCAGGTCCAGCACGAGCACGACGGGAGGATCTGGATCGGGCACGCCTACGACGTGGACGGCAAGGTCATCTGGGGGGCGACGGGGCACATCCTGAAGGGGTTCCTCGACCTCATCCGAAAGGAGGCGCCGTGGATGCTGCACGCGCCGGCGGCGTGAATGAACCGACCGGCCCGGGCGAGCACACGGGCCGTGATCGGCCGCAGGGCTCGCCCGAGCGCGTCGGCGTGCTCGACCCGCTCGACCCCAGCACCCGCGAGCTCCGGGCCATCCTGGGCGACGCGCGCACGATCGCCGTGGTCGGCCTGTCGAACGACCGCATGCGCGACGCGTACGACGTGGCCGAGTACCTGCAGTCCAAGGGGTACCGCATCATCCCCGTCAACCCCGAGGAGACCGAGGTCCTGGGCGAGCACGCCTACCCGACGCTGCTCGACGTCCCCGAGCGGGTCGACGTGGTCGACGTGTTCCGCCGTCCGTCGGCCACGCCGGAGATCGCCCGCCAGGCCGTTCGGATCGGCGCGAAGGTGCTGTGGCTCCAGAGCGGGATCATCAACGACGAGGCCGCCCGCATCGGGACCGAGGGCGGCCTCGACGTCATCATGGGCGTGTGCATCCGCACGGCCCGCAAGCGCGTGGAACGGGAGGGCTGAGCAACGATGCAGCGCTGGGAGTACTTCGTCGCGCCCCTGTTCGAGCACAACCCGGGCGAGATCCTCAACACCTTCGGCCAGGACGGCTGGGAGCTCGTGAGCGTGCTCCAGATCGAGAACCCCCAGGGCGGACGCTCCCTGGTCGCCTACCTCAAGCGGCCGGCGGCCTCCGGGTAGCCTCGAAGCGTCGTCGCCGGCGCCGGACCACCACCACGATCACCCCGTCGACGACCAGTACGATCGCTGCGACGATCAACACGATCGTGCCCGGCCCCGGTCCGCCACCCGCACCCGAGCCGGTCACGTCCGGCGGCGGCGTCTTGGGGCCCGTCGGTGTGAAGTCGACGCCGGTCCCCGGCGAGATTCGCACGATCGAGCTCTGGGTCGCGACGTAGAGGTCGCCGTCCGGTCCCACCTCGACATCGGTGATGCCCACCGGGAAATGCGCCTCGACGTTCGACCGCTGGACGACGCGGTCGTCGGGCGCCTCCAGCAGCACCGAGTGCAGATCCCCGTGGAAGTCCCCGAACACGAGCTGTCCGCCGGGATGGGGCCGCACCGACGACGCCGAGATCGGCCGGTCGTAGAACGCACACCCGGTCGGGACGATCACCGTGTGGAAGACCAGGACCGGATCGACGAACCGGGGCGCGCCGCCCGGCCCCAGGTGGTCCGGCCACCCGTAGTTCCCGCCGGCCTGGATGCGGTTGATCTCGTCGTCGCTGGACGGGCCGTTCTCGGTCTCCCACAGGTCGCCGTCGTGGGGGTTCACGCACAGCCCGAACGAGTTCCGGTGGCCGAGCGAATCCACGTAGCTCTTCGGACCGAATGGGTTGTCCGACGGGATCGACCCGTCGGGGTTCATCCGGAGCACCTTGCCCCCCAGGCTGTTCGGGTCCTGCGCGAGCCCGGAGTCGCCGGTCTCGCCGGCCACCGCGTAGAGCTTCCCGTCGGGACCGAAGAGCATGTCGCCGCCGTTGTGGATCCCGCTGGCCCGGAGCAGCGTCAGCAGGTTCTGGGGCGGGCCGCCCCGATCGGGATCCGACGACGACGCCTCGAGCCGCGCGATGTGGTTCCGGCCGTCGGCCGAGGAGGTGAAGTACACGTACACGAACGGCGTTCGTGCGAAGTTCGGGTCGAGCGCCAGCCCCAGGAGCCCGCTCTCGCCGCCTCCCTGGACGGGGAGCGTGGCGAACGGCCGCGGTAGGAGCCTCCCGTCCTCCACGATCCGGATGTCGCCGGTCTCCTTCTCCGTGTAGAACAGCCGCCCGTCGGGCGCGAACGCCATGTTCGTTGGGAAGTCGGCGCCGGACACCACCGTCGTCACGGCCGGTCCCCCTCCGGTTGGGGTCGCGTCCACGGCGAGGGCCGGCCCCGCGCGGAGCGCCATGAGGGCCGTCGCGGCGGCCGCCGCGAGGGCGCGGCGCACGTCAGCCGTCCGGCCGCGCACCCAGCACGCGCCGGAGCAGGTCCCGCGCGCCCGCCACCAGGTAGTCGCGGTCGATGCCGCCCTCGTACAGCACGGCGTGCTCGACCGTCCCGTGGATCGCGTGGTCGAGGAACGTTGCGGTGAGCAGGGGGTCGGTCACCTCGAAGGCCCCCGCTTCCATGCCGGCCTTGATGCCCGCGGCGAACATGTTCCGGGGCTTGCCGGACGCGTCCCCGAACAGGGCCGCCGACTCGGGCTGGAACCCGTCCCGGGCGAACACCTGGATGAGGTCCCGGTGCTCCAGCAGGTAGTCGATCATGCTCTCGACGGTCACGTCGGCAAGCGCCCACCAGTCGTCGTGGCCGACGGTCGTGTACAGCAGCAACGCCTGCTGTACCAGGTCGTCGACGAACCGCTGCTTCAGGGCGCCGAGCAGCGCCTCCTTCGAATCGAAGTGGAGGTAGAACGTCCCCTTGGCCACTCCGGCGGCCTCGGTGACGTCGGAGATCGTCGCGTTGGGCAGGCCCTTGTGCGCGAACACCCGCCTGGCCGCCTCGAGGAGGTCCTCCCGACGCTCGTCGGGCGGCTTGGACACGCGCCGCCGCGCGGCCTCGCCCGGATCGATCGCTGCCCTCGCCATCGCCACGAGCAGTCTACGGGCCGGCCCCGCGCGAGGTTCCGTCGCCTCGGCCGTGAATCGGCCCGGCGGGCGGCCATCCCCGACGGCGGCCGAGACGTATGCCATGGAGGCGGTCCCGGCCGTGACATATGCTTCACGCCGCGGCGTCCGATGACGATGGGGAGGAACCTGCATGCGCAAGACGATGGCGTTGCTGTTCGTGGCGGGGCTGGTGCTGGCCGGCTGCAGCAGCGGCGGAGGCAACGACAACACGACCGGCGCGACGAGCGGCGGCGCGAACTGCTCCGACGTGTCGGCCGACCCGGACTTCCAGGTCACCATGAAGAACTTCGAGTTCGACCCGTCGTGCATCATCGCGAAGAACACCCAGAAGCTCGACCTCGAGAACGACGGCAGCGTCTCGCACACGTTCACGATCGTGGGCACGCCTGTCGACGTCACGCTCGAGGCTGGCAAGACGCAGGAGCTCGACGCGCCCGGCTCCGCGTTGAAGCCCGGGACCTATGTCTTCTACTGCCGGTTCCACGGGCATCCGGACGGAACTGGCATGGCCGGGCACATCACCATCAAATAGCCGCTCGGCGGACCGAACGAGGTCCTCGCGGGGGGCGCCAGCGGCCTTCCGGTCTCAGGCGATCGTCCGGTCGAGGACCGCCGCGACGAACACGATGGGCAGGTAGGCGAGCGAGTAGTGGAACAGGCTCGCCGCTGCCGGACGATCGGCGGATCGGCGGAATGCCTCGGCGCGGCGCACCAGCTCGATGCCGGCCGCGGCGGCGACGACGGCATACGGGAGGCCGAGGCCGTGCCACGCCACGGGGAGCAGGCTCACGGCGAGGGTCGCGACCGCATATCGCAGGATGCGCCTCGCGGTCTCCGCCGACGAGGCCACGGCGGGGAGCATCGGGACACCGGCCCGGCGGTAGTCGTCCCGAAGCAGCGTGGCCAGGGCCCAGAAGTGGGGCGGCGTCCACAGGAAGATCACGCCCGCCAGGACCAGGGCCGTGCCGTCCAGGCCACCGGTGGCGGCGGCCCACCCGACCAGGGGCGGGAAGCACCCGGCGGCGCCTCCGATGACGATGTTCTGGGACGACCGCCGCTTCAGCCACATGGTGTAGACGAGCACGTACCATGCCGATCCCGCGAGGGCCAGGCCGGCCGCGAGCGGACCGGACGTCCGGAGCAGCCAGGCGCCCGCCACCGCGTTCAGCAGGAGACCGAAGCCCACGGCGCCGGCCGGCGGGATCCGTCCGGCCGCGACCGGTCGCTCCCGCGTGCGCTTCATCAGCCCGTCGAGGTCGCGGTCCAGGGCGCAGTTCATCGCGTTGGCGCCACCGGCGGCGAGCGCGCCGCCCAGCGTCACCGAGACGAGTGCGGCGACGTCGATCGTGCCGCCGGCACCCGCCAGGTACCCGCTGGCGGCCGTGAACACCAGCAGGCAGACGATCCTCGGTTTGGTGAGGGCGAGGTAGTCGGCCACGACCGAGGTCGGACGCCCCCGTGTCACGGCGCGGACGCTCACCTCACGCTCCCGGCCCGGACGGTTCCGGCGCGGACGGGGGTAGAGTCGTTGACGCGATGAAGACCCTGTACGACCGCTGTGTGCGGTGCGGGATCGCGGTTCCGGCGGGACGCTCGGCATGCCGGCGGTGCAATCCCGCCGACCTG
>DATBHM010000281.1:0-7500 GCA_036557505.1 Actinomycetota bacterium | reverse complement strand
GGCCGCCGCCCCAGGTCGGCCGGACGTCGAGCAGCTCCGGGCGGGCCACGCACAGCAGCAGGATCGGGGCGTCGCGGGACCACCCGGCGACGTGGTCCACAAGATCGAGGAACGTCGGCTCTCCCCAATGGATGTCGTCGAACACGACGACGAGCGGGTTGCGGTGGGCGATTCCCTCGAACAGCGTCCGGACTGCCCAGAACATCTCCTCGGTCCCGATCCCGGCGGCGCTGTCCTCGCCGAGGACCGCCGCCAGGCGTTCGACCACCATGGGGGCGCGCTCCTCGTCCTCGATCAGCGCGTCGACGCCCGAGCCCATGTCGTGCTCGCCCATGGCCTGCCGCACGACGTCGGCCACCGGGTAGAACGTGATCCCCTCGCCGTATGGCAGGCATCGCCCCCGCAGCACGGTCGCACCGCTCGTCGCCCCGATGAACTCCTCCACGAGGCGCGACTTCCCGACGCCGGCCGCACCCAGCAGCGTGAAGAGGTGGCACTCACGCTCGGAGACGGCCCGATCGAACGACTCGCGGATCAGCGACAGCTCCCGGTTGCGGCCCACCATCGGCGAGTCCAGGTGGCGGGCGTGGCCGGCGGCCTCGGGCGCCACGTCGAGGAGGCGGTGGGCCGGGACCGGTTCGGCCTTGCCCTTCAGCTCGAGCGGTTCGACCGTCTCGACCTCCACGGCGTCTCGAACGAGGCGGTACGTGACGTCGCCGAGCAGGATCTCCCCCGGGGCGGCCGCCTGCTCCAGCCGGGCGGCGGTGTTCACCGTGTCGCCCGTGACGAGCGTCTGCCCGGACGCGGGGTCGCCGGCCACGACCTCGCCCGTGTTGACGCCGGTCCGGACGGCGATCGTGACGCCGCGCTCCGGCCGGAGCTGCTCGTTGAGCGCCGCCAGCTCCTCGCGCATCTCCCACGCCGCCCGCACCCCCCGCAGGGCGTCCTCCTCGTGGAGGACGGGGATCCCGAACACCGCCATGACGGCGTCGCCGATGAACTTCTCCACGGTGCCGCCGTGGCGTTCGATCACTGCGCGCATCGCGTCGAAGTAGCGCGACATCACCCGCCGGAGCGTCTCGGGATCCAGCCGCTCGCCCAGCTCAGTCGACCCGGTGACGTCGGAGAACACGATCGTCACGGTCTTGCGCACCTCGCGGCCCTGCGGCGGCGCGGCGTCGAGGGCGGCGCCGCAGAACCCGCAGAACGCGAACCCCTCCGGATTCTCGCGGCCGCAGCTCGGACAGGTGAGGGCAGGCATCGCCCGGCGAGTGTAGGTGCCCGGGGAACCCTTCGCGACCTCGGCATTTGCCACGCTCGGGGATCGCAAGATATCTTTCGCAACATGTCTTTCGATGATGCGATCCCCCAGGGCGTCCCCCGCCGGAAGCTCACCGACCCGGTGGCCATGCGGGCGCTCGCCCACCCGGTGCGGTCGACCCTGCTGGAGCTGCTCATGCGGGAGGGCTCGCTGACGGCCACCCGCGCCTCCGAGCTCACCGGCGAGAGCCCGGCCAACTGTTCGTTCCACCTGCGGCAGCTCGCGAAGTACGGGTTCGCCGAGGAGACCGGCGAGGGCCGCGGCCGGGAGCGCCCGTGGCGGGCCGTGTCGATCACGCACGAGTGGGACGGCGGCGGGTCCGACGCCGCCGCGGTCCACCTCCGGGCGTTCGTGGTCCGACGGGATTTCGAACGGCTGTGGACGTGGTTCGGGTCCCAGTCCTCGGTCGAGCCGGAATGGCGCGACGCCGCCCTGGTGAGCGACTGGATCCTGTACCTGACCGAGGATGAGTTCCGGACGCTCGGCGAGGAGATCGCGCGCGTCGTGTCCCGGCATCTCGATCGGACGGCCGACCCCGCGCTCCGGCCCGAGGGCGCCCGGCCGGTGAAGGCGCTGGCGTACACGTTCCCGCTGCCACCGACCCCGTCCGGGAACTGACGTGCGACGCGTCCTGCGATCCCCGGGGGTCGCCCTCCTCCTGGCCGGGCAGACGTTGTCGATGTTCGGCGACCGCGCCCTGCTGTTGGTGCTGGCCATCTGGGCGAAGACGCTCACCGGGAGCAGCGCGGCCGCGGCGATGGTGATCTTCGTGGTCGTCGCGCCGGCCCTGTTCGCCCCGATCGGGGGCCTGGCCGTCGACCGGTTCCGCCGGCGCTCGGTGATGATCGCGGTCGACCTGGTCGTCGGAGCCGGCGTGCTGGGGCTGCTGTTCGTTCACGGTCCCGCCCAGCTGTGGATCGTGTACGCCGCGGCCGGACTGTACGGCGCCGGCGACATGGTCTTCGGCTCCGCGCAGTCCGCGCTGCTCACCGTGCTGCTGCCGCCGGAGCTCCTCGCCGAGGCGAACGGGATGTTCCAAACGGTGCGCGAGGGACTGCGGATCGTCGCGCCCCTCGCCGGCGCGGCGCTGTTCGCCGCGATCGGCGGCGGCTCCGTCGCGATCGTGGACGCGGCCACCTTCGCGGTGTCCGCGGTGTGCCTGGCCCTGCTACGTGTCCGCGAGCCGGTTCCCGCGCGGACCGAGCATCACGTCGTGCGGGAGGCCATGGCGGGGGTGCGGCACGTCCTGCGGACGACCATGCTCCGGCGCATCGTCCTCACCACCGCCGCCGCGCTGCTCGTCGTCGGGTTCGCCGAGACGGTCATCTTCGCGGCGGTCGACCAGGGGCTGCACCGGCCGCCACCGTTCGTCGGCGTCGTGGGGTTCGTCCAGGGCGTCGGCGCCGTCGCCGGCGGGCTCACCGCCGCGAAGGCCATCCGCCGGTGGGGCGACGCGCGGGTGGCGGCCGCCGGCATCGGTCTGTTCGCCGCCGGCGACGCGACCCTCGCCACCGGCGCCCTGGCCGTCGTGGTGGCCGGCATCGCGGTCGCGGGGTTCGGCATCGCCTGGCTGGTGGTGGCGTTCTTCACCGCCATCCAGGTGCGCACACCGTCGAACCTGCAGGGCCGGGCGTTCTCCGCGGCCGACGCCATGGTCGGGGTCCCGCAGACGCTCTCGATCGCCCTCGGCGCGGCCCTGTCCCTGGTGGTCGACTACCGCGTCCTCGTCGCGATCATGTCGACGGCGACGATGACGGCGGCGGTCTGGCTGGCCGTGCGAGGCCCGTCGGAACGGCCTGCAGCCCCGGCGGTCGTCGGCGTCCGGGTCGCCGGCCCGCCGGCGCAGGAGTTGGTCGAGACCGCACGCGAACGGGCTCCCCGCGCCTGACGGCGCGGGGAGCCCGAGGTCCGTCCGTCCGCCGCTCAGTCGCGGTCGAACGCGTCCTTGACGCCCTCCTTCACCTTGCGCGCGGCGTCCTTCGCGTGGCCGACGGCCTGCTTGCCCGACCCCTTGAGCTGGTCGGCCTTGCCCTCGGCCTCGGTGTCCCGATCGCCGGTCAGCCGGCCGGCACCCTCCTTGACCTTGCCCTTGGCCCGGTCGGCCGCGCCCTCGGCCTTGTCCTTCGTGGCGCCCATGTCCTTCGCCTCCTCGTGTCGAGTCCGGTCATCGAACGTCCTACCCACTCGAGGCGGCAAGGATGCGCGGCGGAGCAACCCTCGGTCAGGCCGCCTCGCCCCACGGACCGCGGTGGAGCGTCTCGTCCAGCAGCTCCACGGCGCGGGCGAGGGCGGGGTCGCCCGCGCCCTCCGTGATGCGCTCCTCGATCGAGCGCTTGGCCATCACGACGGACACCCGCTTGTCGGCGCAGCAGTCGAGCAGGGCCGCCACGGCGGCGTCGGTGTCCTCGCCGCTGCCGGCCAGCTCGATCGCGCGGTCCGACAGCGTCTCCGCGGTGCTCATCGAACCCTCCTCCCTGCGGGCGGATCGCCCGCCTTCAGGTTGCGGTGAACTGATACCCGCGAAACGAGGCAGGCAACCGGGACGGAGATGCCCTACCCGGAACGGCCCCGCATCGCGTCGATGAGGATCTCCGCCACCTCGGGGCGGGAGAACTCCGGCGGGGGCTTCTGCCCGCCGCGGAGCATCTCGCGCACCTTGGTCCCCGACAGGATCACGTGGACGTCGTCGTCGTGGGGGCACGTATTCGGCGAGGCCATGCCCTCGCACGTCAGGCAGTAGAACGAGTGCTCGAACTTGAGCGGTGTGATCCCGAGCTCACCCGGCTCGAACTCGTCGAACAGGGCCTGCGCCTCGTAGGTGCCGTAGTAGCTCCCCACCCCGGCGTGGTCACGCCCCACGATGAAGTGCGTGCACCCGTAGTTCTTCCGCGCGATGGCGTGCCAGATGGCCTCCTTGGGCCCCGCGTAGCGCATCGCCGCCGGGAACACCGCGATCATGGCGCGGTCCTTCGGGTAGTAGTCGGAGAACAGGGCCTCGTAGCACCGCATCCGGACGTCCGGCGGGACGTCGTCGGCCTTCGTCGCGCCGACGAGCGGGTGCACCAGCAGGCCGTCGACGGTCTCGAGGGCACACTTCTGGATGTACTCGTGCGCCCGGTGGATGGGGTTCCTCGTCTGGAACCCGACCACGGTCTTCCACCCACGCTTCGAGAACTCCGCACGCGTCTCGGCCGGCGTCAGCCGGTACTGACCGAAGTCGTCGTGCTGCGGGAGCCGGAACACCCGGACCTCGCCCGACAGGCACCAGTCGCCCGCGTCGTGCAGCGCCCTGACACCGGGGTGCTCGAGCTCCTCGGTCCCGAAGACCGCGTTGGCCTCCTTCCCGCGGTCGCGCCGGAACACCTCGCCCACCTCGAGGACCGCGAGCGCCTCGCCGTCCTCGCCGGTGAGCGTGACGGCCTCGGCGCCGCCGGCCCGCTTCACGTCCTCTTCGGTGAGGGACAGCGTCACCGGAATGGTCCACGGCAGGCCGTCCTGGAGGTGCATGGTCTCGAGGATGGAGTGGTAGTCCTTCTCCCCTACGAACCCCGTGAGGGGCGACAGCGCGCCAATGGCGAGCATCTCGAGGTCCGAGAGCTCGCGTTCGTTCACCTGGAGCTTCGGATGGTTGGCGGCCTCCTGGGCCAGGCGCTCGGCCTCGCTGCCGGTGGCGAGCAGGTCGACGAGCGTGCCGCCGTGGGGAGCGATCGTCTCGTGATCGGACATGGTCGGTCAGACCTTTCGCGTCGGGTGGACGCCGACAGGATACGAGACGCGGGCGGGCGGGCCACCGCCTCCTGCTAGGGTGAACGAGATGCTCGGTCGTCGTCGTCTCCTCCTGCTGCCCCTGTTCGCCGTGCTGGTCGCGGCGTCCCTCGCGGCGCTTGCCGTGTCGTCGCAGCCGGTGGCCCCGGACCGTGGCCCGGCCTCGGTGGGGACGGGGATCCGGACATCGCTGGTCGATGCCGTGCTGCCCTCGCACCACGTCGGCGACCGGCCCACCACGCATCGAGCGGCCGACGCGGCGCTGCCCGCGAGTCACGGCGCCCCCGACCGGCCGGCCGCACTCCTTCCCGAGCTCCGCGCCCCGGTGCTCCCCGTGGCTCCGTTGCCACTGGCCGCGCCCCGGGCGCCCCCGGCCCTGGGCTGACCCCACCCCCCGACGCGACCGACGGCCTGTTCCGTCGTTCACCGACGCGCGCCGGGATTCGGTCGCACCCTCCGGAAGGAGTCAACCCATGTCCACCACCCGTGCGCGCGGACCTCGCGTGCTGTTCCTCGCCGGCAGTGCCGTGGCCGCCTGCCTGGCCGCCTGGTTCGCCTACCGCGTCACCTCCCCCACGCTGGGTGCGTTCGGGGGAATCCTCTCCGCCGTCGTGGCCGCCCTGCTCGTGGGCGCGCCGCTCTTCGTCGCTGCGGCCGTGATCTGGGCCCCGGCTCCCACCGGCAGGACGCCCGCCCGCCGGGCCGGCGCGCAGGCCGGACGGCGGTCCGGATGACGCGACGGGACGCGACGCCGCCCGGGGTGCGGTGACCGGCGTGGAGCTCCTCGAGCTGGGACTCGTGGTCCTCGGCCTCGCCGTGCTCGCGCGGCTGGCCGGTCGGTTCTCGATGTCGACCATCCCCCTGTACCTGCTTGCGGGCCTGGCCCTGGGCCGGGGCGGCGTGCTCCCCCTCGTGAAGACCGAGGCCTTCGTGCGCACCGGCGCGGAGTTGGGGCTGATCCTGCTGCTGTTCCTGCTGGGGCTCGAGTACGGGGCCTCGGAGCTCCGCGCCACGGTGCGTTCCTCGTGGCGGGCCGGCCTGGTCGACATGCTGCTCGACTTCCCGCCGGGCTTCCTGGCCGGGCTCGCCCTGGGGTGGGGTCCGGTTCCGGCCGCGTTCCTCGGCGGCGTGACATACGTCTCGTCGTCGGGGATCGCCGCCAAGCTCCTCCACGACCTCGGGCGGATGGGGTCGCCGGAGACGCCGGTGGTGCTCAGCATCCTGGTGATCGAGGACCTGGCCATGGCCCTGTACCTCCCGGTCCTGGCCGTGCTCCTGGCGGGCGGCGTCACGATCGGCGGCGTCGGCACGGCGATCGGCGCGGTGGCCGGGGTGCTGGTGTTCCTCCGGGTCGCGGCCCGGGTGGAGGTCGGGGTGTCCCGCGTCGTGTTCAGCCGCTCGGACGAGGCCCTCCTGCTCTCGATCCTCGGGCTCGCGCTGGTGGTCGCGGGGATCGCGCAGCTGGGGTCGGTCTCGGCGGGCGTCGGTGCGCTGCTCGCCGGCATCGCCATCTCCGGTCCGGCCGCGCACGCCGCCCGCGGGCTGCTCGCGCCCCTTCGGGACCTGTTCGCCGCGTTCTTCTTCGTGTTCGTGGGGTTCGCCATCGATCCGGCCGGCCTGCCGAGGTTCATCGTGCCGGCCATCGTCCTCGCCGTGATCACGGGCTGCACGAAGTTCCTCGCCGGATGGTGGAGCGCCCGCCTGGCCGGTGTCGCCCGGGACGGCCGCATCCGCGCCGGGGCGACGCTCGTGGCCCGGGGCGAGTTCTCGATCGCGATCGCGGGGCTCGCCACGACGGGCGGCCTCGGTCCCGACGTGGCGTCGCTGACCGTGGCCTACGTGCTCGTGCTGGCGGTGGCGGGGCCGATCCTCGCGCGGGTCCTCGGCCCCCGGCCCCGGACGGCAGAGCCGGCGCCACCGGAGCCCGTCGCGATCACCGCGCGGTGAGCCGCTCCGGTCCACGGCCTCGCCTATACTCGGCCCGGCTCCGCCGAGCGACCTGTCGATGGGCCGGACGACCCCAGCCTCCGGCCGTGGCCGGAGTGGAGGAACAACCATGCCGCTTCCGTTCACGGTCGAGTACATCGAGAGGCTGAACGCCCGCTTCGAGCACGACGAGGCCAGCGAGATCCTGCGGTGGGCCCTGCTCGACTCCGACCTCGAGCGGGTCGCGGTCGCCTCGTCGTTCCAGGCGGAGGGGACCTGCGTCATCGACATGGCGGTGAAGCTCCGGCCGGAGATCCCGATCCTGTTCCTCGAGACCGGGTTCCACTTCGCCGAGACGCTCGCGTTCAAAGAGCAGCTCACCGAGCGCCTCGGGCTCAACGTCGTCGACCTGGTCGGCGACCACACGGTTGAGTCCCAGGCGGCGAAGTTCGGCGAACGCCTCTACGAACGCGACCCCGACATGTGCT
>DATBHM010000280.1:0-20000 GCA_036557505.1 Actinomycetota bacterium | reverse complement strand
CGGCGCGGCGGTCGCGAATGCCCCATGCATGGCCATCCGGCGTTCGAATGCACCCCGCCTGGCCTGGGGGCCCGTCTCGGTGAGGCGGCGGAGCAGCGGCGCCACTGGCACGCCCAATCTCGCTCCGACCACTCCGGCGAGGGACCGCGCCTGATCGAAGCCGCGAGTGGCCCTGCGCTTCGGCCCGAGCGGCACCCAGGTCACCACGTCGACGTCCCCCGGCGCAACCGTCGCCATCGCCGCGCCGAGGGCCTCCGCGACCGACCGCCACCCCGAGAACTTCAGCCGGTACAGGGCCGAACGGACGGGCCCCTCGTAGAGGAACGGCGCCCGGGACGTCCGGATCCGGGCCGGAGGGCAGTCGCTGCACCGTTGCTTCGGCCGGTTCCACGGCCGGCCGCACCGTTCGCAGAGCGGCGGTGAGATGACGCCGAGGCGGTCGACGCAGACCGGACAGAACGGCCACGCACCGTGGCTGCATCCGGCGCACCGAAGGGGGAACACCAGGTCGAGCAGGGACCGCACGGCCGGACCGTAGCGCGACCCTCCGACATCGGCCGCGATCTACTCGAGCGGCAGGTCGACCGATCCGCGGCCGGCTTCGTTCGCGACCTCCAGGCGCAGCACCCGGGTGCCCCGAGGGACGGGGTACACGCGAACGACGGTGGCGGAGGTCCGGGGGTCGGGTTCGACGTCCACGACCGGGAGCGGCACGCCGCCGGGCTCGCCGGTCAGCGCGACCTCGAACCCCTCGGACGGGTCCAGCTCCAGCCGGAGCGTCGCGGCGTCGGACGCGAGCTGCAGCCTGGTCGCCACCACCCGCTGCCCGCCCACCCGGAACGACCGGTCGAGCTTGATCGTGCCGGTGCGCATCGTCCCCCGCGGCCAGGCGACCGAGAACCGCCGGTCGCCGTGCAGCGTCCGGGGCGAGCCGTCGAGGTCCACGTCCACCTCGAACCCGTACCAGCCGGGCTCGAGGTCGGCGACCGCCATCTCGAACGGGACGAACACGTCCTGACGGGGCGGCACGGTCACCGTCGCGTGTTCCATCGGCACGTCCCGTTCCGTGGCGCCGCCGAACGCCACCGCCCGGGCGGCGCGGACGTGGATCTGGTGCGGATCGGCGTCCTCCCCACGGAACACCATGGCGCCCTTCACGGTCGCCGGGAACCGCTCGAATCGCGTCCGCACCGAGACCGGCTCGCTCACGCCGCCCCCCCGAGCAGGGAAGCCAGGCCCTGCCCGTACGGCGCCCGGACCACCCCGCGCTCGGTGACGATCGCCGTGACCAGCTCGGCCGGGGTGACGTCGAACGCGGGGTTCAGCGCCGGCGCACCCACCGGCGCGATCCGTGTGCCGAACGCGTGCGTGACCTCCTCGGGGTCACGTTCCTCGATCTCGATGCGGTCGCCGGACGGCGTCGAGGGATCGACGGTCGAGGTGGGGGCGGCCACGTAGAAGGGGACCTCGTGGCGCGCCGCCAGCACGGCCAGCGGGTATGTCCCGACCTTGTTGGCGACGTCGCCGTTCGACGCGATCCTGTCGGCGCCGACGATCACCGCGTCGACGCGCCCACGCGCCATGAGCGATCCGGCGGCGCCGTCGGCGATCACCGAGAACGGCACCCCGAGCCGCTGCAGCTCCCACGCAGTCAGCCGCGCCCCCTGCAACAGCGGCCGGGTCTCGTCGACCCACACGTGGATGCCCTTCCCCGCGAGGTGCGAGCACCACAGCACGCCGAAGGCCGTCCCGATCCCGGCCGTGCACAGCATCCCGGTGTTGCAGTGGGTGAGCACGTTCGCCCCCTCGGGGATGAGGGGCTCCCCGAACCAGCCCATCGCCGAGCAGGCCTCCGCGTCCTCCCGCTCGATCGACACGGCCTCGGCCAGGAGTCGAGCCGGCACGTCGGCATCGGGCGCGCCCAGCACGGCCGATTCCAGCCGGTCGACCGCCCACCGGATGTTCACCGCGGTCGGCCGGGTCGACACCAGGAGCGCACCCGCCTTGGCGGCCGCCTCGCGGACGTCCTCGCCGCTCCCGCGGGCGCGGAACGCGGCGAGGGCGACACCGAACGCCGCCGCGATCCCCAGCACCGGGGCGCCCCGGACCGAGAGCCGCCGGATGGCGTCGGCCACCTCGTCGACCGAGGTCGCGGTGAACCCCGTGCCGTCCTCCACGGGGAACCGGGTCTGGTCGAACCCCGAGACCGAGGCCGGAACCTCCGACTCGGACACGACCCCGTCGTCCCCCTCGAGCTCGGTGGTGCCGCCGGGCTGGAACCACACGGCGCTGAACGGGGAGGCGATCGTCCCGGCGACGGCCTGCATCCCGAGCTTGGCGGCGCGCTCCGGGCGCACGACCATCTCCACCATCGCCGCGGCCTGCTCGAGCGTGCGACCGGTTCCGTACACGCCGTGCCGGCGCTCCGCCCCCCCGGCGCCGCCAGCGTGAGCGTCCGCCTGCCCCTCGCGCTCCGTGCCCGGAGGGTGCGCGTGCACGACCGACCGGACACCGTCGGCGGCCTGATACCCGGCGTAGCACCGGAGGTGGATGTCGAGGTCCGACGACGCCCCGGCGGGCGGGTCCGAGGCGGTCCCCACGAGCAGGTCGTCCTCGCCGAGGGCGCCGAGACGGCACCCCGTCCTCGTGATCACCAGGCGGCGGCCGTCGAACGTCGAGAGGTTGCCCTGGGTGTCGTGGATCAGTCCGCGCCGCGCCAGATGGCCCCCGACCGCGCGGAACGCCGCACGTTCGTCCGGAAGAACGCCCCCGATGTCGTCGTCGCCCACGAGGAGGGAGCCTACGTTCCCTGCTCCCACGAACCCAAATAGGCCTCCTGCTCCGCCGTGAGCGAGTCGATCTCGACGCCCATGGTCTGGAGCTTCAGCCGCGCGACCTCGCTGTCGATCTCCTCGGGCACGCCGTAGACCCGCTTCTCGAGCCCGTCGTGGTGCTTGGCGATCCACTCCGCGGCCAGGGCCTGGTTGGCGAACGACATGTCCATCACCGACGCAGGGTGGCCCTCCGCGGCGCCGAGGTTCACCAGCCGCCCCTCGGCCAGGAGGAACAGCTTGCGTCCGTCCGCGAGCTGGTACTGGTCGACGAACTCCCGCACCCTGCGGGGCACGCCGCCGATCTCGGCGAGCGCGGCCTTGTCGATCTCGACGTCGAAGTGCCCGCTGTTGGCGAGCACCGCGCCGTGCTTCATGGCCTCCATGTGCTCGCGCCGGATGATCGAGGTGTCGCCCGTGACCGTGACGAACACGTCCCCGATCCGCGCCGCGTCGGCGACCGGCATCACGCGGTAGCCCTCCATCACGGCCTCCAGCGCGGCGAGCGGGGAGACCTCGGTCACCACCACCTGCGCGCCCAGCCCCCGGGCCCGCGACGCCACGCCGCGGCCGCACATCCCGTAGCCGCACACGACCACGGTCCGCCCCGCCAGCAGGAGGTTCGTCGAGCGGAGGATCGCGTCGATCGTCGACTGGCCCGTCCCGAACCGATTGTCGAACAGGTGCTTGGTGTTGGCGTCGTTCACGGCGACGATCGGGTACGCGAGCACGCCGTTCGATGCCATCGACCGCAGCCGGATCACGCCGGTCGTGGTCTCCTCGGTGCCGGCGAGGATCTCCGGCAGCTGGTCCTTCCGCTTGGTGTGCAGCAGGCCGACCAGGTCTGCGCCGTCGTCCATCGTCATGTTCGGGTGGTGATCGAGGACCTCGTTGATGTGGCGGTAGTAGGTCTCGTTGTCCTCGCCCTTGATCGCGAAGACGTTGATCCCGCTCTGCTCGCACAGCGCGGCCGCCACGTCGTCCTGCGTCGACAGCGGGTTGGAGGCGCACAGCGCGACCTCGGCGCCGCCGGCCTGGAGCGTCTCCACCAGGTTCGCGGTCTCCGTGGTCACGTGGAGGCACGCGGCGATCGTGAGGTCGGCCAGGGGCCGCTCCTTCTCGAACCGCTCCTTGATGAGCGCCAGCACGCGCATCTCGGCGCCCGCCCACTCGATGCGCGCGCGGCCCTTGTCGATCAGGCCGAGGTCCTTGACGTCGCAGTCCATCCGAATCAGCTCCTTGTCTCGTCAGTGCGGTGCATCGGAACCGCCGGTCGTCGCCGCGATGCGCGGCACCACACGCTCCAGCAGCTTCGCCAGGTTGGCGCCCATCTGCCGGCCGACCTCGATCACCTCGAGGTGGCTGACCTCCCCGCCGACCGAGTTCGTCACCGAGAACAGGCCCAGCAGGCGCATGCCGAGCGCCCGGGCCGGCAGCGCCTCCGGCACGATCGACATGCCGACGACGGTCCCGCCGGCGTTCCGCATCATCTCGATCTCCGCCCTCGTCTCGTACGAAGGGCCCGATGCCGCGACGTACACGCCGGGCGCGGCCGTCAACCCGGCGGCCGGAGCCTCGGCGAGCGCGATGTCGCGGAGGGTCGGGTCGTACAGGGAGGACACGTCGATGAACGGCGGCGACCCATCCGCGTTGCGCCATCCGCGCAGCGGGTTCTCCCCCATCATGTTCAGGTGGTCGGTGGCCACGACGAGCGAACCCGGCTTCAGAGCGGGGTCCAGCGCCCCGACGGAGGCGGTCAGCACCATGATCCCCGCGCCGAGGAGCCGGGCCACGCGGACCGGCATCGCCGAGACCGACATCGGGTGGCCCTCGTAGAAATGGATCCGCCCCATGAACGCGGCCACCGGCACCCCGGCGAGCGTCCCCAGCAGGAGTCGCCCCGCGTGGCCGGGCACCGTCGGCGCCGGGAACCCCGGCAGGTCGGCGAACGAGAACGCCTCGTCCTGTTCGATGAGGTCGGCGGCCGGCCCCAGCCCGGACCCGAGGATGATGGCCACCGCCGGCACCACGGACGACTGCGCGCGGATGGCGGCGACGGCCTCGGCCGCGGCGGTGTCACCGGGCGATACGGCCTCGACGGATGCGGGAGCCGCCGACGTCGCCGTGTCGGCGGACGCGGTCGATGCGGGCGACTCGATCGAACGCATCACGTCACACCCTCGAGCGACTTCTTGATCCGGGTGATCGCGTCGATCGGCGTGGGGTCGACCCCCCGGAGCGCCGCGAGATACACGCTCACCGCGCCCCCCAGCATCACGAGCGACATGAGCGAGGAGAGTGGTGTGTCGCCCTTCGTCCGCACCTCGTGGTGGACGAGCCCCGCAGAGAGCGCAACCTCCACGGACACGGGGAACCGCGCCGCCACATCGGGGTGCTCGCCGGGGTGGCGCAGCGTCAGCAGGACGAACCGGTCGCCGGTGCCCGCCGACCACCCCACGACCTCGTTGTGGTCGAGCTCCGGCAGGGCGGCCGAGAAGGCCGGGACCTTGGCGTTCTCGTTCAGCTCCGTCCGCCACCTCGCGGCCGCGACGCCGCCGATCCCGTCGGCCCCCCAGATCACCGGGAACCGGTCCCCGATCCGCACGGCCAGCCGCTTGGCCGGGTTCTCCGCGACGGGGACCTCAGGGCCGATCCGGTTGCGGAGCCGCTCGAGCACGGCGGCGACGTGCGACACCTCGTCCCCGAGAGTCGGGATCACGCCCATCGCCTCGAGCGCACCCAGCGCCCCGAACGTCAGATGGCCGACGGCGGCCCGCGGCTGGAACCCCGTCGGCACCGGGACCACGGCGACGGCCTGCTCGGCGGCCCGCCGCCCGAGCTCACCCCCCGACGTGACCGCCATCAACCGGCACCCCCAGGCGCCGGCCTCGTCGAAGCACGCCAGCGTCTCGGCCGTCGAGCCCGAGTACGACGACACGACGACCAGCGTGTCCTTCCCGCAGAACGCCGGCAGCACCGGGCCCTTGGCCACGGTGACCGGCAGGGTCAGGCGGTCGCGGTACAGCGCGCGGATCACGTCACCCGACACGCCCGATCCGCCCATCCCGCAGATCGCGACCGCCGTCACGCCGTCGCCGGACGGCAGATCGGCCGCCCCGAGGCCCTCCCGATAGCCGTCGCGGCACTGCCCGGCCAGCCCGAGGACGGCGTCGAGCATCCCGGAGGGGTCGTTCGAGGTGAGGACCGCGAGGTCGTCGAGGCGTTCGGTCACGAGGGCTTCTCGGCCTCGTCGATCAGCATCACCGGGATCCCGTCGCGCACCGGGTACTTGAAGTGGCACGAACGGCACTCGATGATCTCGGCCGCCTCGTCGTAGTCCACCTCGCCCCGGCAGTTGGGGCAGGCCAGGATGTCCAGCAGGTCCTTCTCCACGCCCATGTCCGCTCCTCCGTCTCCCCGGTGCCCGCGACCCGGTCAGCCCCGGATGACCGCGAGCACCTCCGCCGTCTTCTCGTCCAGCAGCTCCTGCGTCCGCGCCTCGACGTTCAGCCGCAGCAGCGGTTCGGTGTTCGACGGGCGGACGTTGCACCACCAGTCGTCGTACTCCACGGTGAGCCCGTCCAGACGGTCCTGCCGCCCGTCCGCGAAGCGCCCGGCGATCTCCTCGATCCTGGCGGCGCCGTCCGCCACGCGTGAGTTGATCTCCCCCGAGTCGGCGTACCGGCGGTACGGCGCCAACAGCGCGGACAGCGGGGCGTCCGCGCGCGACAACTCCCCCAGCGCGATGACGCCGGCGATCAGCCCGGAGTCCGCCCGGTAGTTCTCCCGGAAGTAGTAGTGCCCCGAGTGCTCGCCTCCGAAGATCGCGCCGGTCTCCGCCATGACCGCCTTGATGAACGAGTGCCCGACGCGGGTTCGGACCGGCCGGCCTCCGTGCTCGGTGATCACCTCGGGGACGACCCACGAGCAGATCAGGTTGTAGACGATCGCGGCGCCGGGCTCCCGGCGGAGCATGACCTCGGCCGTCATCGCCGTCACCAGCGAGCCGCTCACGCCATCGGCGGTCTCGTCGACGAGGAACACGCGATCGGCGTCCCCGTCGAACGCCATGCCGACGTCGGCCCGGTGCTCGCGCACCGCGCGCTTGAGGTCCTCCTGGTTCTCGGGGTCGATCGGATCGGCCGGGTGGTTCGGGAAGGTCCCGTCGAGCTCCGGGTACAGCGCGACGAGCTTCACCGGCAGGCGCTCCATCACCGCGGGGACGACCAGCCCGCCCATGCCGTTCGCGGTGTCGGTGACGACGGTGAGGGGCCGCATGCGGTCCGCGTCGACGAACCGCAGCACGTGGTCGACGTACTGCGGGAGCAGGTCACGGTGCTCGACCGTTCCCCGGGAGGCGGAGGGCGCGATGCCGTCGCGCTCGGCCAGGGCGCGGATCTCCTGCAGCCCGGTGTCCTCCCCCACGGGCTTCGCGCCGGCCAGGCAGAACTTCAGCCCGTTGTAGTTCGCGGGATTGTGGCTCGCCGTGATGGCCGCCGCTGGGACGTCGAGGGCCCCCGACGCGAAGTAGACGAGGTCGGTCGAGGTGAGTCCAAGGTCGACGACGCCGACCCCGCGGGAGGTCGCCCCGTCGGTGAACGCCTCGGCGAGGTCCGGGGAGGACAGACGGCAGTCCCGGCCGAGGGCGACGCGGGGCGCACCGGCCCATTGGGCGAAGGCCGAACCGATCCGTCGGGCCACGTCCGCATCGAGCTGGTCGGGGACGGTGCCGCGGACGTCGTAGGCCTTGAAGATGGATTCGAGGTCACGCGTGGACACGACGACAGCGCATCCTACACAGTGGAATCACCCGCCCAAGCGGGGACCGCGAGCTCCCGCGATGGATGGCCGAACCGTGGAGGCCGGCCGGGTCCCCCGGCCGCGCGTCGCCCACGGGCGAACGACCGAGGTCGGGGTGATGCGGGCGGTGGTGCCTGCTTCCGGCTATCGGGTGCCGACGGTCCCGAGCACCGACGTCAGGGGGACCGACTCGCCGTCCTTGACCCACCACTTGGCCTCGCACTCGTGGCAGGTGCTGAACTGGAGGTCGGACCCTGCGACCGTCATGGTGATCGAGATGACGTCACCGTTGTGGCAGGAAGGGCACGTCAGGTGGTGATGTGCAGGGGCCATGTCGCTGTAATCCTCGGCGGATTGACCCCTCCGGGCGCATAGCCCCAGTTGATCATTTTCGCCTCCCCCATCGAGTGCGGGCCCTGTGGGACCGGCGACCGACGTGCGTCCCCCGGTCGGCCCACAATTCGTGCCTGGGAACACCGCCGACGCGGTCGTGCGCGTGGGGACCGCAATGGACGTTGTGGAAAAAAAATCCGCCCGTCAGTGGTGTGGAACGCGGCTCGGGGCCCCTGGGCTCAGCCCACCGGGCCGTCGGGCGTGTTGCCCCACGGGGGGGACCCGATGACGTAGACCGGCGTCCCCACCGGCACGAGCGGGTAGAGCGCTTCCGAGTCCGGGATGTGCATCCGGATGCACCCGTGCGATGCCCAGGAGCCGATCGAGGAGTCCTCCGGCGACCCGTGGATGCGGATTCCCGGCGCGTCCAGGTACAGCGCCCGCGTGCCCAGCGGGTTCCCCGGCCCCGGCCCGATCTCGGCCGGCTCGTTGGCCGCCCAGCACCCCGGCTGGCCCAGGCACGGGTTGTGCCAGGTCGGGTTCTCCACCTTGGCGATGATCGTCCAGGCGCCGGGCGGCGTCTCGAACCCGAACTTCGCCGTTGCCACCGGGTAGGTCCGTTCGACCTTGAAGTCGTCGTAGAGCCAGAGCCGGTTGGTGGTCCGGCTGACGACGATCGCCTTGCCGACGTCTCCGTCGGTGACCTTCGGGGCGACGGGCTTCGACACCAGGGTCACCGTGCCGCCGCCCGACCGCACCGCCTTCTTGAGGTCCTGCCGGGCCAGCCAGTCCTTGAGCACCGCTCCCGGCCTGGCGTGGTTCATCTCGACGGCGCCGTTCACGAGCGAGTACGAGGCGCCCGTCGCCGTGTGGCGGAGCGTTGGCGTCACCGTCCGGACGAACTTCGCGATCGGCGTGGTGGTGAACGACGTGGCCACCGTGAACGACCGGTGGACGTCGGAGTGGGTGAGTCGGTGGTAGACGCGAGAGATCCAGGAGAAGTCGGAGTTGACCGCAAGCGCCTTGTCGACCGCGCTCGCCACGTCGGCGGAGAGCCCGAGCTGCGCGGCGGTGAAGTTCCAGGTCTTCGCGCCGGCGACGACGTGGATCCTGGCGTCGAGCTGACGCTGGACCACCTTCGACACCGCGGTGATGGCCTGGGCGCGGGTCATGTTCGACACGTCCACGCCCTCGATGGAGACCCCCGGCATGATGCGGTGGTCGCTCTGACGGTCGAACCGGAGGGCCGCCACCGCCGACCCCGCGCCGACCAGGGCGATCAGCACGAACGCAATCAGCAGCACGACCGGCAACTTGCCGGCGAACCTGCGTCGCACGTGGCGTCCGCTGCTCACGAGGTCCCTTTCGGAGGGTTCCGGACCGGCCGGCCCGGGAGCAGGATCATAGCGAACCCCCACCCGTTTCCACACCCTTTCGGGCGGAAATCCGCACCGGCGGGCCCGGTCATCCGGCCGGCACCCATTGAGGAGGGATCGGGACGCCCGCCCCCACGGCGTAGGCGGATCGCGTCTTCGAGGTCGCGGTCATGACCGCGGTGAACGGCCCACCGTCGGAGACCGCCAGCACGGAGGCCAGCGCCGTGCCCTCGAGGAACCCCGCCGGGGACGGCACCGAGGAGTCCGGCGGCACGGTCACCGTCACCGGCGCGCTCGCGAGCGGACCCGCGTCGGTGATCCCCGTCAGCGTGACCGTGACCGGCGACGCACCGGTGTTCGCCAGCGCCACCTCGGTCGAGTCCGAGTTGTCGGTGGCAGGCGAGGTCAGCAGCCAGGCATGAGCCGGCGCGAAGGCGGTCGTGCTCCCCTCGTCGCCCCGGATGCCGAGCGTCCGCCGGGCGGCGGCGACCTTCGCGCCGCCCGACGCTACCAGCGAGACGGCGCCAGGCCCGGTGGCCGTGAGCGTCTCCGTGCGGGAGGCGTTCGGACCGACCTTCTGGGTGTGGGGCAGCGCGAGGTGACGCCCGTCGGCGCCCAGGAAGTCCACGCCGTAGGTGATCCCCGACTTCGACGGGTTGAGGAACGGGATCTCGGTCCCGCCCGCGTCCCCCGCGCCGGGGATCACGGGGTCGCCGACCAGCGTCGGAACCCCGATGTCGGAGCGCACCCCTCCGGCGTCGTCGATGCCGAGGGATGCCGCGACGACGCGCCCGATGCCCGCCGTGACCACGGCGGCCACGGTCTGGTCGCCCAGGTCGTCCTTGTTGGCGTGGATCGCCACGCTCTGCCCGCCGGGCACCGTGATCTCCCCCGGCGCCGCGACGACGCGGGCCTCCGCCACGAACGAGACCTGGAACGAGGCCTCCGAGGCGAACGGGTTCATCACGATCACGTAGTCCTCCTGGCCCTGGATGGTGGACCCGTCCGGCAGGTACCAGGTGCGGCCGGCCCCGTTCGCGCAGGGGTCGGCGCCGACGCCCTCCTCCACGGCGGGTTGCGAGGGGCTCCCGCTCTCGCCGGTCCCGCCCCCGGTTCCCGTGGGCTCGGGGGTCGGGCTCGCCGGTCCCGGGCTCGGCGCGCCGGCCGGAGTCCCGGGGGCCGACACCACCCACCCCGCGGCCACCCACCCGCCGAAGTACTCGATCTCGGTCGAAGCCTCCCGCTGCCCCGCGGGGACGTCGACCTCCGTCCGACTGTGGGCCCGCACGGTGAGGGTCGTGGCCGGTTGCAGCCCGCGGTGGCTCATCGAGGCGACACGGACGGTGACGTCGGTGTCCCCCGGATTCGTGATCGCCACCTGCCCGGTCCAGCCCTTGCCGCCGCCGTGCGGGCAGTACCAGGCGCCGGACGGCGCGTCGTCCGCGCCGCCCACCGAGTCGGCGCCGTCGAGCGCGCGGGCCTGCTTCGGCCCTGCCTGGTGCTGCAGCACCCATCCGCCTCCGGCGAGCAACGCGACGACCACCACCACCGTGAGGAGCGCGCTCCGGGACCTCATCGGCGCACCGGCTTCCTCGTGATCCACAGGGCGGCCAGCCACAGCGCGGCCAGCAGGGCGACCTCGAGATCGCGCGTGCCCTGGCCGGCGTAGGTGATCTGCACGGGTCCCGGCGGCGCGCGGAACCGCGTGGCCCACCCGAACGACCGCGCCGGGAGGAGGTCGTGGCCGCCGCTCCGAAGACGCCACGCGCCGTCGAACTGCCGCGCGAGCAGGGCGACGCCGCCCGGCGAGTCCCCCTGGAACCCACCGGCGACCGGCGGCAGCGTGGATCCGTCGAACTTCGGCAGCGTCGCCACGGGGAGGAGGTCGGTGCTCCCCGACGCCGCGGCGAAGTCCCGCTGGGACGTCGCCCCCGCCTGCGGGTACACGCGTTCGTTCCGGTAGATGACCAGGCCGCTGGTCGGCACCAGGTCCATGTCGACCTGCGCGTCAAGCCGGAGTCGGGCCTCCCGGGGGAGATCCCCGTCCCCGGCCACGAGGAACTCCACCCCCAGCGGGCCGAGCAGCGCGCCGCCGTGCGTCGTGTTGCCCGACAGGATCTGCGACAGCGACCGTTCCAGGTACCGGTACCCGTCGCCGGTGAACCCGCGCCCCGTGTCGAGGGCGGAGGCGCCGTTCCGGTCGGTCACCGTGTACCGGAGGGTGATGCCGGAGGCCGACCCCTCCGTGATGGCGTCCCCGCCGGGCGCGGGGAACGGATCGCCGCTCGGTCCACCCAGCCACAGCACCCGGAAGTCCGACCCCGGGTCGGCGCTCGCGACCAGCGGCCAGGACGGCGACTCCTGGTTCGTGCCGATCGCCCATCCGCCGGTGGCCGCCTCCACCGCCTGCAGCACCAGCCCCCCGGCCACGAGCGCCGACACGCCGATGCCGGCCAGCTGCCGGTACCCGAAGGCCCGCCGGCCCATCTCGATCGCGGCCGTCACGCCGAGCCCGATGAGCGCGCAGTCCGCGACGGCCGCCGCCGCCAGGTAGGCGGTTGGGTTCGAGAGCGGCGCGGACAGGTAGCCGGCCGCCGACAGCCACGCGAGGGTGACGCCCGCGACCGACACGAGCAGCAACCGGAGCCCGGTCCGTCGTCGCTCCCGGTCCGCGAGCGTGAACGAGACCAGCGCGGCCACCGGAACGAACCACGCCACCGACCACGAGCCGGTGGCGGGCCCCGGCGACAGCCGCACGAGCGAAGCGAAGTCCGCCCGCCCCGCGGTGGAGTGCAGCGCGGGGCCCGGACCGCCGAACGAGGCCAGCACCATCGGGAAGGCCAGCGCGAGCCCGACCACGACCGCCCCGGCGACGATCCCGACACCCCGCGCCTCGCCCCGCCGGCTGGGGACCAGCAGACAGGCCACGGCGAACAGGGCGAACGCCAGGATCACCCCGGGGAAGAAGGCCAGCCCGACGGCCAGCACGAGTCCTGCGTCCACCAGGAAACGCAGCGGCCGTCCGGGCCGGTTCGGCGAGAACCCACGTTCCAGGCGGTCGACCAGCGAGGGGAGCACGACGAGCGCGGCGAGCGCGGCGATCCGCCCCTCCGAAAGCGCCCACAGCACCGTCGCCGACAGGCCGTAGACGGCCCCGGCGGCGACGGCCGGGATGCGCTCATTGGTCCGCCGGAGCACCAGGCGGTACATGGCCCGCGCGGCGAGGGGCGGCAGCGCCATCAACAGGAGCTTCTGCGCGACCGCCGTGCTGGCGAACGTCACGGCCGACGTGAGGCCGAGCATCCCGAGCGCCGGGCTGGCCGGGTCGGCCCCGCCGAGGACGGTGGTCCGGTACCCCGACAGGAACTCGTGGAAGAACCCGGTCGGCGCGGCCGGGAACGACGGGAGCGCCCCACCGGTGAGGGGCGCGTGCCCCCACAGCGGCCGGTAGGCGAGGAATGCCAGGACGGCGAACGCCGCCCACGCCGTCGCCACCGGGTGCGCGCGGGCGAGCGACATCGTCCGCGCCCCCAGCGTGGGCAGGACGAGCTCCTCCTGCTCGTCCACCGGGCGTTCCTCGTCGAGGGCGGGCTCCTCGGTCCGCCGGAACAGCGCCCCGGCCGTGTCGGCCCACCGCCGCAGGCGGAGGCCGGCCGGTGCCATGTACCGGCGGACGGCGCGGTCCGGCACCGACCGGACGGCCTGGGCCCGGATCCGCCGGCGGATCGTCCCCGGAAGGTGGGCCACGTTCCACAGCAGGGCCACGACCACCTGCCAGGCCTCCTCGAAGCGCCGGGTCACTGCCCAGACGACCGTCTTCCCCAGGGCCTGGACCGTGTACAGCGGGAGGATCCACAGCAGCGTGAGCAGGCCGTAGTTCTTCAGCATCGCGGCGAGGCTGGCCCGCTCCGCGTACAGGCGCTGCCGGTCGACGCGGACCCCGTCGCGGCGCTCCCCCCGGATCGCGGCGCTGCGGTGACGGGCCTTGGCCTGCGGCGACATCAGCACGCGGAACCCGGCCAGCCGGGCCCGCCAGCAGAAGTCGAGGTCCTCCAGATACGGGTCGAGGCGCTCGTCGGGGACGCCGGCGCGCTTCCACGCCGCCCGGGACACGAGCATGGCGGCCGACGAGACGAACAGCACCTCTCGGACCCGGTCGTACTGACCGTGGTCGATCTCGTCCTCCTCGAGCGGCGAGTAGGGGTAGCCGAACCCGTCGGTGGACTGGCCCACCTCGCGGAGCACGCGGGGGTCCTCCCAGTCGAGCACCTTGGGGCCGACCACGCCGACGCCGTCGACGCGTTCGGCCGCCTCGACCATGCGGGCCACCGCCTCGGGGTCGAGCGCGGTGTCGTCGTGGAGGATCAGGAGGTAGTCGGCGCGCTCGGCGGCGTCGACCTTCAGGCCGGCCTGCACGGCGCCGGGGAGGCCGGCGTTCCTCGGCAGCGCGATGACGCGGTCGGGGCCGAGGGCCTGCTCCAGGAGGTCCCGCGAGCCGTCGTCCGAGGCGTTGTCGACCGCCACGATGCCCAGTCGTGGATGGGTCTGTCGGGACAGCGAACGCAGACACTCCCGCAGCCAGGGGAGACCGTCGTGGGCCACCAGCACCACGAGGACACTCGGCTCCTTGCGGCGGGTCTCGGTCGCGTCGGGTTGCGCTGTGGTCGTGGAAGCGTGGGCCATGGGAACGGCACGAGGCCGTGCGCGAGCCTAGCACGCGCATTCGGCCGTTCCGGGGAGGCCCCGGCCCGTTCGCGCCGGGGCCACAGACGGAGGAAGGGGGGCGCTCGCGCGCCCCCCTTCCGGCACCCACCGGCGGCCTAGCGCTTGCGCGCCGCCGTCTTGCGTGCGGTGGTCTTCTTCGCGCCGGTCTTCTTCGCCGCCGGCTTGCGCGCCGCCGTCTTGCGTGCGGTGGTCTTCTTCGCGGCGGTCTTCCGGGCTGCCGGCTTGCGCGCCGCGGTCTTCTTCGCCGCGGTCTTCCGGGCTGCCGGCTTCCTCGCAGCCGTCTTCTTGCGAGCAGCCGTCTTCGCCCTCGAGACGGTCTTCTTCGCGGCGGAGCTCGCGCGCTTCACGGTTTTCTTCGCCGTGGACCGCGCCCTCGAAGCAGCCGACTTGGCGGTCGACTTGCGTGTGGTGGCCATGAACTCACCCCCTTCCGAGGGACTCGGGCGCCTTCACGTCCGTGAACCTTCGGCGCGGTGGGTTACGAAGCCATGCGCTTGAGGCGGCGACGTTCGCGTTCGCTCATGCCACCCCACACGCCGTACCGCTCGTCGCGGCGCAGCGCGTAGTTCAGACATTCGATCCGGACCGGGCAGTCCGCGCAGATCCGTTTGGCCTCGCGCGACGAGCCACCCTTCTCCGGAAAGAACACCTCCGGATCCTGCTCCCGGCAGCGTCCTCGCTCCTGCCAGGGGATGTAGTGATGCACGGCTCATCCCTCCGTGAACTACAGTCGTGTAATTCTGACGGAAGGGGCCGTCCGAGTGCAAGTGGAATCTTCCGCCTGCATCCGCCGTCATGTCCGCGGACATCTTTTCGCCGAATGCGGGACCATGACAAGGGATTCTGAGGAAAATTTCGATGGTCAATCTGATTGACCATTATCGTCAATCAGGTTGACGGAATCAGCCTCGAAACGTCGACGTCGTACGAACGAGGGGCACATCGCGGCGGACCCGGCCGTACGTGGTGGTGCGTTCTGCGGGGGTCCGGCCGATCGCCCGGATGGCGTCCTCGAGCTCGGCGGGCTCCTTGCGGATCCCCCACTCGGCCCCGGCCATCCGGCTGATCGTCTCCTCCATCAGCGTGCCGCCGAAGTCGTTCGCGCCGCCCCGCAACAGGAGCTGACACGCCTCGATCCCCATCTTCACCCACGAGACCTGGACGTTGGGGATGCGGCCGTGCAGCAGGACGCGCGCGACGGCGTGGACGCGGCGGTTGTCGTCGTGGGTCGGGCCGGGGCGGGCCTTTCCCGCCAGGTAGATCGGCGAGTTCTGATGGACGAACGCCAGCGGCACGAACTCCGTGAACCCCCCGGTTCGATCCTGGATCGCGGCGAGCCGGCGGATGTGCGCCACCCAGTGCGGTGGGGCGTCGACGTGGCCGTACATCATCGTCGAGCTCGACGGCAGACCGATCTCGTGCGCCGTCACGACGATCTCCTCCCACGTGTCCGCCGGGAGCTTCCCCTTCGTGAGGATCCAGCGGACGTCGTCGTCGAGGATCTCGGCCGCGGTCCCCGGGATCGAGCCGAGCCCGCGCGCCCTGCACTCGGTCAGGAACTCCCGGAAGGAGATCCCGAGGCGCGTCGAGCCGTTCAGGACCTCCATTGGGCTGAACGCGTGGACGTGCATGTCCGGGACGCGCCGCTTCACCGCGTCGAGGAGCTGGAAGTAGAACTCGCCGGGGAGCGACGGATGCAGTCCGCCCTGCATGCAGACCTCGGTGGCGCCCGCCGCGGCCGCCTCCTCCACGCGGTCGGCCACCTCCTCGAGGCGGAGCGTGTACGACTCGTGGTCGACCTCCCGCTGCGCGAACGCACAGAACCGGCAGCCCGTGTAGCACACGTTCGTGAAGTTGACGTTCCGGTTGACGACGTAGGTGACGTCGTCGCCGACCACGTCCCGGCGGAGGTCATCGGCGATCGCGCAGAGCGCCTCGAGCGCGTCCCCCTCCGCCTGCAACAGCGCCACCGCCTCGTCGTCGGTGATGTCGTCCGGGCGGCCGGCGGTGGCCTTCTTCAGCGCGCGCCGGATGTCGCCGGCGAGGCGCTTCGGGTCGACGGTCCGCTCGGCCCACCGCTTCGTGGCCTGGACCTCGAACGCGTCGAAGTCGCCGTACACGGCCAGGGCGTCCTCGCGGAGGCCGGCGTCGTCCGCCTTGGCGAACGTGAGCGCGATCTCGCGGGGCTTCCACTGGACGTCGGGGTCCTGCCAGGCGATCGGCCGCGGCGGCTCGCCGTCGCGGGGGAACCCGTCGGCGCCGGCCAGCGCGGCGACCGGCGCCTGCATCTTGCCGGCGATCCACGGGTCCGGCCTCAGCGCGTATTCCGGGTAGATCGTGAGGCGTTCGCGGAGCGTCAGACCGGCGTCGTTCGTCGCCGCGGTGAGGCGTTCGATCTGCGGCCACGGTTTCTCGGGGTTCACGTGGTCGGGGGTGAGGGGCGAGACGCCGCCCCAGTCGTCGATCCCGGCGTCCAGCAGCCGGGGGAACGCCTCGTCGGACAGGTTCGGCGGGGCCTGGACGTGCATCCGTGGCCCGAACACCACCCGCGCCGCGGCGATCGCCGCGAGGTACTCCTCGGTCTCGGGGGCCGGGGCGGCGTGCATGGCGGTGCGGGGCTTCGGGACGAAGTTCTGGACGATGACCTCCTGGACGTGGCGGTACTTGCGGTGGAGGTCGCGGATCGCGAGCAGCGACTCCGCGCGGTCGCGGAGCGTCTCGCCGATGCCCACCAGGATGCCGGTGGTGAACGGGATCGACAGACGTCCGGCGTCCTCGATGGTGCGCAAGCGGACGGCGGGAACCTTGTCGGGTGAGCCGAAGTGCGCGCCGCCCCGCTCGGTGAGCCGCGTGGACGTCGACTCGAGCATCAGGCCCATCGAGGCGCCGACGTGCTTCAGGCGGGCCATGTCCTCCCACGACATCACGCCGGGGTTGAGGTGCGGGAGCAGGCCCGTCTCCTCGATGACGCGGATCGCGACCGACCGGAGGTAGTCGAGCGTCGAGGAGAACCCCCGGGCCTCGAGCCACCCCCGCGCGACCGGGTAGCGGTCCTCCGGCGTGTCCCCCAGCGTGAACAGCGCCTCCTTGCACCCCATGGCGCGGCCGGCATCGGCGACGGCCACGACCTGCTCGGGGGCCAGGAAGGGCGACTCGAGGCGCGCCGGCGGCTTGGCGAACGTGCAGTAGTGGCAGTGGTCGCGGCAGAGCATCGTGAGCGGGATGAACACCTTGCGGGAGTACGTCACCGTGTCGCCGCGCCCGAGCTCGCGGAGGTGGCGGGCATGGTCCATCAGCCGGTCGAGGTCGTCCCCCCGCGCGGCGAGCAGCGCGGCGACCTCGTCGGTGGAGAGCGTCTTGCCGGACCCCGCGCGCGCCAGGGCCCGCCGGACGGCCTGGGAGGTCGGGTCGGCCATGTCGGCTGCGAGCGTACTACGGGCATCCGCGACCCCCCGCTACGCTGTCGGGCCATGAAGGTGACGGCGCTCGCCGGGGGGATCGGCGCGGGGAAGTTCCTGCGGGGGCTGGTGCGCGTCGTGCCGCCGGAGGACGTCACCGTCGTCGTGAACACCGCCGACGACATCGAGCTCCACGGGCTGCACGTGTCGCCGGACCCCGACTCCGTCGTCTACTGGCTGGGCGACGCCATGGACCGCGAGCGGGGGTGGGGACGACGCGGCGAGACGTTCCGGGCGGTCGAGGAGCTCCGGAGGTTGGACGCTCGCGGGTCCTGGTTCGGGCTCGGCGATCTCGACCTGGCGACGCACCTGTTGCGCACCGGGCTCCTGGCGTCGGGTGCGACCCTGTCGGAGGCCACCGCCCGGATCGCCGGGCGGTTCGGCGTCGCCTGCCGGGTGCTGCCCATGAGCGACGACGCCGTCGCGACCCGCGTGGAGGTGGTCAGGGACGGCCGGACCGTGGACCTGCACTTCCAGGAGTACTGGGTCGAACGCCACGCGGTCGACGAGGTGAAGTCGGTCCGGTACGAGGGCGCCGACCGGGCCCGGCCGGCACCGGGGGTGCTCGAAGCGATCGCCGGGGCGGAGGCCGTCGTGTTTCCGCCGTCGAACCCCGTGGCCTCGATCGGGCCGATCCTCGCCGTGCCGGGGCTCCGTGACGCCGTGGCGGCGCGCCGCCCGGTCGCCGTGGGCGTCTCGGGCATCATCGGCGGCGCGCCCCTCGCCGGGATGGCCGACCGGTTGCTCCCGGTGGTCGGCGTGGAGGTCTCGGCGGCGGGCGTCGCGGAGCACTACCGCGACCTGCTGTCGGCGTGGGTGATCGACGAGATCGACGGGACGCTGCGCGAGCGGATCGAGGCCGCCGGGCTCCGGGTCGCGGTCACCGACTCGATGATGACGGACGACGCCGCGGCCGAGCGCGTCGCCCGGGCGGCGTTGGCCCTGGTCTAAATGGTCACCGTCGAACCCGTCGAGGGCCTCCCCGAGTTCACCGCCGGCGACGATCTGCCGGCGGTGCTCGCCACGGCCCTGGCCGGGCGCGTCCGGCCGGGGGACGTCGTGGCCGTGACGCAGAAGATCGTTTCGAAGGCGGAGGGACGGGCCGTTCCCGAGGCCGAACGCGGCCACGACGGCTGGGTCGCGTCGGAGACCGCCCGCGTCGTCGCGCGCCGCGACGGGCTTGTCGTCGCGCAGACGCGGCACGGGTTCGTATGCGCGAACGCCGGCGTCGACGCGTCGAACGTCGGGGAGGGGTTCCTCACGCTCCTCCCGGTCGACCCCGACGCCAGCGCCGCCCGGATCGGCGAGGCCCTGTCCCGGGCCGCGGGCGGGGATGTGGGCGTGCTCGTCACCGACACGTTCGGGCGGCCCTGGCGGCGCGGGCTGGTGAACGTCGCGATCGGGTCGTCGGGCCTCCCCGCCCTGGTGGACCTCCGGGGCGGGACCGACCACACGGGGCGGGTGCTCGAGGCGACGGTGGTCGCGCTCGCCGACGAGCTCGCCGCCGCGAGCGGGCTGGTCATGGCCAAGGACGCGATGGTGCCGGTCGCCATCCTCCGACCCGGGGACGGAGGGTCGTGGGTCGGGGACCGCGGGGACGCCGCGGGCGCGGTGGACCTGGTGCGCCCGCCCCAGGAGGACCTGTTCCGGGAGTCGCCCCTGCAGTCGCTCCACGCCCGGCGGTCGCTCCGGTCGTTCGGCCGGGGCGAGGTCCCGGTCGGTGCGCTCGAGGAGGCCGTACGCGCGGCGTGCACCGCGCCGGCCCCCCATCACACGCGGCCGTGGCTGTTCGTCGCCCTGACCTCGGACTGGGCGAAGCGCCGTCTGCTCGCGGCGATGGCCACCGCTTGGCGGGCCGACCTCGAAGGGGACGGAGCGCCGGTCGACGTGATCGAACGCCGCCTCGCGAGGTCCGACACCCTGCTCGGCGCCGCGCCGGCGATCGTGGTGCCACTCGTCCGCCTGCGCGGGTCGCACGCCTATCCGGACGACGAACGCGCGGCGGCCGAACGGGAGATGTTCCTGCTGGCGGGCGGCGCGGGGATCCAGAACCTCCTGCTCGCGCTCCACGCTCAGGGGCTGGGGTCGTGCTGGGTGTCGTCGACGCTGTTCTGCAAGGAGGAGACGCGGACGGCGCTCGGCGTGGGCGACGAGTGGATCCCGCTCGGCGCGGTGGCCGTCGGGCCGATGCCGCCCGACGCGCCCTCGGACCGTCCTCCGCTCGACGTGGGCGGGCACCTCCGCGTCCACTGATCCAGGGGATTCGGCCGGCACCCGCCGGTAAGGTCCGGGGAGCCGATGCCGAGGAGGCCCTCATGAGCGATCGAACCCCGCAGGACCCGGCACCCGAGTCGCCCCGACCCCAGCCCGAGGAGGCCGCCGCCCGCGCCGAACGCGCGGCTCGGGAGGCGGAGCGGAGCGTGCAGGACGCGTCCGCGCTCGCCGCGGCCGCGCGGGACGCCGCGATGGAGGCGGCG
>DATBHM010000279.1:0-1586 GCA_036557505.1 Actinomycetota bacterium | reverse complement strand
GGCGAACCGGGCCCCAAAGCAGCCCAGGACGTCGGTGGGGAGCCGACGACCCGTGCCCGGCTCGACGCCGAGCCGGACGCGGCCGCGCTCGGTCGGGTGCGGGCGTTCGTCGACCAACACCTCCCGGAGGCGGCCGGCCCGATCCTCTCCCTCCGGACGTGCACGTACACCATGCCGCCGGACCGGGACTTCGTCATCGATCGGCTGCCCGAACACCGGAACGTGATCCTCCTGCTCGGCGCCGCACACGGGTTCAAGTTCGCCTCGCTGTTCGGCCGCATCGCGGCGGAGCTCGCCGCCGAGGACCGGTCGGACCACGACCTGAGCCACTTCCGGGTGGACCGGGAGGTCCTCACGATGGAGGATCCGCCGAGGAGCTTCCTGATCTGAGCCGTCGTCACTGGTGGTCGCGAGGGATCCGTTCGTGCCACTCGCGGTCCCGAACGGTGCGTCCGTTCTCCGTGACCGTTCGCCGATACCGGTACTCGAAATGCGTGGCGTCGCTCGACAGGTCGAGCCGGCCACGCCACACGAGCGTGCGTCCTTCGAGCTCGACGACGGTCTCCGTCTCCCCCTCCATCGACGCGCGCTCGGGATGGTCGTCGTGGACCCGGGCGCGCATGGCCTCCCTCACGACCTGGGTGCTCCACGGAAGGACCGTCCGGTATTCGGCGTCCCACTCCGCGACCCGCGTACCGTCGTCCTCGATCCGGATGGACCAGGGCTGGGGGAAGCCGTCGCCGCTCCCCTCGACCCCCGGGGGGTGCCGGCGCGGCTCGGGGAGCTCGAACGTCCGGGGCGGGGGCGCGGACGGCCCCTCGAGGACGGGGAGCACCAGCCGGGAGGCGTCGGGCCCGCCGGCTCTGAGCTGCGTGGTGACCCGGGACGGCGTGGGCCACATCATCGGCCACAGCGAGTTCGACACGGCCAGCCGGAGGCGGTGGCCCGCCGGGAACCTCCATCCCGCGAACCGCATGTCCACGGTAAGCCGGTACCACCGCCCCGGTTCCAGCGGCCGGGGATCGGCCGGCGAGTCGCGGTGCGCCCCGTTCAGCCCCCCGCCCGAGACCAGCGTCGACGTCCCGTCGGGCGCGACGTCGCACAGGCGGCAGAACCAGTGCGCGAGCGGCGCGTCGGCCGAGGCCACGAGCGAAGCCCGGGGCATGCCCACCACCACCAGGTCCTCCGTGAGCGGCGCCGTCTCGTAGACCAGGGAGGCCCGGTCGAGGGGCGTCTGGTCCGGGGTGAGCTCGCCCCACCAGAACCCGGCCTCGACGCCCGCTGACGGCACGCTGACCAGGGTGTGGTCGGCGACTTCATCCGCAGCCGAGCCGCCGAGGCTGCCGTCCGGCCCCAGAAGAAGCTCCCACTCCCGGAGCCCGGCGGGCGGCCATGCGTCGAACCACCGCCATTCGCCGGGGATCACCCGGAGCGACGGATCCGGAGGATGCCAGTCGCACACGTACACGGCGAGCGGCGGCTCGTCCCCGGCCCCGTCCTCCCGGCCCTTGAGCCACCGGTCCCACCACCGGACCGCCTCGGCCCGCCACTCGATCGCGGGCCCGGGCGTGGCGTCGTGCGGGAAC
>DATBHM010000278.1:0-4302 GCA_036557505.1 Actinomycetota bacterium | reverse complement strand
CCGAGGCCGTCGAGAACGCGGTGAAGTTCGCCAAGGCGGCGACCGGCCGGCAGTCGCTGATCTGCTTCGAGGGCGGCTTCCACGGACGAACCCTGCTGACGATGTCGCTCACCAGCCGGCACCGCCCCTACAAGACCGGGTTCGGGCCGTTCGCCGCGGAGGTGTACCGGTTCCCGTTCCCATACCCCTACCGGAGCGCCCACCCGGACGAAGCCGGGCGCTTGGCGCTCGACGCGCTCGAGCGGGGCTTCGTCACCGTCGTCGACCCGGAGACGGTGGCCGCCGTCGTGGTCGAGCCAATCCAGGGCGAAGGGGGATTCGTGGTCCCGACGCCGGAGTTCCTATCGGGGCTCAAGGCGCTGTGCGAGCGACACGGCATCCTGGTCATCGCCGACGAGATCCAGTCGGGGACGGGACGGACCGGGACGTTCCTTGCGAGCGAGCAGTTCGACTTCGAGCCCGACATCGTGACGCTCGCGAAGTCGCTGGCCAACGGGTATCCGCTGTCGGCCGTCGTGGCGCGGGCCGAGATCATGGACGCGCCCGGCCCCAGCGCGATCGGCGGCACGTACGTCGGCAACCCGGTGGCGTGCGCGGCCGCCATCGCCGTCCTCGACGTGATCGAGGAGGAGGGCCTGCTCGAGCGAGCCGAGACCGTCGGCAAGACGATCCGCGCGCGGTGGGAGCACGTCTCCGAGGACGTTCCGGAGGTCGGAGAGATTCGGGGGCTGGGCGCCATGGTCGGGGTGGAGTTCGTGAAGGACCGCGAGACCAGGGAACCTGCCGGCGAGTTCACCGGCGCGCTGGTGCGCGAGGCCCTGCAGCGGGGCGTGGTCCCGGTGACCTGCGGCCCGTATCACAACGTGCTGCGGCACCTCGTTCCGCTGGTGATCACCGACGACCAGCTCGAAGAGGGGCTCGACGTCCTGGCCGACAGCGCGCTGGCGGCGTCGAAGCAGACGCGGGGCGCGTAGCCTTGCGTTCATGTGCCGAAGCATCAAGGTCCTGCGCAAGCCGGACGGCCAGCCAACCGAACAGGAGCTCCACGAGGCCGCGCTGCAGTACATCCGCAAGGTGAGCGGGTACCGCGTGCCGTCGAGGCGGAACGCCGAGGCGTTCGACGAGGCGGTCCGTGAGGTGACGGAGACCTCCCGACGCCTGTTGGAGGCCGTCTCGCCCTCGCGGGCCTGACGTCGCACCGGCGTCTCGTTCTGCGAAGCTGGTCCGGACGTGGACGATCCGTATCTCGAGTCGAACCGCACCCTGTGGGACGAGTGGGCAGAGGTCAACGCCCGGTCGGAGTTCTACCGGGTCGAGGAGTTCAAGCGGGGGCGGTCGCGACTCCGTGCCTACGAGGTCGACGAGGTCGGCCCGGTCGTCGGCAAGACGCTGCTGCACCTCCAGTGCCATTTCGGGATGGACACGTTGTCCTGGGCGCGCGAGGGCGCGATCGTGACCGGCATCGACTTCTCCGCGCGAGCGCTCGAGATCGCCCGCGACCTCGCTCTTGAGCTCGGCGTTCCCGCGACCTTCGTCGAGTCGAGGATGGACGATCTCCCCGCACGGCTCGACGGCCGGTTCGACGTCGTGTACACGTCGCGGGGCGTGCTGGGCTGGCTCCCCGACATCGAACGGTGGGCCGAGGTCGCCGCCCACTTCGTGGCCCCGGGCGGATTCTTCTACGTGACCGAGGTGCACCCGTTCCTGCAGGTGTTCGAGGACGAGGGCGACGTCGACTTCCACCGTCCGGTGCTCCGGTATCCGTACTGGTCCCACGACGAACCGCTGGCGTTCGAGGTGCAGGGGTCCTACGCGGACCGGGAGGCGGAGATCCGATCGAAGAACGAGTACGGCTGGAACCATTCGCTCGGCGAGATCGTCACCGGCCTGGCCCGAGCCGGCCTGCGCATCGAGTTCCTGCACGAGTTCCCGTTCTTGGAATGGCCGTCGCCCGGGCTCGAGCCGCACGACGACCACACGCACCGGCTGCCCTCCGACCTCGACGGGCGGATGCCGCTGTTCTTCTCGTTGAAGGCATCGAAGCCGGCGTGAGTGCGGGGGTCGTCGTCGAGCCCATGCGGCCCGAGGACTGGCCGGCCGTCCGCGAGATCTACGAGGAGGGCATCGCCGGGGGGAACGCGACGTTCGAGATGTACGCGCCGACGTGGGATGCCTGGAACCGCGCCCGGCTCCGGGAGTGCCGGCTGGTGGCGCGATCCGGGGACCGGGTGGTCGGATGGGTCGCGCTCTCGCCGGTGTCCGAGCGCGCCGTCTACCGGGGCGTCGCCGAGCTCAGCATCTACGTCGCGTCGGCCGCACGCGGACAGGGGGTGGGCAGAACGCTCCTCCACCGGCTGATCGCCGACTCGGAGCTCGCCGGGATCTGGACCCTCCAGGCCGGCGTGCTGGCCGAGAACGAGGCCTCGCTCGCGTTGCATCGGGCGTGCGGGTTTCGGGAGGTCGGGCGGCGCGAACGGATCGGCCGCCACGGCGACCGGTGGCGGGACGTGGTGCTGCTGGAGCGACGCAGCCGAACCGTCGGCGTCTGATCGGGCGGCTCCGGTGGCCGGGCGCACTCGAGGCTCATACACCCCGACGGGGTGACGGCGTAGGCTTCGCGTCGTCGACGGTTCGGGGTTGGTTGGACCGACGATTGGACGTCCCGGAGGGGAGCATGGCCGAGGAACTCACCGTCGAGCGATACGAGCGGGCCGAGGTCGACATGCAGCAGCGCGTCGGCCGCAGGGGATTCGCGGTGCACGCGGTCCTCTACGTCGTGGTGGTCGCCGCGCTCACCACGATCAACCTGGTCGGCAACTCCGACGTCATATGGTTCCCGTTCGTCATGGTCGGCTGGGGGATCGGCGTCCTCATCCACTACCTGACCGGCGTCCGGTGGTCCGGGGCCGACATCAGGCGGCACCAGAAGGCCGTCGAGAAGCACGCCCTGCGCGGCCGCTAGCGCTTTCACCCCGGGGGCGTGATGCCGCGCCCCATCGTTCCTCCGACGTTTTCCATCGAAGCCCGTGTGCGGCGCCGGGACGTGCTTCGGTGCCCCTGCGTGGACTGGAGGGACGATGCGGCGGATGGCGGTGGCGCTGGTCCTGGCGGCGGTCGTGGCCCCCATGGGCGCGTGCAGCTCGGGCTCGGGTTCGGACCTGGTCGGCCCGACGTGGAGGTGGACCCACCTCACGGAGACGGAGCCCGCGCACCAGTCGGTGGTGCCGGATCCGCAGAACTACACGCTGACCCTGAGCGACGACGGAACCTTCTCCGCCAGGGCCGACTGCAACCAGGTGCACGGCTCCTACACGACCAACGGCAGCTCGCTCACCCTGAAGCCCGGCGCGAGCACCCTGGCGGCCTGTGGCGACAACTCGCTGGACACGCAGTACGTGACCCTGCTCGGGACGGTGACCTCCTACGACATCAAGGACACGGATCTCACCATGCAGCTCGGTCAGGGCGCCGGAACCATGGGGTTCGCCGAAGGCTCCTGACCGTCGGGGCGATCAGGCCCCGAACCGCGCGGGACGCCCCAGGACGACGCCCCACAGCTCGCGCAGCCCCGCCTTCCACCCGAGCGAGAGCCCGGCGGGCGAGTAGCCGATCGCGTGCTTCGGCAGCCGGACGCGGACCGGGTTCGGCCGGATCGAGAACCGGAGCGGCGAGTCCATCTCCATGGCCTCCCCGTCGAGGCCGAGCTCGATCGGGGCGCGGGAGGAGACCCGGAACTCGGGCGTCGCCCACGACATCAGCCCCTCGAAGCGTTCCGGGTGCCCGGCGAGGAGCGATGAGAGGAATCGCGCCGCCCCACCCTTGCCAAGCACCAGCGTGGCGATCCCGAGCAGGCCGGTGTCCAGCCGGGGCCGGCTCCCCATGCCGCCCATGGTCGAGCCGTACGGGTTGTTGGAGATCTGGATGACGTGTGCTCCACGGTGTTCCACTCCGTCGGGGTCACTGAACCGCAAGTCGAAGGGCTCCGTCGCCGGCCCGAGCACCTGGGGCAGCGTCGAGAGGGTGGTATCCACCTTGGCGTCCCGGTATTCGGGCGAACGTACGATCGCCGCGTACAGGCCCAGCGACACGTTGTTCACGAAGACGTGGCCGTTGACGTCGGCGAGGTCCATGGTCCGCTCGACCGCCTCGCCGTAGGCCTCGAGCGCTCCAACCACGTCGTCACGGTCGAGGCCCAGGTCGAGGGCGAGATGGTTCCGCGTGCCTGCCGGCACCACCACCATCGGGAGCCCGAGCTCGGCGGCCACCGTTCCCACCATGGCCTGGGAGCCATCGCCGCCCGCC
>DATBHM010000277.1:0-11958 GCA_036557505.1 Actinomycetota bacterium | reverse complement strand
CCTACGTGGACCTCAAGCAGGACCTCCAGAAGGACAAGATCGACGTCTCGAAGATCGTGCCGGCCGGCGCGCTCGGGTATACGGGCTACCAGGGCAACCAGTGCATGCTCCCGATGCTCACCGACGCGTACGGGCTGTACTACAACACCGACATGTTCAAGGCGGCCGGGATCACCAGCCCGCCGAAGACGTACTCCGAGCTCTTCGCCGACACGAAGAAGCTCACACAGCTCAACTCGGACGGCTCGATCAAGGTGGCCGGGTTCCTCCCGCTCGCGACCGGCGACTACGAGCTGGCCAACTTCGTGAACGGTGTGTACTCCGACGCCCAGTGGTACGGCAAGGACGGGAAGTCCACGCTGGCCACCGACCCACGATTCACGCAGTTGCTCACGTTCACCAAGTCGATGACGGACTGGCTGGGCTATGCGAAGCTCCGCCGGTTCTTCGCGGCGAACGGCGGGGAGGACACGGAGTTCTCGCCGTCGAACCTGTTCGAGAACGGCAAGCTGGCCATGGACTTCGACGGCGAGTGGCGGGTCGGGTTCATCAAGAACGACAAGTCGAACGTCCCCTACGCGACCGCGCCGTTCCCGGTGGCCGACGACCAACCCCAGCTGTACGGCACAGGTCAGATCGGCGGGTCCACCATCGGCATCCCCCGCAACCCGGCCCACCCCGACGAGGACTGGCTGCTGGTGAAGTACCTGGCGCTGGACACGAACGCCGAGAAGATGCTGGCCGAGCAGCTCCACAACATCCCCACGGTGGTTGGAGCGCTGAACGACTCGGTGCTCACCAGCGACCCGCACTTCAAGACGTTCCTGGACATCTTCGCCAACCCCCATTCGCGCTACAAGCAGATCAACACGCTGGGGTTCACCGACTCGACGCTGTACGGCGCCTTCGTCGACAAGTACCTCGCCGGGAACGAGGAGCTCCAGTCGGGCCTCGAGGGCGTCGCGAAGGAGATCGACGACCAGTTGCAGCTGGGGGCACCCACGTGAGAGGAGCGCGGCCATCTCGGTGACCACGGCGGTCGGGCGTCCGGCGACGGACGCCCGGCCCCTCCCCCGGAAGAGCCGCCGCCGGTGGCGGCGGCGGGGCGTCGTGCTGGCGTTCATGTCGCCGTGGGTGATCGGGTTCGCGGTCTTCTACCTGTTCCCGATGCTCGCGACCCTCTACTACTCGTTCACCAGCTACGACTCGTTCTCGTCGCCGCACTGGATCGGCTTCACCAACTACCGGTTCATGTTCACCAAGGACCCCCAGTTCTGGGAGGCCCTCCGGAACACCATCTGGATGATCCTGGTGCTCGTCCCGCTCCAGGTGGTGTTCGCCATCGGCTGCGCCACCGTCCTCAACCGCGTGAAGCGCGGCGTCGGCGTCTACCGGACGATCTTCTTCCTGCCGACCATGGTGCCCGTCGTGGCGGCCGTGCTGGGGTTCGTCTTCCTGTTGAACCCGAACGGCCCGATCGACCACGTCGCGGGCCTGCTGCACCTGCCCCAGCCGGTGTGGTTCCAGGATCCGAAGTGGTCGAAGCCCGGCCTGGTGCTGCTCGGCCTGTGGTCGGTCGGCAACACCATGATCATCTTCCTGGCCGCGCTCCTCGACGTGCCGAGGCAGCTGTACGAGGCCGCCGACATCGAGGGGGCGAACGCCTGGCAGCGGTTCCGCTACGTCACGCTGCCGCTGATCTCCCCCGTCATCTTCTTCGCGGTGGTCACCGGCGTGATCTACGGCTTCCAGTACTTCACCGAGGGGTACATCGCGGCCGGCGGACAGGGCAGCCTCGGGAACCCGCAGGGGTCGCTGTTGTTCTACCCGGTCTGGTTGTACGAGCAGGGGTTCACCGCGTTCCACCTCGGCTATGCCTCGGCGATGTCGTGGATGCTGTTCCTGGCGACCCTGCTCTGCACACTCATCCTCATCCGGACGTCGCGGAGGTGGGTGCACTACCAGGGAGCCCTCCGATAGCCACCTCGACGGTCATCCGGCCCGAGGCGGCGCGGGCGGTCACCCGCCGGCCTCCTCCCCCGGGCGTCCGCCGTCGGCGGTTCATGCTGTCGGTGGCCAACCACTCGGTGGCGATCGTGCTCGCGATCATCTTCCTCGCGCCGCTGGTGTTCATCGGGCTGACCGCGCTGATGACGCGGCAGCAGGCGCTGTCCACCAGGCTGTGGCCCCACCCGTTCAACTGGGCCAACTTCCGGGACGTGTTCCACATCTTCCCGCTGTGGCGCTACGGGCTGAACTCGCTGCTGTACGCCGGGCTGTCCACGGTGGGCGTCGTGGTGTCCTCCGTGCCGGTCGCGTACGCGTTGTCGCGACTGCGCTGGAGGGGCCGGGAGGCCGCGCTGGTGGTCGTCCTCGCGACGCTCATGCTCCCCGCTCAGGTCACCGTGGTGCCGCTGTACGTCATCTTCTCCAAGCTGCACTGGATCGGCTCGCTCAAGCCGCTCATCGTGCCGGCGTTCTTCGGCGACGCGTTCTCGATCTTCCTGCTCCGGCAGTTCTTCCTGACGATCCCGAACGAGCTGTCCGACGCGGCCCGCGTGGACGGCGCCGGGGAGTTCCAGATCATGATGCGGGTGGTGGTGCCGCTCGCGAAGGCGGGCATCGCGGCGGTGGCGCTGTTCCAGTTCCTGTTCGCGTGGAACGACTTCTTCAACCCCCTGGTGTTCTCCGGGAGCAACCCCAAGTCGCTGACGCTCGCGGTGGGGCTGGCCCAGCTCGTGGAGAGCGAACAGGTCCACCTGGGCGTCCTGTGGAACATCGAGATGGCGGCCTCGGTGCTGTTCATGCTGCCGGTGATCCTGCTGTTCTTCCTCGCGCAGCGGGTGTTCATCGAGGGGGTGACCCTCACCGGGGTCAAGGGGTGACGCCGGAGATCAGGACGGAACGCCGACGATCCACTGCCGGGCGGCCTCGGCCAGACGACCCCGCACGGCGCCGTCGGGAGTGGCCCCCGAGAGCTCCAGTGCCAACAGGGCGCTCCCGATCACCGGCGGCGCGTCGAGCAGCACCGGCTCGGCGCCGGCCGCCTGGGTCCTGACCACCTCTTCGAAGGCCTCTCGCAGCACGGGTGCGCCGGCGCGCCACAGCCCGCCGGCCAGCACCACCTCGAACGACGATCCCTCCATGCCCAGCCGGCGGATCACGTGGCCTGCGGCGTGGCCGAGCGACTCGCCGGCAGCCCGGAGCACGCCCAGCGCGACCGCGTCCCCCGCCTGGGCCGCGCTCGCCACGACCGGTGCGTACACCGCGGCGTCGAGCCGCCCCCGGGCGGTGCCCTCGAGGAAGTCCTCCACGCTCGCCGCCCCCGCGGCGGCGCACATCATCTCGGTGAGGGCGGTGTCGGGACCGCGCCCGAGAAACGCCATCGCCACCGCGGTGACGCCGCCCTCGGACACCTCCGAGGCGCTGCCGCTGTCGCCGAACGTGGGCCCCAGGCCCAGGGTCCGGGCCTGCTCCCCACGCATGTTCTGCCCGGCCACGACGGACCCGGTCCCGGCCGCAACGACCACCCCGTAGCTGTTCGTCGTCCCGGCCCGGAGCGCGGCGAACGCGTCGTTCATGATCCACGTCGGACCGTCCACCCCCATGGCCTCCGGCAGGCCGCCCAGCCGCTCCTCGTCGATCGCGAAGTCCACACCAGCCAGGGCGAACACGCCCGCGGCCACCTCATCGGGGTCCCTCGTGGCGGCGTCGAACGCCGCCCGGACGCACGCCCGGAGCGCCCCGCCGGCCGCGACGATCCCGACGTCCTCCCAGTTGCCGGAGTCGCGGTTGGCGCCAACGCCGAGGATGGTCCCGGACGGGTCCGCGACCAGCGCATGGCAATGCGATCCGCCCGCCTCGACGCCGAGCACCAGGGTCATCGGGCGGAACGCTACACCGGTCGGCGGTGGGTTCCCGGGAGCGCTACGCGCCGCGGGCCATGGCCCCCGGGCCGGGGAGCGCGCGCATCTCGCGGGCCGTGACCCGCTCCCCACACGCCGAGCACACGAGCGTCGGCCCCGTCGGCTGCCCGCAGGTCCGGTGCTCGAGCACGACCGCCGGCCCCTGCCCCCCCGGCGCGTGCCTGTCGCCCCATTCCATGAGGGAGATCAGCACCGGGTACAGGTCGACGCCCTTCTCGGTGAGCCGGTACTCGAACCGCGGCGGATGGTCCTGGTACTTCCGCCGCTCGAGGATGCCGTGCTCGACGAGCGTCCGGAGGCGGTCGGACAGGATGTTGCGGGCGGCGCCGGTGTTCCGCTGGAACTCCTCGAACCGGCGGACCCGGAAGAACGCCTCGCGGAGCACCAGCATCGTCCACCGCTCCCCGATCACCTCGAGGGTGCGCGCCACCGAGCAGTTCTCGTTCGTCAGCCAATCGCGCTCCACGCCCGGAGCGTAACAGAGTGAGTTGCGAAATGAAACGCACTCGGGGTAGAGTCCGTTGCGAACTGCAACCCACTGGAACCGGGGGCACCGGTCATGCTGCGAATGGATCGACGAAGAGCGGGCGCCGCGGAGCTCGCCGGGTCGATCCTGGGCCCGGTGCCGCTCGCGGACGGCTCGATCGTCGTGCTTCGCCGGGCGACCGACCGGGATGCCACCGACCTGCGCTCCTTCTACCTCGGACTGTCCCCCCGGACGCTGTTCCGGCGGTTCATGACCCCCACCCCGCGGTTGTCGGACCGAACGATCGCCTATCTCACCGACGTGTGCCGACTCGATCGTGAGGTGATCCTGGTGACCGTCGGGAGCCGCATCGTCGGCGAGGGGCGGTTCCACCGACTCGCCGGAACGGCCGACGCCGAGGTCGCCCTGGTGGTGGCCGACGACTGGCAGGGGCACGGCATCGGCCCCGTGCTGTCGGATCACCTGGCCCGGCTCGCCCGCCTCCGCGGCATCGAGTCGTTCACCGGCACGATGCTGGCAGACAACCACGCGGCGCGAAGCGTGCTGGGGTCGATGGCTCCCGGGGCCGGCCAGCGGATCCGCGGCGGCGAGATCGAGTTCCGCGCCCCGCTCCCCTCCGGCGCGACGGTCGCCTGAGGGTCAGGACGGCGATTCCGTCGCGGCCTCGGGCTCGTCGGCCTTTCCGATCCCCCGGACGCGCCGGACCATCCGTTCGATCGCGCCCGGCCTGGCCGTCTTCTCGGTGGGATCCGGGGGCGGGGGTTCGTCGCTGGTGAGATCGGAGTCGACGACCTGGTACCGCTCCAGGTACGTCGACAGCACGGCCTGCACGATCGCCGCCGCGGGCAGCGCCAGGAACGCCCCCACCGCGCCGAGCACGCTGCCCCCGACGATGGCCGCGCCGAAGGCGACGGCGGGGTGCAGCTGCATGGTCCGCGCGGTGATCTTGGGGCTCAGGAAGTAGTTCTCCAGCTGCTGGTAGACGGCGAACACGATCAGGACGACGAGCGCGGTCGCCGGGTTCCTGGCGAGCGCCACCAGGATCGGCAGCAGCATCGCGATGTAGGTGCCCACCACCGGGACGAACTGCGACAGCAGCCCCATCCACAATGCGAGCGCTGCCGCGAACGGCACCCCGAGCACGCTCAGCCAGATGAACGTCCAGGTCCCGGACAGCAGCGCCAGCAGCAGGCGCGAGTAGAGGTAGCCGCCGGTCTTCTCGATGGCGATCTCCCACCCCTCCAGCACCCGGCGCTGCCGTTCGGGCGACATGAACGAACAGACGGTCCGGCGGAACCGCGGCCCGTCGGCCACGAGGTAGAACGTGAACAGCGCGATCGTCAGCAGCTGGAAGATCAGCCCGATCACGGTGGCGGCGATGTGCAGCAGGTTCTTCGCGATGTTCCCCGCGTAGGAGCCGAGGTTCGCCTTGATGTTGTCGAGGTTCGCGATGAGGTTCTTGGTCGAGAGCTTGAACCCGAACCACTCCTGCGTGTGCTTGCTGAGCCCGTCGAGCCAGCCCGGGACCTTCCCGATCAGCTGCTGGATCTGACTGATGACGAGCGGAACCATCGACGCGATCAGCCCGACCCCCAGCAGGAACAGCAGGAACAGCACGAGGGCGGTCCCCCAGCCCCGCCTCCAGCCGTGGCGCGCCAACCAGTTGACGGCGGGTTCGAGGGCGAAGGACAGGAACAGCGCGATGACCAGCCATACGATCAGCTGGCGAACCTGGCCGAGGAACGTGTAGATCCCCAGCCACAGCAGCACCGCCACGCCGGTGAGGGCGAGGGCCTTGGGGTACCACGGCGGGATGGGAACGCGTTCCCTGGGTCCGCGGCGGTCGGTTCGACGCACGGCGAGCCCGGACGACGCCGGCGGCGCGTCCTTCGCCGAACCCTCCCCGCGCTCGCGATCCTCCGGCACGGCCGACGAGCTCCTCCGCGGGGCCACGCGCGAGGCGCCGCAAGCCTACCCGGGGCCAGGCCCCGGGTGGTGGAGGCGGACCGGGTTCAGCCCGCGACGTCGACCCGCTGGAGCACGACCTGCTCCCGGGGGCGGTCCTGCGCGTCCGTGGGCGTCGTGGAGATGGCGTTCACCACGTCCATGCCCTCCGTGACCTCCCCGAAGATCGTGTGCTTCCCGGTGAGCCACGGCGTCGGGACGACCGTCACGAAGAACTGCGACCCGTTGGTGTTGGGGCCGGCGTTCGCCATGGCGAGGAGTCCCGGGCGGTCGAACGACGGCCCGGAGTCGGGCGTCTCGTCCTCGAACTCGTAGCCCGGCCCCCCGGTCCCCCGCCCCAGCGGGTCACCGCCCTGGATCATGAAGTCCGGGATGACCCGGTGGAACACCGTCCCGTCGTACAGGCGGGCATTCGACCGCTCGCCCGTGCGGGGGTCGGTCCACTCCCTCTCTCCGGTCGCGAGGTCGGTGAAGTTGGCCACGGTCTTGGGCGCGTGCTCCGGCATCAGCCGGACCGTGAACTGGCCGAGCGAGGTGACGAACGTCGCGGTGGGCACGTGCCTTCCTCCTTGTGGGTCGGTGGTCGATGGAGGCGATGGCTCCGGGGGAGAGACTCGAACTCTCAACCTACGGATTAACAGTCCGCCGCTCTGCCAGTTGAGCTACCCCGGATCGTGGGCTCCCTACCTTAGCAGCGGCCTGCCCACGGACCGGGGGATCGCCTCAGTGGTGGGCCTTCGCCGTGGTGCCGAGGTGGAGGTTCACGCCGAACAGCACGAGCGGCCACAGCAGGATGGCCAGGACGGCCGACGCGATGCCCTTGATGTTCCCCAGGTGGACGAAGTAATGGTGCGTCGACGCGACGATCACGCCGATCACGAGGTACACGATCCCGATGATGGTCTTCATGGCGCGTAGAGGTACCCACGGGTGGCCGCCGGAAACAACCCGAGCCCGATTCGTTCCGGCCTCCGTCGTTTACGCTTCGCCCTCCCGCGGGAACCATTCCAACAAGCGAACCCGCGGAGGGACGAGACGAAGGAGCGGACACCATGAGCATGAGGACCGGGCTCGTCATCGGATTCGGCATCGGGTATGTGCTGGGCGCCAAGGCCGGACGGCAGCGCTACGAACAGATCCAGGCCTGGTGGGGCCGGGTCTCCGGCAACCCCGCGGTCCAGCGGGCCACCGACGGCGCGAAGTCGCTCGCCGGCGAGGCCGGGCGCAGGGGCCTCGAGGCCGTCCAGGGCGGCGTCAGCAAGGTGAGCGGGGCCGTCAAGCAGCGCCTGGGCGACGGCGACGGGTCACAGCACGCGGTCGGCAGCTGAGCCCAGCCCGGCGCCCGTCGACTACTCGAGGTAGTCGCGGAGCTTCTGCGAGCGGGAGGGGTGGCGGAGCTTCGAGAGGGTCTTCGACTCGATCTGCCGGATCCGCTCGCGGGTGAAGCCGAACTCCCGCCCGACCTCCTCCAGCGTCCTGGGGTGGCCGTCCATCAGGCCGAACCGCAGCTGGATGACCTTCTTCTCGCGTTCGGACAGGGTGTGCAGGACGGACTCGAGCTGTTCCTGCAGCAGGATGAACGACGCCGCGTCGATCGGGACGACCGCGTCGGAGTCCTCGATGAAGTCGCCGAGGTGGGAGTCCTCCTCCTCGCCGATCGGCGTCTCCAACGACACCGGCTCCTGGGACACCTTGAGGATCTCGCGGACCTTGTCGGCGCCGATCCCCATGACCCGGCCGATCTCGTCGGGCAGGGGCTCGCGGCCGAGGTCCTGGAGGAGCTGGCGCTGCACGCGCACCAACTTGTTGATCGTCTCGACCATGTGCACGGGGATGCGAATGGTCCGCGCCTGATCCGCGATCGCGCGCGTGATGGCCTGTCGGATCCACCAGGTCGCGTACGTCGAGAACTTGTACCCCTTCGAGTAGTCGAACTTCTCGACCGCCCGGATCAGGCCGAGGTTCCCCTCCTGAATCAGGTCGAGAAACAGCATCCCCCGGCCCACGTACCGCTTGGCGATCGACACGACCAGTCGCAGGTTCGCCTCGATGAGCTTCTTCTTGGCGAGCTGGCCGTCGCGCTCGACCCGGTGGAGGAACGAGTACAGGTCGTCGCGGGTGCGGGGCTTGTACACCCGGCTGATGCGCTCGCGGCCGATCCCCTCGATCTTGCCGAACTTGTCCTCCTGATGCTCGCGGATCTCGACGACCGCCTCGACCACCCGCCGGAGCTTCTTCTGGTCGACCTTCGCGCCGTCGTCGGTGAGCCGGAACAGCTCGGTGGCGAACTCCCCCGCCTCGATCCGCCGGGCCAGGTCGACCTCCTGCGCGGCGTTGAGCAGGGGGACCTTCCCGATCTCCTTGAGGTACATGCGGACCGGGTCGTTGGTCGGCGCCTTGAGGACGTCGTCGTCGCGGACGGCCGCCTTCAGCTCGCCCTCGAGGTCGTCGCCCGGGACCTCGATGACCTCGATGCCCTCGCCCCGGAGGTGCTCCTCGATCTGGGTCAGGAACTCCTCGACCTGCTCCGGGGAGAGGTCGTCGACGGGGAGGCCCTCGAGGAGGTCCTCGGACGTCACGAATCCGCGCTCCCTGCCGCGGGCGACGATCGCTTCCTTGGCTTCCTCGAGACCACCGATGTCCGTGGCGGTGTCACTCATCGACGGAGGATCTCCTTGGGCTGTGACGCGGGAGGTGGAATGCCCAGAGTGTACGAGTCGATCGGCCGAACGTCCGGTCGAACGTGAGGGTTCGTCCGGCGACCCGAGCGACGAGTGCTCAGTTCTGCTCCCGGGCCCGGCGCCATGCGCCGGTCAGACGGGCAAGGTCGGCGAACATCGCGTCGTACCGTTCGGCGTCACTGACCGGGTTGATCCTCTGGAGCTCGCGGCGAAGAGCGTCGATCTCCCGCTTCAGGCGGAACTCCTCCAGCCGCCACCACACGCGCCGGGCGTTCTCGGCCGTCGGGGCGAGGTCGATGGGCTCGGTGGCGAGCGCCGCCACCGACGCCGAGAGCTTCTGGTCCTCCTCGTCTTCGGAGGCCACCAGCGAGCGGACGTCACCCTTCGCCTCGAGGAGCAGCTGGAGCAGCCGGCGGTGGCCGGCCCGTTCGAAGTGCTCGTCCGTGAGCTCCCCGGCCACCGCCTCGAACGCGTCCTGGCTCTGGGCGAGGAGCTTGAGCATGTCCCACTCGACGCGCTGCTGGGGCGAGCGCGACGGGCCGGCGCTGAGCGGGCTCGCGGGCCTCGTGTCGGCGGGCCGAGCGGACGCTGAGGGTTCCTGTTGAGCGCCCCGCGGGAGGCGCTCGAGCTCAGCGAACACCGAGGACGACGACACCCCCGCCTGGTCGGCCAGCAGCACCGCGTACTCCTGCCGCCGGACCTCGTCGTCCAGCCCGGCCACGATGGGGAGCGCGGCGTGCACCGCCGCCGTCCGGCCCTCCACCGACGCCAGGTCGGCTCCCTTGATCGCGCGTTCGATCATGAACTCCACGAGCGGCATCGCCCGGTCGGCCAGTCGCTGGAACTCCTCCCCGCCTCGCTGCTGCACGAAGTCCGCCGGGTCCAGGCCGTCCGGCAACACCAGCACCCGGGTCCGGAGCGGGAACCGCTCGTGGAAGGCGAACGCCCGCTCGGCCGCCCGCGCCCCGGCCTCGTCGGCATCGAACGTCAGCACGACCTCGGACGCGAACCGCGACAGCAGCTGATAGTGGTCCTCCCCGAGCGCGGTGCCGCAGGTGGCCACGGCCGTCGGCACCCCGCCGCGGGCCAACGCGATGACGTCCGTGTAGCCCTCGACCACGAATGCCCGGCCGGACCTGGTCATGTCCGCCCGGGCCCGGTGCAGGTTGTAGAGGACCCTGCCCTTGCGGTACACGGGCGTTTCGTTGGTGTTGAGGTACTTCGGTTGGCCCTCCCCCGCCACCAGCAGCCGCCCGCCGAACGCCACGTGCTGCCCCGACAGGTCGTGGACGGGGAACGTGATCCGACCCCGGAACCGGTCCCGGATGGTGTCCCCGCGCACCGCGAGCCCGGCCTCGACGAGCAGCTCCGGCGAGTACGTCCCGGCCATGCGCCGGAGCAGGAAGTCGGCGTACATCGGGGCGTACCCGATCTCGAACTCCTCGGCCGCGGAACGGTCGATCCCCCGCGAGGCCAGGTACTCCCGGGCGTCGCGGCCCTCCGTGCCCTCCGTGAGCATCTGATGGAACAGCCGCGATGCCTCGGCGTTGGCCCGGTGCAGGGCCTGCCGCCTCGACGCGGCCCGGCGGTCGGCCGACGACTCGGCCTCGTACCGCAGCTGGATCCCGGCGTCGCGGGCCAGGCGTTCGACCGCCTCGGGGAACGACAGCGACTCCACCTTCATCAGGAACCCCAGGGCGTCGCCGTGCTCGCCGCACCCGAAGCAGTAGAAGACCTGCTTGGCCGGGGACACGGAGAGCGAGGGCGTCTTCTCCGTGTGGAACGGGCAGATGCCGGTGAGCGAGTCGTGCCCGGCCTTCTTCAGCGTGAGGTACTGGCCGATCAGCTTGACGATGTCCGTGCGCTCACGGACCTCGGCGACGTCCTCCTGCCTGATCCTCCCGGCCACGCGGGCTCCTTTGCTGCAGCTGCTACAGGAGCCAGCCCCGGGGAAGGAAGAGCTGCTCGTACGTCCGGAGGGCGAACCGGTCCGTCATCCCCGCGATGTAGTCGGCGATGCGGGTGGGCGTGTCCCCCGGGGCCAGATGGTACTCCTCGGGGATCTCGTCGGGATGGTCCAGGTAGTACGAGAACAGCGACCGCAGGAGCGACACGGCCTTGTGCTGCTCGTCGTGCGCCGTGTCGCGGAGGTAGACCCGTTCGAACATGAACGTCCGCAGCTCGTCGAGCGCGGCGAACCCGGGCTCGGAGAGGCGGATCTCGTCGAGCGAGCCCTCGCTCGCCTCGACCAGGTCGGCCACCAGCCGGTCGACCCGCTCGGTGTGGCTCTCCCCGAGGATCGACACCGGCCAGGAGGGCAGCTCGGGCGGCTCGAGCACGCCGGCCCGCAGCGCGTCGTCGATATCGTGGTTGACGTAGGCGATGCGGTCGGCGAACCGCACGACCTGCGCCTCGAGGGTGGCCGGCGTCGGCATCTTCCACGTGTGATTGACGATGCCGTCACGGACCTCCCACGTGAGGTTGAGCCCGCGCCCGCCCTCCTCGAGGTGGTCGACCACGCGGAGCGACTGTTCGTTGTGCCGGAACTGCCGCCCGAGGAAGGGCGTCAGCGCCTCCTCGCCCAGATGGCCGAACGGCGTGTGCCCGAGATCGTGGCCGAGCGCGATGGCCTCGGCCAGGTCCTCGTTGAGAGCGAGCGCGCGGGCGGCCGTCCGCGCGATCTGCGACACCTCGAGCGTGTGGGTCAGCCGGACCCGGTAGTGGTCGCCCTCCGGCGACAGGAACACCTGCGTCTTGTGCTTCAGCCGCCGGAACGCCTTGGCCCCCACGATCCGCTCGCGGTCGACCTGGAAGGCCGTCCGGAGTGGATCGGACGGCTCCGGCCGCTCCCGGCCCTTGGTGGTCGCGCTGAGCACGGCCCGGTCCACCAGGACCGTTC
>DATBHM010000276.1:0-11679 GCA_036557505.1 Actinomycetota bacterium | reverse complement strand
CACGACGTCTTCGTGCCGCCGCCGGGCTCGACGCGGCTGCTGACCGGGGACGGCTATCCCGACCAGGGATTCCGCATGGGCTCGGTCTGGGGGGTCCAGGCGCATCCCGAGGCGGACGCCGGCGTGCTCGCCGGGTGGTGCTCATCGCCCGGCGGCGCGGCCGATCTCCGCGCCAACGGCGTGCGGGAGGAGGACATGCTGGGCCCGGCGCCCCGGAACGCGCAGGGGGCGCGGCGGCTGCTCGAGGCGTGGTGCGGCGTCGTGGCCGGCGCCCGGTAGCCCGGGTTGGACGTCGGGGCGTTCCTCGGTCGCATCCCGCCGTTCGACACGCTCGAGCCCGAGGAACTGGACCGGGCGGCCCGGGGCGTCCGCATCGAGTTCTTCCCCGTGGGCACCACGATCCTGCTCCAGGGTGGCGAGCCGGCCCGGCACCTGTACGTGGTGCGACGGGGTGAGGTCGAGCTGCTGGACGACGACCACGTGGTCGACCTGCTCGGGGAGGGCGAGATGTTCGGCGATCTCTCGCTGCTGTCCGGGCTCGGCCCGTTCACCACGGTGCGCGCGCACGAGGACACGCTGTGCTACCTGGTCGATCTGGAGACGGCGCAGCGGACGTTCGGGTCGCCCGCCGGGCTTGCGTTCTCCTACGCGGCCCTGCGGCGGCGCATGCTCAGCGTCCGGCGTGAGGGCGCCGGGCCCGACCCGCGCCTGGTCCGCGTCGGCGCGCTCGTCGCCCGGCCCCCGCTGACGTGCGGTGCGGGCACGACCGTTCGCGAGGCGGCCGCGATCATGGCGCGGGAGCGGGCGTCGTCGCTGATCGTGGAACGCCCGGATGGCTTCGGGATCATCACGGACCGGGACCTCCGGTCGCGGGTGCTCGCCGCCGGCCGCGACGCCGGGACGCCGGTGGGGGAGGTCATGACGGCCCCGGCCACCGTGGTCGGCGACTCGACGACGGCGGGCGACGTGATCCTGCGGATGCTCGAGGGCGGCTTCCACCACATGCCCGTGGTGGACGCCGCCGGCCGGCTGCTCGGCGTCGTCACCGACACCGACCTCATCGGGCTGGAGCGGCGTTCCCCGTTCGCGGTCAAGAGCGCCGTGGCCCGCGCGGGCACCCCGGAGGAGGTCGCCGCGGCGGGCCACCGGGTGCCGGAGATGGTGGGCGAGCTCGTCGACGCCAACGCGGACCCGGTCGACGTCGGCCGGTCGATCGCCCTCATCACCGACGCGATGACGGTTCGGCTGATCGAGCTGGCGCTCGACGACCTGGGCCCGGCGCCGACGGCGTGGGCCTGGATCGCGCTTGGCAGCCAGGCCCGGGGCGAGCAGGCCCTGCGGACCGACCAGGACCACGCCCTAGCGTTCGACCCCACCGCGGATCCGGAGGGACAGCGCTGGTTCGGGCAGCTGGGGGAGCGGGTGACGACGGGGCTGGAGGCTGCCGGTATCCCCAGGTGCAGGGGGAACGTCATGGCGTCGAACCCGGCGATGCGCCGTTCGCTCCCCCAGTGGGAGACGGCCTACCGCGGGTGGATGCGGGATCCGGGGAGCGAGGGGAGCTGGTTCTCGTCCATCGCCTACGACATCCGACAGGTCGCCGGGACGCTCGAGGCCGAAGCGCCGCTCCGCGCGGTCATGCTGGAGGCTCGTGACCGTCCCATGTTCGTCCGGCACCTGTCCCGGCGGGCGCTCGATCTCCGGCCGCCGACGGGGTTCTTCCGCGACCTGGTGGTCGAGGGGCGGGGCGAACAGGCCGGGAAGCTCGAGATCAAGCGGGGCGGGATCGTCATCGTGGGGGAGCTGGCCCGGGCCTGGGCCGTCGAGGTGGGAGCCGCGGCCACGGGCACGATCGCCCGGCTCGACGCGGCCGCCGCGGCCGGACGGATCGACGAGGACACGCGGTCCGGCCTGGCGGAGAGCTACCGCCTGTTGTGGGAGGTCCGGCTCGCCGCGCACGTCCGCGCGCACCGTGCGGGCGAGCCGCCCGACGACTTCGTCGACCCGGCGACGCTCGGCGCGCTGACCCGCCGCGAGCTGAAGGAGGCGTTCCGGATCGTCGCGTCCGCCCAGCGGACGCTCTCGACCGAGCTCGGCGTGATGCGGCGGTGAACGACGACCGCGTGGGCCGCCCCCCGCCGGCGCCGCCCGCGGGATCGAGGCGGCGGCCGTGGAGCGAGGTCGTGCTCGTCGCCCTCGACTTCGAGACCACCGGCCTCGACCTCGCCGCGGACAGCGTCATCTCGTGGGGAACCGTCCCCCTGACGAGCGGGGGGATCGAGCTCCGGGACGCCGCCTACCAGCTGGTCGCTCCCCGGCGGGCGCCGGGGGTGGAGTCGATCCGCGTCCACGAGCTCCGGCCGGTCGACCTGGCCGGGGCGCCCGTGCTCGAGGCGGTCGCCCCCTCGTTGCACGCCGCGCTCGGCGGCCGCTTCCTCGTCGCGTGGGCGGCCGGGATCGAGCGGGCGTTCCTCCGCCGGATGTTCGGCGGATCGAAGCGCTCGTGGCGACGGCGGACGATCGACGTCCGGGACGTGCTGCTGGCCGAGGCCGGCGGGGAGGCCGACGCCCGGCGGCTCACCCTCGAGGCCGCCTGCCGCCGGTACGGCGTGCCCGTCGAGCGGACCCACCACGCGTTCGACGACGCCCTGATGACGGCCGAGCTGTTCCTCGTCCTGGCGGCCCGGCTCGGGACGACGCCGACCGTCCGGCGGCTGCAGCGCGCCGCGTTCGCGGGATCAGCCCACCGCCGCTGACGCCGGCTACATCCGCTCGAAGTAGCGGCTGAGCTCCCAGTCGGTCACGGTCGTGTTGTCGAAGATCACCTGCTCCTGGCGGGCGGTGTTCAGGAGGTGTTCGAACACGGCGTCGCCGAACGCCTTGCGGGCGACTTCGCTGCCCTCGAACTCGGCGACCGCCTCGTGGAGCGAGGTGGGCACCCGCGGCACGTCCTTCGACTCGTAGGCGTTTCCCTTGAACATCGGAGGAGGCTCCAGACCGTTCTCGATCCCGTGCAGCCCGGCGGCGATCGTCGCCGCGAACGCGTAGTAGGGGTTGGCGTCCGCGCCGGGGATGCGCGACTCGATCCGAAGGCCGCCGTGCTCTCCGACCAGCCGGAACCCGCAGGTCCGGTTGTCGTGGCCCCAGGCGATCGCGGTCGGCGCCCACGACCCGGCCTGGTACCGCTTGTACGAGTTCACCGACGGGGCGAACATCCACGCCATCTCCCGGGCCGTGGCCATCAGCCCGCCCAGGTACGAGCGGAACAGGTCGCTCATGTGGTGGTCGCCGCCCTCGGCGAACATCAGCGACTGGGCCCCGTCCTCGTTCCACACGCTCGAGTGGAGGTGGCACGACGAGCCCGCCTCGTCCATCGTCCACTTCGCCATGAACGTCACGGCGCGACCGAGGCCCGCCGCGATCTCCTTCACGCCGTTCTTGTAGACCGTGTGGCGGTCGGCCATCGTCATCGCGTCCGCGTACCGCAGGTTGATCTCCTGCTGGCCCTTGCCGAACTCGCCCTTGGAGAACTCCACCGGGACCCCGGCGTGGTCCATGTGGTTCCGGATCGCCCGGACGACGTACTCGTCCTTGGTGGTCTGGAGGATGTGGTAGTCCATGATGTAGTCGGAGTGCGGCCGCAACCCCCGGTACCCCTTCTCGGCGGCCTCGTCGAACGAGTCCTTGAACAGGTAGAACTCGAGCTCCGACCCGCACTTCACCGTGTAGCCGGCGGCCTGGGCGCGTTCGACCTGCCGGCGGAGGATCTGCCGGGGCGCCACCTCGACCGGTTCGCCGGTCTCTTCGTCGAACACGTCGCAGATGACGAGCGCCGTCTTCTCGAGCCACGGCACGCGTCGCATCGTGGACATGTCGGGGCGCATCGCGAGGTCCCCGTAGCCCGTGTCCCAGTTCGCGTACGCGTACCCGGGGATCGGCTCCATCTCCATGTCCACCGCGAGCAGGTAGTTGCAGGCGTGGATGGCGCCCTCGCCTCCCTCGAGCACGTCCTCGAGGAAGTACCGTCCGGTGAGGCGCTTGCCCATGAACCGGCCCTGCTGGTCCGGGAACACCATGAGCACGGTGTCGATCTCGTCGTCGCGGATCTGCTCCGCGATGGCCTCCTGGTCCAGCATCCCCCGTTCCATGGGCACTCCTCCTCCGGCGATGTTCGCGGCCTCAGACGGGGACGCGGCGGGCACAACCTACGCCCGCCGCGTCCGACCCGCCTCCCGCGTCGTCTACGTCACCGGCTCGGCCGGTGTCGCCGTCGTGGTTCCTTCCGACACGTCCTCCACGTGCGTCGTCCCGTACCCCTCGCTCTCGGGGTGCCCGTGCTCGCCCTGCGTCATCGCGAACTCCTCCTCGGGGGACAGCACCAGCTTGTGCCGTCCCGCGATGGCGAAGTACAGGACGCCGAGGATGTAGTACACGGCCACTCCGTACACCCCGGGTCGGTACGCCGAGTTCAGGAAGATCGCCACCAGCGAGACGGCTGCCAGGATGCCGGCCACGACCGCGCCGGGGACTCCCACGGGACTGCGGTAGGGGCGTGTGATGTTCGGCAGCTTTCGCCGGAGCAGCGTGAACGAGGTCATCTGCAGGATGTAGGAGATGACCGCCGCGAACACCGCCATGTTCAGGAGCGCGGCGACGATCTGCGACCCAAGGTTGTTCTTCTGCAGGATGAACACGAGGACGGCGAGCGCGTAGCCCACGATCGCGCCCGCGATCAGCGCCACGTGCGGGGTCTTGCGCTGCCCGTGGGTCTTCGACAGCCACTGGGGGAAGTAGCCCGCGCGTGACAGCGAGTACGTGTTGCGGCCGTAGGCGTAGATGATCGTGAAGAAGCTCGCGATCAGCCCGATCTGGAACAGCAGCCCCAGGACGTATGCGGTCTTCCCGCCCGCGCCGAAGATCGCCTTGAAACCGTCCAGCAGCGGGAACCCCGACGTGGCGTACTGGAAGGCCCCGTGCGGGAGCGCGGTGTTGAAGATCAGCGTGAGCACGGCCGCGATCAGCAACGTGTGCATCGCGAGCGTCGCCCCCCTGGGGACGTCGCGCCGGGGGTCCATCGATTCCTCGGCCGCGAGCGGGACCTCCTCGATCGCCAGGAAGAACCAGATCGCGAACGGCAGCGACTTGAAGATCCCGGACAGGCCGAATGGGAAGGCGGGACCTCCACCGCCCGCGACCGGGATCAGATCGCCCTTCGGGGTGACGTGGCTCGAGATGTTCGTCCACAGGTTGAAGTCGAGCTTCCCGGAGAAGATCGCGGCGAGGAAGAAGAACACCAGCACGCAGATCGACAGCACCGTGATGGCCACCGTGAATCGGAAGGTCGCCTCGATGCCGACGATGTTGATGCCGACGAAGATCGCGTAGAACAGGAGCCACCAGAAGGGCAGGCTGTTCCACCATGTCGGGCTGACCACGTTCCCGCTCGCGTCGAAGTGCCCGCCCGCGTTGAACAGGCCCACGACGATCTGCTGCGCGAGCAGGCCCATGGCGCCGACCACGACCGCCGGCGTGATGACGTACTCCATGTTCTCGGCCAAGCCGGTGAGGAACCCGCCCCACGGCCCCATCGCCGACCGGGCGAACGAGTACGCGCCGCCGGTGTGCGGCAGGGCCGGCGACATCTCGGCGATCGAGTAGACGAGGCAGTAGTACATGATCGCCATGAACACGGCCGCGATGGCGAGGCCGTAGAACCCGCCCGTCCCCAGGCCGAAGTTCCAGCCGTAGAACTCGCCGGAGATGACGGCGCCGACTCCGAGGGCCCACAGCGACCACATCCCGGCATGTCGCCGGAGGCCGCGTTTGTCGAAGTAGCTCTTGTCCACCTCCCGGTAGGTGACCGAGCCGACCTTCCGCTCCTGCGCCACGTTCCCTCCCCTCGAGAAGGTCCTGCGGGCAGTCCGGATATTGACGCCCCCCTCCGGCCCGAGTCAAGCCGGAGTGTCAGACAAGACTTGACATGAAGGAGTGCTTTGTCTGACACAATAGGCCGGTTCGACCACCGGAAAGGGAGGCATGGGGAAGCGCTCGCAACCGCCCACGAGGCCGGCCACGACCAGGGAGAACCTGCTGGCCTGGATCGCCGCGGGCAAGGTCCGTCCGGGGACCCAGCTGCCGCCGGAGCCGCAGCTCGCCGGCGAGCTGGGCGTGTCCCGGCCGACGCTGCGCGAGGCGCTCCGGTCGCTCGAGGACGAGGGCGTCGTCACGCGGAGCCGGGGCGCGGGCACGTTCCTCGCCCACCGACCGCGCCTGCGGAACAACCTCGACGTGAACTTCGGCGTGACCGACGCCATCCGGCAGGCGGGAATGGAGCCCGGCCAGCGCGGCGCCGTGACCAGCCTGGTCCGGGTTCCGGAGGACGAGCGCGAACGGCTCGGGCTCGGCGCGGACGAGCAGGTCGTGGTTGTGGAGCGGATCCGGACGGCCGACGGCCGGCCCGTGGTCGCCACGCGCGACGTGCTGCCGGTGCGCCTGCTCGACGGGCGGCCCGAGGTGCTGCCGCTCCTCGCGGGGGGTTCGCTCTACGAGATGCTCGAGCGCGACCTCGGCATCGCGATCCACCACGGGGTCGCCGACTTCGCGCCCGTTCGCGCCACCAAGGCGCTCGCGTCGAAGCTGCGCGTCTCGCGCGGCAGCCTGCTGCTCTACCTCCGTCAGGTCGACTACGACCACACGGGGCGACCGGTGCTCTCGTCGCACGAACACCACCTCGCGGACGCGTTCGAGTTCACGCTGGTCCGGCGGGGGCCGGGGAGGAGGTTCACATGACGGGCAAGGCCATGCGCATGAAGCGGGTGATCGACGGCGCGGGCGTCTCCGTGATCTGCGCGCTCGACCACGGGATGACGTCGCCGGAGTTCCTCGAGCCCCTCGCCGACATCCGGACCCGGGCGGAGGAGACGGTGGCCGGGGGGGCCAACGTGATCATGATGAGCAAGGGCATGATCCGGGTCGCCGAGCCGGCGTTCTCGCCGACCACGTCGCTCGCGCTGCTGCTGTCGGCGTCCGCCGCCCCCGGCGGCGACCGGCCCGAGATCGTCCAGATCGCCGACGTCGAGGAGGCGCTCGTGCTCGGCGCCGACGCCGTCGTGCTGTTCACGGCGCTGGGCGGCGACACCGAGGCCGGGATGATCGACACGCTCGCGGAGGTCGGCCGGGAGTGCGCGCAGCTCGGCATGCCGTTCATCGCGGAGGCGGAGTTCCCCACGACGTACGCGTCGGTCGAGGAGCTGTCGGCGCAGTACGGCTACGAGTACCTCCGCCGGAACGTCCGCCTCTGTGCCGAGCTGGGGGCCGACATCGTGAAGACGAACTGGCCCGGGTCGGGGGAGCAGTTCGGCAAGCTCGTCGAGGCCGCGAACGGCATCCCCATGGTGCTGGCCGGCGGCTCCCGCCTCGAGGACATCGAGCTGCTGTCGCGCATGGAGCAGGCCATCGCCGCCGGCGCCATCGGGTGCTCGGTGGGGCGGAACATCTTCATGCACCGCTCGCCGGAGGCCATCACCCGGGCGCTGTCCCGCGTGATCCGGGACCGGTGGACGGCCGAGAAGGCCCACGACGCCCTGGTCGAGGAGCTGGGGTCGTGACCGGGGCGGGCTTCGCCCGGGGGGGTTCGAGATGAGGGCGGCGTTCATGCTCGAGCCGAACGCCGTCGAGGTCCGCGAGACGGAGGAGCCCAAGCTCGATCCCGCGGGCGCCCTGCTCCGCGTCGAGGCGTGCGGCATCTGCGGGACCGACGCCCGGACGTTCTTCAACGGGGACCCCCGCGCTCCCGGGCCGTGGGTACTCGGACACGAGCCGGTGGGCGTCCTCGCCGAGGTGGGCACCGAGGCCGAGCTCCCTCCCGGCGTCGCCGCCGGGGACCGAGTGTTCCTGGGGTCGATCCTCACGTGCGGCGAGTGCCGGTGGTGCCTCGAGGGGTTCCAGAACCTCTGCGAGCACCACCTGCTGTACGGGTACGACCCGTTCCCCGGCGCGTACGCCGAGTGGGCGGGCGTTCCGCCGATCGCCACGAAGAACCTCCTCCCGCTCCCGCCCGACCTGCCGAGCGACCTGGCCACGGTGGCCGACCCGTTCGCGTGCGCGCTGAACGGCATGGAGATGCTCGACGTCCGGATCGGCGACACGGTCGTGATCCTGGGCGGCGGGCCCATCGGGTGCTGGCAGACGCTCATGGCCCGCGACCGGGGAGCCGCCCGCGTGTTCCTGATCGAGGCGTCGGCGGGACGGCTCGAGCTGGCGACGTCGATGGTGGGGCACCTGCTGGACGACGCGGTCGTGGCCGGCGAGGACAACGGGGTGTCCGAGGTGCTGTCGCGCACCGGCGGCTTCGGCGCCGAGCGCGTGAGCGTGGCCGCACCGTCGAAGCAGGCCCAGCAGGCGGCGCTCGAGATGGCGGCGAAGCGGGCCCGCGTCGTGTACTTCGCGGGGCTGCCCAAGCACGACCCGGTGAGCCCGCTCGACATGAACCAGCTGCACTACAAGGAGCTCGCGATCCTCGGGGCATACGGTGCCACACACCGCCAGTACCGGATCACGATGGGCTATCTCGACCGCCGCCAGGACGAGCTGGCGAAGATGGTGACCCACCGATTCGGTCTCGACGAGATCGAGCAGGCCTTCGAGACGATCCGCTCCGGCACCGGCCTCAAGGTCGTCGTCCTCCCGTGACGGGGCCGTTCGTCATCGGCTGCGACGTCGGCAGCCAGGGGACGAACTCCGTCCTGGTCGACGCCGACGGGACGCTCGTGGCGTCGGCGTACCGCGCGTACGACGTGTCGTTCCCCCGGCCGGCGTGGGCCGAGCAGGACCCGGCGCTGTGGGTCGACGCGGTCGTTGCCACCGTTGGCGAGCTCGCGGCCTCGGTGCCGGTGGGCGCGGTCCATGGGGTGTCGTTCGGCTCGCAGCTGGACGGCTTGGTGGCGTGCGACGCCGCCGGCGAACCGGTCCGCCCGGCGCTGATCTGGATGGACCGCCGGGCCGAGGCGCAGGCGGCCGCCGTCGCCGAGCGTGCGTCCCCGGAGGAGTTCTACGGATGGGTGGGGGCGAACCTCGACTCCTCGCACGCGGCGTTCAAGGCGGTGTGGATCCGCGACGAGGAACCGGACGCCTTCGCCCGGACGACGCGGCTGGTGCCGCCCGGTTCCTACGTCCTGTCGCGGGCCGCCGGCGTGTGGGCGGTCGACCACTCGAACGCGTCCTCCCTGGCGCTGCTGGATCCCCGGACGCGCCGGTGGTCGGAGGAGGCGCTTGCCGCGGTGGACCTGACGGCGGGGATGCTGCCCGACCTCGTTGCCGCCACCGAGCCGGTGGGCACCGTGTCGGCCTGGTTCGCTGAGGCGACGGGGCTATCGCCGGCGACCGTCGTGGCGGCCGGGTGCGGCGACGAGATGGCCGCGACGCTCGGGGCCGGTGTGTACGCGCCGGGTGAGGTGTGCGACGTGGTGGGGACGGCAGAGCCCGTCTGCGCCGCCTCCGCCGAGCCCAGGTCCGACCCCACGATGCTGGTCGAGTGCCATCCGCACGCCGACCCCGACGCGTGGCTGCTCGAGAACCCCGGGTTCGTCTCCGGCGGGAACCTCCGGTGGTGGCGCGACGCCTTCGGCTCGGAGGAACGGGAGGCCGAACGAAGCGGCGGGGGCGACGCCTACGATCTGCTGTGCGAGGCCGCCGCGCGCGTCCCGCCGGGCTCGGACGGTGTGATCTTCCTCCCCGCCATGCAGGGGGCCATGGCCCCCGAATGGAACGGCGCGGCACGGGGGGTGTTCTACGGGCTCTCCCTGTCCCACGGCCGGGAGCATCTGACGCGGGCCCTCCTCGAGGGGAGCGCGTTCGGCCTGCGGGACATCCTGGAGGCGATGCGCAACGCCGGGCTCGAGGCCCGTCGCCTGACGATCGTGGGCGGTGGCGCGAAGGGGCCGCTGTGGCGGCAGATCAAGGCCGACGTGACGGGCCTCCCGGTACGGGTTCCCGAATCGGTCGAGACCACGGCAACCGGCGCCGCGATCCTCGCGGCCGTGGCGTCCGGCGTGCACGGGTCGGTGCCCGGAGCCGTGGCGTCGATCGTGCGGTTCCGTCCGGACGAACACCAGCCCGACCCGGAGGCACGGGAAGCCTACGACGAGGCCTACCGTCGGTACCGGGACGTCTACTTCGCGCTGAAGCCGGTGTTCGCCACCCGCTGAGTCAGGTGCCCCTGCGGGCCCGCCGGTGCAGGGCCCCGCTGGCGATCGCGCCGAGGGCCACGGCCACGGCGGTGGGGATCCCGATCCCCCAGGCCTCGATGGCGAACCCCAGCGCTGTGCCGCCGACGACGACGGCGACGACCACCGGCCAGGTCAGCCGGATCCCCAGGACCACGCGGACGGCCACGAGGGCCAGCAGGACGGTCACGAGGGGCGCCACGTCGATCGTGCCGCGCGACGGCGGGATCGGGGGAATGCCACCGACCGCGACGACAGCACCCATCATGTGGCATACGTACCCGCGGAGGCCGTGGTTCAGCCGGGGTATGCCTGATCGGGGGCCCAGGGCGGTCACCCGGGCGGGGCGATCACTCCGGCGTGAGGTAGGCGGCCGTGATGCCGCCGTCGACCACGAGCGCCGCCCCGGTCATGAGCGATGACTCGTCCGACGCGAGGAACAGTGCCGCCCGCACGACCTCCTCCGCCCGTCCGAACCGGCCGATCGGGATGTGGACCAGGCGACGGTTCCGCTTCTCGGGCGTGTCGAGGATCTGCGACGTGAGCGGGGTCTCGATGGGGCCGGGGCAGATCGCGTTGGCGCGGATGCCCTGCCGCGCGTACTGCACGGCGATCTCCCTGGTCATCGACAGGACGCCCCCCTTCGAGGCCGTGTACGCGATCTGGGGGTTGGCCGCACCCATCAGCGCGACGAAGGAGGCGACGTTCACGATCGAGCCTCCACCGGACGAGAGCATGGCCGGGATCCCGTACCGGCACCCGAGGAACACGCCCTTGAGGTTGATGGCGATCGTTCGGTCCCACACCTCCTCCGGGGTGGAGACCGGCGACTCGTCATCCGCGTGCATGATCCCGGCGTTGTTGTAGAGGACGTCGAGCGACCCGAACCGCTCCATCGCGGCCGCCACCATGGCCTCGGCGTCGGCGCCCTTCGAGACGTCGGAGTGCACGTACACGGCGTCGCCGCCCGCGTCTCGGATGCCGGCCGCCGTCTGCTCGCCCTGGTCGTCGAGGACGTCGGCGACCACCACGCGCGCGCCCTCGGCCGAGAACAGCTCGGCCGCGATCTTCCCCATCCCCCCCGCCGCGCCGGTGATCAGCGCAACCTTGCCCTCGAGTCGCATCGGACCCTCCCCGTGTCATCCGCGGGCCGCGCCGGTCGGCGAGGACGCTACCACCGGGGAGGTGCTCAGCGTTCCCCTGGCCGCAGCACCAGCACGCCGAGCGGGGGGAGGGTCAGGCTGACCGCGGTGTCGCGGCCGTGGGTCCCGAACGGCAGGGTGTCCACCCCGCCCAGGTTCCCCACGCCGCTCCCGCCGTAGGACTCGGAATCGGTGTTCAGCGCCTCGCGCCAGAACCCCTCGACCGGGACCCCCACGAGGTATCCGGTGCGAACGATGGGCGTGAAGTTGCACACGACGAGCACGACGCCGCCCTCCCGGTCGCGTCGCAGGTA
>DATBHM010000275.1:0-39179 GCA_036557505.1 Actinomycetota bacterium | reverse complement strand
TGGGGCACCAGCTGCTGGCGAGGGCGCTCGGCCTGGACACCTTCAAGCTGAGGTTCGGCCATCGCGGCGCGAACCAGCCGGTCCTCCACGTCGCCACCGGACGCGTCGAGATCACCAGCCACAACCACGGCTTCGCGGTGCATCCTCACACCGGGCCGCGGGCGACGGGTGGCAGGCCGGCCGGGGCCGACACCGAACGGGGAGCGGTCTCGTTCACGCATTGGAACCTGAACGACGACACGCTGGAGGGCCTGCGCTGCAACGATCTCGGCGCGTTCAGCGTGCAGTACCATCCCGAGGCGGCACCCGGCCCGCACGACGCCGGATACCTGTTCCGGGAGTTCCGGACACTGATGGAGCGGGCGGCGTAGCCGTGCCGAGGCGCGACGACCTCCACACGATCCTCGTCATCGGCAGCGGGCCGATCGTGATCGGCCAGGCCTGCGAGTTCGACTACTCGGGGACGCAGGGGTGCACGGCGCTCCGCCGAGAGGGGTACCGCGTGGTCCTCGTGAACTCCAATCCGGCCACGATCATGACCGACCCGGAGTTCGCCGACGCGACCTACGTCGAACCGATCACGGTCGAGTCGCTGGCCCGCGTCATCGAGCGGGAGCGCCCGGACGCGCTGCTCCCCACCCTCGGCGGCCAGACCGCACTCAACGCCACGGTGGCCCTCGCGGAGGCCGGGATGCTGGAGCGGTTCGGCGTGCGCCTGATCGGCGCCGGACTCGACGCCATCGACCGGGCGGAGGACCGGCGGCGGTTCGCGGCCACCATGCTCGAGGCCGGCCTTCCGCTCCCCCCCGGCGGCTTCGCCCACTCGCTGGACGAGGCGCTCGACGTGGCGTCGGCGATCGGCTACCCGGTCATGGTCCGGCCGTCGTTCGTGCTCGGCGGCGGCGGCACGGGCCTGGCGGCGGACGCGGACGGGCTGCGTGCCGTCGCCGGCCGGGGCCTGGCCGAGAGCCCGATCACCGAGGTCCTGGTCGAGGAGTCCGTCGCCGGGTGGAAGGAGTTCGAGCTCGAGGTCATGCGGGACGGCGCGGACAACGCCGTCGTGGTGTGCTCGATCGAGAATGTGGATCCCATGGGGGTGCACACGGGGGACTCGATCACCGTGGCCCCGGCCATGACGCTCACCGACCGCGAGTACCAGTCGATGCGGGACATGGCCCTCGCGTGCATCCGCGCGGTGGGCGTGGACACCGGCGGTTCGAACATCCAGTTCGCCGTCGACCCCGGCACCGGACGCCAGGTCGTGATCGAGATGAACCCCCGCGTGTCCCGCTCGTCGGCGCTGGCGTCCAAGGCGACGGGGTTCCCCATCGCCAAGATCGCGGCGCTCCTCGCCGTGGGCTACCGTCTGGACGAGATCCGCAACGACATCACCGGCGAGACGCTCGCCGCGTTCGAGCCGACCCTCGACTACGTCGTCGTGAAGATCCCGCGGTTCGCGTTCGAGAAGTTCCCGCAGGCCGACCCCCGGCTCACCACGGTCATGAAGTCGGTGGGAGAGGTGATGGCGATCGGGCGGACGTTCACGGAGGCGCTCGGCAAGGCCCTGCGGTCGCTGGAGCGGGCGGGCATCGACGTCGAGGGGGTCGTCCCGGCGGGCGATGCCCCGGTGGCGATCCCGTCCGAACGGCGCATCGTGGACATCGAACGCGCCCTCCACGCGGGACGGTCGGTGGAGGAGATCGCCGCCGAGTCGGCGGTCGACCCCTGGTTCGTCGACCAGATCGCCCGTATGGCGGAGGCATCGGAAGCGTTGCGGGGCAAGGATCTGCCCGCGATCGAGGCCGGGGATCTCCGCGAGGCGAAGCGCCACGGGTTGTCGGACACGCGCATCGCCGCGCTGACCGGCGCCACCGAGGACCAGGTCCGGCAGCGCCGCGCGGATCTCGGGATCGAGCCCGTGTTCAAGACCGTCGACACCTGCGCGGGTGAGTTCGCGGCGAGGACGCCCTACTACTACTCCACGTACGAGGAGGAGTCGGAGGTGCGGCCGGCCGCCCGGCCGCGCATCGTCATCCTCGGGGCGGGGCCCAACCGGATCGGCCAGGGGATCGAGTTCGACTACGCGTGCGTCCACGCGGCGTTCGCCCTGCGAGCCGCCGGGTTCGAGACCGTCATGGTGAACTGCAATCCGGAGACGGTCTCGACCGACTACGACACCAGCGACCGCCTGTACTTCGAGCCGCTCACCGTCGAGGACGTCCTGGCCGTGTGTCGGGCGGAGCGGCCCGAGGGCGTCGTCGTCCAGCTCGGGGGACAGACCCCCCTGAAGCTCGCGCACGCGCTCGAGCGCGAGGGGGTCCGGGTGCTGGGGACCACTCCCGACTCCATCGACGTGGCCGAGGACCGCGGGCGGTTCGCAGCGCTGCTCCGTGACCTCGGCATCCCGGCACCGCCCCACGGCGAGGCGTCGACGGTCGAACAGGCCCGGTCGATCGCCGCGGACATCGGCTACCCCGTGGTGGTGCGACCCTCGTACGTGCTGGGGGGGCGGGCCATGGAGATCGTGGACTCGGGGGACGAGCTGGACGACTTCGTCCGGACGGCGGCCGCGGCGAGCCCGGACCACCCGGTGCTGGTCGACCGGTTTCTGGAGGGCGCGATCGAGGTCGACGTGGACGCCGTGAGCGACGGCGCCGGAACGTTCGTCGGTGCGGTGATGGAGCACATCGAGGAGGCCGGCGTCCACTCCGGCGACTCCTCGTGCGTGATTCCGCCCGCGACGCTCTCGGAGGACGCGATCGCGCGGTGCGAGGAGATCGCCCGGCGGCTGGCGTCGGCGCTCGGCGTGCGGGGGCTGTTGAACGTCCAGCTGGCCGTGAAGGACGACCGCGTGTGGGTCCTCGAGGCGAACCCCCGCGCCAGCCGGACCGTGCCGTTCGTCGGCAAGGTCACCGGGGTGCCGCTGGCGAAGGTGGCGGCGCTGGTGATGGCCGGGCGGTCGCTGCGGGAGCTCCGGGCCGGGGGGCTCCTGCCCGCGGCCGAGCCCTACCGGACGCTCCGGCACACGGCGGTGAAGGCGGCCGTGCTGCCGTTCGGCCGGTTCCCGGGGGTCGACACCGTGCTCGGCCCGGAGATGAAGTCCACCGGTGAGGTCATGGGGGTCGACGCGCGCCTCGGGCCGGCCATGGCGAAGGCGCTCACGTCGACCGGGACGGGCCTCCCCACCGCCGGGACGGCCTTCGTCAGCGTGGCGAACAGGGACAAGCGGGCTATCGTGGTGACGGCGAAGCGGCTGGAGGAGCTCGGGTTCACCCTGTTCGCGACCCGGGGGACGGCCGCCGTGCTGCACCGCAACGGCATCCGGGTGACCCCGGTCCGCAAGCGCTCGGAGGGAGAGCCGAACGTGGTCGACCTGATCCGCCAAGGCCGGATCGACATCGTGATCAACACCCCCTACGGACGCGGGCCGCGGACGGACGGATCGGAGATCCGCATGGCGGCCGCGGCCGCCGGCATCCCGTGCGTGACCACGCTGCCCGGAGCCGTGGCCGCGATCCAGGGGATCGAGGCGCTCCGGCGATCGCTGCCGGCCCCCCGCCCGCTGCAGGAGTACCACGCGCCGCCCCCCGTCCCCGAGCAGCTCACCCTGGGCGAGGTCGCGGAGGAACGCGACGTCAGCCGGGTCGCCGGATGATCCGGGCCCGGTGCGAGGTGCTCTCGGCCCGCAAGGCGGGGCTGTTCCTGTCGGTCACGCTGGTCGCGCCGGAGATCGCTGGGCGGGCCCGCCCCGGGCAGTTCATCCAGATCGCCGTGCCCGAGGACCGGCGGGTGTTCCTCCGCCGGCCGTTCTTCGTCCACCAGACCTCCCGGCGGGGCGGCTGGGCGGGCACGCTCGAGTTCGTGGTGGACCCGGGCAACGGCTCGGCCGAGTGGCTCGGGGAGCTCCGGGCGCACCAGTTCCTCGACGTGATCGGGCCGCTCGGCAAGCCCTTCTCGATGCCGCGGAAGCCGGTGAGCTGCCTGCTGGTGTGCGAGGACCACGGGGTCGCGCCGCTCTACTTCCTGGCCGAGGAGCTGGCGGGCAAGGGGCACCGCGTGGACATGATCATCGGGGGCGCCAACCAGGACCGGGTGTTCAAGCCGATCGAGGGCAAGCGCCTGGCCCGCACGATCGCGGTGGTGACGGAGGACGGCTCGGCCGGGGAGCACGGAACGGTGGCCGACGTGCTGCCGTCCGTGGCCGAGAAGTGCCACACCGAGGTCGTGTACGCGGCCGGGCCGCGGTCCCTGCTCCAGATGGCGGCGGAGTTCTGCCGCTCCCGGTCGATCCCCGCCCAGGTCGCCGTGGAGGAGCCGATGGCCTGCGGGCTGGGCCTGTGCTGGGCGTGCGTGGTGCCGGTGACGCGGCGGGACGGACGGGGGTTCGACCACGTGCGGGCCTGCGTGGACGGCCCGCCGATGAACGCCGCCCGCATCCTGTGGGACCGGTGGGGCCAGCCGGAGGAGGAGCCCACCCCGCCCGAGGGGTTCCCCGCGCTCGCCGTCGGGCAGGGATGAGCCGGATCCGGTGAGCGACTACGAGTCCGACGCCGTCGACGGCCTGCTCGGCGTGCACACGGTGCCGTCCAACGGCGCCGCCCCCGAACCGGAGCCGCCCGCGCGCGCCGTGCCCGCGCCCACGATCGCCGTCGACCTGGGCGACGACCTCCGGCTCCCCACGCCGGTCATGGTCGCCGCCGGGTGCTACGGCCCTGAGCTGGCCCACCTGACCGACGTCCGAACGCTCGGCGGGATCGTGTCCCGCAGCGTCACGTTGCACCCCCACCGGGGCAGCGGGACGCCGAGGTGGACCGAGACCCCGTCCGGGCTCCTGTCGACGACCGGCCTGCAGAACGACGGCCTCGACACGTTCCTGGAACGGGACCTCCCCCCGCTGGTGCGGACGCGGGCGCCGGTGTTCGTGAGCGTGGCCGGGTTCTCGGTCGAGGAGTACATGCAGATGGCGATCGCGCTCGAGGCCATCGCCGACGCGCTGGCCGGCATCGAGGTGAACGCCTGCTGTCCGAGCAAGGACCGCGACGGCAGCTGGTTCGCCGACACCCCGGACGGCGCGGCGGAGGTGGTGGGTGCCGTGGCGCGGCTCACGCACCTTCCGGTGTTCGCGAAGCTGTCCGCGTCCGTCGGCGACGTCGCCGCCGTGGCCACGGGGGCCGTCCGGGCGGGGGCCCGCGGCGTCACCCTCACCCATTCGCTGCCTGCCCTGGCGGTCGATCCCGAGACCTGGATGCCGCGCCTCGCCGCGGGGGAGGGCGGGCTCTCCGGCCCGGCGATCCGGCCGATCGCCCTCCAGGCCGTCCGCCGCGTCGCAGCGGCCATGCCGGAGACGCCCGTGATCGGCGTGGGCGGGATCACGACCCCCGGGGACGCGGTCGAGTTCCTCCTCGCCGGTGCCTGGGCGGTGCAGGTGGGCACGGCGCTGTTCGCGAACCCCTCGGCCGCCGGGGAGGCCGCGGCCGGGGTGCAGCGGTTCCTCGCCGACGCCGGTCTGTCGTCCGTGGGGGAGCTCCGCGGGCGGGTGGGACGTCCGCTCCCCCAGCCAGGGCCGCCGGCCGAGGCGGAACCCCTGAGCCAGGCGGAGGGCTGAGTGGCCGCCGATCCCTCGCGCGGCCGCCGCTCGAATCCACTCATCGTCGCCCTCGACCGGCCGGATCTCGACGGGGCCGAGGCCCTGGCCGCCTCGCTCGCCGGGGCGGTGGGCTTGCTGAAGGTGGGTCTGGAGCTGTTCGTCTCGAACGGGCCCGACGCGGTCCGCCGGATTCGGGCGCACGCGCCGGTGTTCCTCGATCTCAAGCTGCACGACATCCCGAACACCGTGGGCCGGGCCGCGCGCGCCGCGGGCTCGCTCGGGCCCGACCTGCTGACCGTGCACGCGCTCGGCGGGGAGCCCATGGTGCGGTCCGCGGTGGAGGGTGCGGCCACGGGTGCCTCCGCGTCGGGCTTCGATCCCCCGCGGATCGTCGCCGTGACCGTGCTGTCGAGCGTGGGCGGGGAGTCCCTGGCGTCGCCGGCGTCGCTCGCGTTCGAGGCCGTCTCGGCCGGTGCGGCCGGGGTGGTGGTGTCGGGCGAGGACGTCCGGGAGGTCCGCGAGGCGCTCGGCGACGGGCCCATCGTTGTGGTTCCGGGGGTCCGCCCGGCGGGGTTCGGATCGAACGATCACGTCCGCGTGCTGACCCCACGCGATGCGCTCGCCGCCGGCGCGGACCATCTCGTGGTGGGAAGACCGATCACCGAGGCGAGCGACCCCGCCGGCGCCGCGAGGATGGTCCTCGCCGAGATCGGTTGAGGCCATCGTTCGAAACCCTTGCGCTGCAAGCGTTCCCGTAGGAGGAGCCGGTGTGCGGGAACCACGGCTCGACCTGAGATTGACGTTGAGGTCCGACGGCCGTTCCGTGCCTGAACGGCTTTGCGTCAGGGCCGGACCGCGTGCGTATAATGCCGCGTCCTTCACCTGACCCTCAGACACAAGGAGGCGTGATGCCCCTTCCGACCCTCAACGAAGAGCAGCGTCGCGAAGCACTGGCCAAGGCCGCCGAGGCTCGTCGCAAGCGCGCCGAGATCAAGGCCGAACTCAAGTCCGGCAAGCGCGGCCTCAAGGACATCCTCGAGACCCACGGCGACGACACCGTCGGCAAGATGAAGGTCTCCACCGTGCTCGAGTCGCTGCCGGGGGTCGGCAAGGTGAAGGCCCGCAAGCTCATGGAGCAGCTCGACATCTCGGCCACCCGGCGCGTCCGGGGCCTCGGAGCGAAACAGAAGGCGTCGCTCCTGGCCGAGTTCTCCAAGAAGTAGGTCCGGCGCCGTCGACCGGGACGACGCGCCGACCCGCGCTCCACTCGAGCCCCCTGCGGGGGGCTCGACTGCGTTCGCGGACACGTCGTGGATCGCGGAGCGTCGCGGCCGTCTGTTCGTGATCTCGGGTCCCTCGGGCGTCGGCAAGGGAACGGTCGTCCGGCGCGTGCTCGAGCTCGACCCGTCGCTCTACTACTCCGTGTCCGCGAAGACCCGGGCGCCGCGTCCGGGCGAGGTGAACGGCCGCGAGTACTGGTTCGTATCGGAAGAGGAGTTCGACCGGATGGTGGAACGGGGCGAGCTCCTCGAGCACGCGTCGATGTTCGGCCACCGCTCGGGGACACCGGCCCGCCCGGTGGAGGTCAAGCGGGCCGAGGGGGTCGACGTCCTGCTGGAGATCGACGTCCAGGGGGCCGCGCAGGTGCGTGGCCGTGTTCCCGACAGCGTGCTGATCTTCCTCGAGCCGCCCACGCGGGAGGAGCTCGTGCGACGGCTGGAGGCCCGGGGGACCGAGCACGGCACCGACCTCGAGCGGCGCCTCGCCAGGGTCGACGGGGAGATGGCGGCGGGGGAGCGGTTCGACCATCGAGTGGTGAACGACGAGGTGGACCGGGCGGCCCTCGAAGTCATGGCTATACTCCATGGGTACGGACACACGGCCTGACCAGCGCGAACACCGCTGGCCGCGGCGAACGTGCTGGCACGAAAGGACCCTTTTCACATGATCGAGCCGAAGATCGATGACCTCATGCAGGCCGTCGACTCCAAGTTCAGCCTCGTCACCCTGTCCGCCAAACGGGCCCGGGAGATCAACTCGTACTACTCGCAGCTCGGCGAGGGCCGCGGCGAGTTCGTGCCGCCGCTCGTCGAGTCGGCCGGCCTCCGGAACAAGCCGCTCACGATCGCGCTCGAGGAGATCGCCGAGGGCAAGGTCTCGTTCGAGCGCCCCGAGGGCCTGCAGGAACGCATCAAGTAGCACCGCAGTTCCGTCCGATCGGTCTTCCGGGAGGGCCGTGATGGAGCCGAACGAGCAGGGTTCGCTCGCGGGACGTCGGGTGCTGCTCGGCGTGACCGGCGGGATCGCCGCCTACAAGGCCGTGCTGCTGGCCCGACTGCTGATGAAGGACGGCGCCGCGGTCCAGGTCGTCATGACCCGGGCCGCCACCCGGTTCGTGGGGCCGGACACGTTCACCGCCCTCACCGGCCATCAGGCACGGACGGACGTCTTCGATGAGGTCGAGCACGTCCTGCACATACGGCTCGCGCACGAGGCGGATGTCGCGGTCGTCGCCCCGGCCACGGCGAACGTCGTCGCCCGCATCGCGCTCGGCCTGGCCGACGACATGGTCACGTCCACGCTGCTCGAGGCCCGGTGCCCGCTGGTGCTCGCCCCCGCCATGCACACGGGCATGTACGAGCATCCGGCCACGCAGCAGCACCTCCGGACGCTCGCCGACCGGGGGGTCGTGATCGTGGGCCCCGCGACGGGCTCGCTCGCGGCCGGCGACGAGGGGCCGGGCCGGATGAGCGAGCCGGAGGACGTCGCGGCGGCGGTCGCGGCCGCCCTCGGCGCGGGGCGGGAGGGCGACCTGGCCGGCCGGACCGTGCTCGTGACCGCCGGCCCCACGCACGAGCCGATCGACCCCGTCCGGTTCATCGGGAACAACTCGAGCGGGCGGATGGGGTACGCGGTCGCGCACGAGGCGGCCGGACGCGGCGCGCACGTCGTCCTCGTGACCGGGCCGGTGGCCATCGCGCCGCCCCCCGGCGTGGACGTCGTCCCCGTGACGACCGCGCAGGAGATGCGCGACGCCGTGATGTCTCGCCTCGACCGCGTCGACGCGATCGTCAAGGCTGCCGCGGTGGCCGACTGGCGCCCGGCGGAGATCGCGGGTGAGAAGCTCAAGAAGGACCAGGGGGCGCCGCGGTTCGAGCTTGTCCCCACGCCGGACATCCTGGCCGAGCTCGGCCGCGCGAAGGGCGACCGCGTGCTCGTGGGCTTCGCCGCCGAGACCGCGGGCCTCGAGGCCTCGGGACGCCGCAAGCTCGAGTCGAAGGGGCTCGACCTGGTCGTGGTCAACCGGGTCGGCCGCCAGGGGACCGGGTTCGGCAGCGAGACGAACGACGCGATGATCCTGTCCGCGACGGGCGACGACGAACCGATGCGAACCTGGACGAAACACCAGCTCGCCGGGGCCATCCTGGACCGCGTCGCCAAGCTGCTCGCGGCGCGCCACTAGCGCGCGGGGATGCCCGGGGAGCCGGTCCGGCCTCCCGGTATACTCCGGCGGACATGGCGCACCGCTTCCTGTTCACCTCGGAGTCCGTGACCGAGGGTCACCCGGACAAGCTTGCCGACCAGATCTCGGATTCCGTGCTCGACGCGATCTTCGAGCAGGACCCCAACGGCCGCGTGGCCTGCGAGACGCTGGTCACGACCGGCCTCGCCATCGTCGCCGGGGAGATCTCGACCGAGATCTACGTGGACATCCCGAAGGTCGTCCGCAGGACGATCAACGACATCGGGTACACGGATGCGACGTTCGGGATCGACGGCGACACGTGCGGCGTGATCACGGCGATCCAGGAGCAATCGGCGGACATCGCCCTCGGTGTCGACAAGGCCCGCGAGGCCAAGGAGGGTTCGGCCGACGACCTCGACACGATCGGCGCCGGCGACCAGGGGATGATGTTCGGCTACGCGTGCCGGGACACCGACGAGCTCATGCCGATGCCCATCGCGCTGGCCCACCGGCTGGCCAAGCGGCTGGCCGACGTCCGCAAGGCGGGCGTCGTCCCGTATCTGCGGCCCGACGGCAAGTCGCAGGTCACGATCGAGTACGACGGCAACAAGCCCGTGCGGGTGGACACGGTGCTGATCTCCGCGCAACATCGCGAGGAGGTCGACCTCGACAGCCTGCTCAAGCCCGACGTCGAGGCCGAGGTCATCGACCCGGTGCTGCGTGAGTTCCCGGACCTCGACGACGAGAACGTCCGGATCCTGGTGAACCCGACGGGGCGGTTCGAGATCGGCGGACCCAAGGCCGACACCGGCCTGACGGGCCGCAAGATCATGGTCGACTCCTACGGCGGCATGGCGCCCCACGGAGGCGGCTGCTTCAGCGGCAAGGACCCCACGAAGGTCGACCGGAGCGCCGCGTACATGGCCCGGTACGTCGCGAAGAACATCGTCGCCGCGGGACTGGCCGACCGGGTGCAGCTCCAGGTCGCGTACGCGATCGGCACGGCGCACCCGGTGTCGATGACGGTCGACACGTTCGGGACGGAGCAGATCGACCCCGCGAAGATCCTCACGGCCGCGCGGGACGCGTTCGACTTCCGGCCGGCGGCGATCATCCGGGACCTCGACCTCCGCCGGCCGATCTACCGCGAGACCGCCGCATACGGGCATTTCGGGCGCAAGGGACTCCCGTGGGAGGAGACCGACCGCGCCGACGACCTCCGCCGGGCCCTCGGGTAGCCCGGCCACGTCCGCCCCGCCTCCCGGAACCCTCGAGGTCCTCTCCGGCCCCGTCGCCGTCTGCGTCGACCGGCCGCTGCTGTCGGTCGACCGCGAGTTCACCTACACGCTCGACGCGTCGCTCGTGGCGGGCGTCGGGTCCCTCGTCCAGGTGCCGTTCCACGGCAGGGCCACGCGGGGATGGGTGCTCGGGCCGACCGACGACGTCCCCCCGCGGATGCTGGCCGTGAAGAAGGCCGTGTCCCCGGTGCGGTTCTTCGACGAGCGCATGCTGGCGCTGGCGCGGTGGATGGCCGAACGCTACGTCGCGCCGCTGGCGACCTGCCTGGCCCGGCTGTCGCCGCCGCGGGTGGCCTCGGAGGAACGGACCCCGGCCGCCCCCACCGTGCACGCAGCCGCCGGGTGGCGGGCCGGCGGGCTGTTCGACCGGTACCGGGAGGGCGCGATGCTGGCCGCCACCCTGGCCGGGGACGCCGGCGGAGCGTTCGTGGTCCGGCCGGCTCCGGAGGACGAACAGGCGCTGGCCGTCGAGTCGGTCGGGCTGGCGCTCTCGGGGGGTCGCACCGCGATCGTGGTGGTCCCCGAGGCCGATCCCGTGCCGGCGACCGCGGCCGCGGTGGCGGAGGCGTTCGGCGGCGACGTGGCCATGTTCGCGGGGGGATCCGAACGGATCCGCTATCGGACGTGGCTCGCGATCCAGCGGGGGCGATACCGCGTCGTGGTGAGCGGGCGGGCGGGGGTGTTCGCACCGCTCCCCGGCCTCGGGCTGATCTGGGTGTCGCGGGAGTCCCACCCCGGCCACCGCGAGGGGCGATCACCGGCGGCGCACGCGCGGGACGTGGCGATGGCGAGGGCTCGGATGGAAGGCGCCGTGTGTGCGCTGAGCGCGTTGTGCCCGTCCGCCGAGGCGATGGCGGCGGGGGGGCGGGAGGTCGCGCCCGCGCAGCGGGCGTGGCCTCCGGTGGAGGTGGTCAGGCCGGGGCCCGAGGGCCGGGCGCCGCGACTCATCGCGGCGCTCGGGGCGGCCCGGCGGGGCTTCCTGTACTCGCCGCTCCCCGGCTACGGCGTCGCCAGGGTCTGCCGTGCCTGCGGCGAGCCGGCCCGCTGTGCCGTGTGCTCGGGAACGCTCAGGTCGGAGGGCGGGGAGATCCGCTGTGTGGTGTGCGAGGCGTCCGGTCGGTGCGCGCATTGCGGCGCGGGGGAGTTCGGGCTCGCCCGGGGCGGGGCCGAACGGGTGGAGGAGTGGGCGGCCCGGGTGGCCCGGGTCCCGGTCCGTCGGGCGGGGACCGAGCCCGCCCCCGTTGCGTCGGTGGACCCGGCGCCGGGGGACGAGATCATCGTGGGCGGTCCCGAGGCGGTGAAGGACGTCCCGCCGCCGGCGCTCGACCTGGTCGGCATCCTCGACGCCGATCTGGCAGCCCGCCGGCCCGGTCTGACGGCCGGCGAGGGCTCGCTCGCGCTGTGGATGGAGGCCGCGGGATGGGCGCGCCCGTCCGGCAGGGTCATCGTGCAGTCGAGCCGGCCGAACGACCCCCTCGTCCAGGCGCTCGTCGCGGGGAACCCCGCCCGGTTCCACCGCGCCGACGCCCTCCGGCGCGCCGGGGCGGGGTTCCCGGTGGGGTTCCCGGTGTTCCGCGTCGTGGGGACCGCGGAGCTCGAGGGGGAGCTCGAGGCGCTCGCGCCGGTGACCCTCCTCGCCGTCGGACTGGGCGACCAGCGCGTGTGTCTCGTGACCGTGCGCCCCGGGGACGTGGCGGAGTTCGGGCGAACGATCCGCGACCTCGCGGCCCACGGCGTGGTGGCCAGGGTCGAGGCCGAGCCGCACCTGTAGTCTTCGATGCCGGCCGGACGCGGTCCGGCCGGAGCCCACGACGAATGAATCCCGAGGAAGCGGACGGCACGTGACGATCCACCCCATCCGACAGCTGGGCGACCCGGTGCTCCGGCAACCCTCGGCGCCGATCGACCGGTTCGACGACGCGCTCGCCGGACTGGCCGACGACATGATCGAGACGATGTACGACGCGCCCGGTGTCGGTCTCGCGGCGCCCCAGATCGGGCGTTCGATCCGACTCATCGTCTACGACGACGGCGGCGGGAGCGGCGCGCACGTGCTGGTGAACCCCCGGGTCTCCGACACGACGGGGGAGGAGGTCATGGACGAGGGGTGTCTGTCGGTGCGCGGCCCGTATGCGGAGACCGCGCGGGCGGAACGCGTCCACGTCCGGGGCCAGGACCTCCGGGGCCGGCCGGTGGAGTTCGACGCAGAGGGGTTCCTCGCCCGGATCATGCAGCACGAGACCGACCACCTCGAAGGCGTGCTGTTCATCGACCGGCTGGACGACGAGGGCCGGCGGGACGTGATGCGGCAGCTCCGCGAGCAGGAGGTGGCCGGCACCCGGCACCGGCGGTTCCGCCGGGGGTGACGCCGTGAGGGGCGGTGACGAGCCCGCCGGCGCGCCGGTGGTGTCCGGGCGCCGCCCGCTCCGCGTGGCCTTCCTGGGGAACGACCCCTGGTCGGTCCCTCCGCTCGAGGCGCTCGCCGCCTCGGTCCACCGTCCGGCGCTGGTCGTCACGAGGGTCCCGAGGCCCGCCGGCCGGGGGTCGCGCCTCACGCCGACGGCGGTGGCGGATGCCGCCCGGCGGCTGGGGTTCGAACCGACCGAGGTGGACACCGTCAGGCAGGGGCCCGGCTTCGACGCCCTGGCGTCCCCACGGCCGGACGTGCTGGTGGTGGTGGCCTACGGCGAGATCCTCCCCGACGACGTGCTCGCCCTGCCTACGATCGCGCCGGTCAACCTGCACTTCTCGCTCCTGCCGCGGCTCCGCGGCGCGTCGCCGGTCCAGCACGCGCTGCTCCACGGCCTCGACCGGACCGGCGTGACGACGATGGTGATGGACGCGGGGCTCGACACCGGCCCGGTGCTCCTGCAGCGGACGGAAGACGTGCGCGAGGACGACGACGCAGGCTCCCTCGGCGCACGGCTCGCCCGGATCGGCGGCGACCTGCTGGTGGCGACGCTCGACCACCTCGCGGCCGGGTCGCTGGAGCCCCGGCCGCAGGAGGGCGAGCCGTCGTCCGCCCCCAAGCTCCGGGCCGGGGACCGCGTGCTGCACTGGTCGGAGCCCGCCGATGCGTTGGTCCGCCGGGTCCGGGCCCTGGCGCCCGACCCGGCGGCGACCACGGAGTTCCGGGGCAACGGGCTGAAGGTGTTCCGGGCCTCGGCGCTGGACGGCCCCACCGGCACCCCCGGCACGGTCGCGGCCGTCGACCGGGACGGGGTCGTGGTGGCCGCCGGCAGCGGGGCCGTCCGGCTGGAGGAGGTGGCGCCGTCCGGGCGCGCGCGCATGGGGGGCGGGGACTTCGCACGGGGGTTCCACCCGGCGCCCGGCGAGCCCCTCGGCGGCGGATGACCTCGAGGCGCCGCCGCCCGGCCGGGGCGCCGCCGGCTCGAACGGACCCCCGGGCGGTCGCCGTGGACGTGATCCGCCGGGTCACCGAGGAGCGGGCGTTCTCGACGCTCGCGATGGCCGGCGCGCTGGACGGTTCCCGGCTCGAGGGCCGCGACCGCTCGCTCGCCACGGAGCTCGGGTACGGGACGCTCCGGAGGGTGCGTTCGCTCGACTGGGCGCTCGGGCCCCACGTCACGCGCCCCCTCGAGCGGGTGTCGCCCCGCGCGCTGGCGTTGCTCCGCCTCGGCGCCTACCAGCTGCTGTTCACCCGCATCCCGGCGCACGCGGCGGTGGCCGAGACGGTGCGTCTGGCGCGGCAGGGCGAACGGGGCTTCGTGAACGCCGTGCTCCGGTCGCTCAGCGCGAATCCGCCGGCGTGGCCCGGGGGCGACGACCCGGAGTCCGTGTCCGTCAGGACCGGAATCTCGCCATGGGCGGTGGCGGAGCTCGAGCGCGTCCTTCCAGGCGAGTACCCCGCGGCGGCGGAGGCGCTGGCGGGCCCGGCGCCGCTGTCGATCCGGACCAACACCTGCCGCGTGGACGCCGCCAGGCTGCTCGAGGCGCTCGGCGCGGCGGGATACGAGGCCCGGCGGGGAACGCTCCACCCGGACACGATCCACGTGCAGGAGGCGTCCCCGGCCCGCCTGCCCGGGTTCCGGGAGGGGTGGTTCGCCATCCAGGACGAATCGTCCGCATTCGTGGTCCGGGCGCTCGACCCACGGCCGGGGGACCGCGTGCTCGACGTCTGCGCCGGTCCGGGCGGCAAGGCCACCCACGTCGCGTGCCTCGTGGGCGACGACGGCGTGCTGGTGGCGGCCGACCGCTCGCCGGCCAGGGCCCGGCTGGTCGCACGGCTGGCGGCCCGCCTGGGGGTCGGCGTCCGGGTGCTCGCCCAGGACGCGACGCGGCCGGCGCTCACGGGGCGGTTCGACCGGATCCTCGTCGACGCCCCGTGCTCGGGCATCGGGGCTGCCCGCCGTCGCCCGGAGCTGCTGTGGCGGCCGGCGCGCGACGACCTCTCACGTCTGGCGCGCCTCCAGGTGGCCATCGCGTCCTCGGCTGCCGAGATGCTCCGCCCCGGTGGCCGGCTGGTGTACTCCGTGTGCACGTTCCCCCGGGCGGAGACCGACGCCGCGTGCCGGGCCATCCTCCGTCACCGCCCCGAGCTGTCGCCGGCACCGATCGACGGCCCGGAGGGGCCCTCGGAGCGCGTCCGCCTGTGGCCGCACCGGCACGGGACCGACGCGATGTTCGTGGCGGCGTTCGCCCGCGCGACATGAGCCGTTTCCGCCGGTCGTAGGCATAGAATCGGTCCGTTGGGGAGGCTGCCGCAGCGGCTCAAGCGGACCCCCGAACGTGCCGACTCCACAGGGGTCGGAACACGAACGCCCGCGGCCCGGGGCACTCGGCGCCGGGGAGGGATCTGGACGTGGCGGAAACGATCCTGGTGGTGGACGACGATCCGGACATCGCCCGGTTCGTCGAGGTGAACCTGCGATCCGTCGGCTACGACGTGTCGGTCGCCGGCGACGGCGAGGAGGCCCTCGTCAAGGCCGAGGAGCTCCATCCCGACCTCGTCCTGCTCGACGTGATGATGCCCCGCGTGGACGGGTTCGAGGTGGCGCAGCGCCTGCGCCGGAACCCCCGCACGGCGAACACGAACATCATCATGCTCACGGCCAAGGCCCTGTCCTCCGACAAGGTGCTCGGGCTGACGAGCGGGGCCGACGACTACATCATCAAGCCCTTCGACCCGATCGAGCTCCTGGCCCGGGTCAAGACCACGCTGCGACGAGCCAAGGACATGAAGGCCCTCAGCCCGCTGACCGGTCTCCCGGGGAACATCCGCATCCAGGAGGAGATCCAGCGCAAGGTCGACGACGAGATCCCCTTCGCCGTCCTGTACTGCGACCTCGACAACTTCAAGGCCTACAACGACCACTACGGCTTCGCCAGGGGAGACCGCGTGATCGTGGCGGCGTCGCGGATCCTCCAGGAGATCGTCGAGGACGTGGCCAGGGCCGAGGGGTTCGTCGGGCACGTGGGCGGCGACGACTTCGTGGTCGTGCTGCCCCCCGAGGTGGCCGAACAGGCCGCCGCTGCCATGTGCCAGCGGTTCGACGGCGAGATCCGGCACTTCTACGACCGCGAGGATCTCGAACGGGGCTGGGTCGAGGTGGAGGACCGGCAGGGCGTGCTGCAGCGGTTCGGCCTCATCGCGATCTCGGTCGGCGTGGCCTCGACGGCCCGGCGCAAGTTCTCCCACTACGGTGAGGCCGTCGACGTCGCCACCGAGATGAAGCAGTACGCGAAGCGGCAGCCGGGGTCGTCCTTCGCGGTCGACCGCCGGAGCATGTAGCCACTCCTTCGCCGCCCGGCATTCGAAACCACCGGTTCCCGCATCCCCCGACGTGCCTATACTCCTTTCCGGAAGCTCGTTCTCGGGGCGGGGTGCAACTCCCCACCGGCGGTGAGAGTCCGCGACCCCCCGGCAGCCGGTCGGGGGTGGATCCGGTGCAACTCCGGGACCGACCGTGACAGTCGGGATGGAAGAGGACGGGCCGTGGCTCGGCCGTGCGGTCCCGCCGGCCTCCCCGGCCGTGGTCCACGCCCCGGAAGAGGTGGCGATGGACGACGGAACGCTGATGCGACAGGCCCTCCGGCTGGCGGAGCGCGGGCGTGGCCTGGTCTCCCCGAACCCCCTGGTCGGCGCCGTCGTCGTGCGTGAGGGGCGGGTGGTGGGCGAGGGCTGGCACGAGGGCCCGGGCACCCTCCACGCGGAGGGGATGGCGCTCGAAGCGGCGGGCGGCCTCGCCCGCGGGGCGCAGCTGTTCGTCACGCTGGAGCCGTGCGACCACTTCGGCCGGACGCCCCCGTGCACCCAGGCCATCGTCCGCGCCGGAATCACGCAGGTGGTGGCCGCGCTGCGCGATCCCAACCCGATCGTGGACGGCCGGGGGTTCGCCCGCCTCCGGTCCGACGGCGTCGAGGTCCGTGAGGGCGTCCTGGCGGCCGAGGCGGCCCGGCAGAACGCGCCGTTCATCCGCCACGTCACCACCCAGCTGCCCCTCGTGACCCTCAAGGCCGCGGCGACGCTCGACGGGAAGGTGGCCGCGCGCGACGGTTCCTCCCGGTGGATCACGGGGGAGGAGGCCCGGGCGGAAGTGCACCGCATGCGCGGGGCCTCCGACGCGGTCGTGGTCGGCGCCGGCACCGCGCTCGCAGACGACCCCGCGCTCACCGTGCGTGATCCCGCCTACCGGGGCCGCCCGGTGCTGCGCATCCTGGTGGACGCGGCGGGACGGGTCCCCGCGACCGCACGATTGTTCTCCGATGAGGCCCCCACGCTGGTCGCGACGACCGAGGGCTGCGCGCCCGTGACGCAGGAGGCCTGGCGTGCGACGGGGGCCGAGGTCGTCACGCTCCCCGCGGACCGGTCCGACGGCGTCTCGCTGGGCGACCTGCTCGAGCTCCTCGGCAAGCGGGAGGCGCAGTCGGTGCTGATCGAGGGCGGGCCGACGCTCGCCGCGAGCGCCGTTCGGGACGGCCTCGTGGACCGGGTGGTGGTGTTCCTCGCCCCCAAGCTGCTCGGCGGGGCGGACGCACCGGGGGTGCTTGGCGGTGAGGGCCTGGCTCCCGTGGACGACGCGGTGCGGCTGCAGATCGTGTCGGTCGAACGGATCGGCGGCGACCTGAAGGTGGAGGCGGATGTTCACCGGGATCGTTGAGGAGCTCGGCCGGGTGGCCGGCCTCGAGGAGGCCCGTCTGACGGTGGGCTGCGAGGTCGCGGTGCTCGACTCGCCGGTCGGTGCCTCCGTGGCCGTGAACGGCGTGTGCCTGACCGTCGTGGAGCAGGCGGACGACTGGCTGGCGTTCGACGTCACCGAGGAGACGTTCCAACGGACGACCCTCGGTGACCTGCGGCCCGGCGATCCGGTGAACCTCGAACGGCCCGTCTCGTTGACCGCCCGGATGGGCGGGCACATGGTGCAGGGTCACGTGGACGGGGTGGGCGCCGTGGCCCGAGTCGAGGAACAGGAGGGGGGCGCGACCGTCTGGATCACGCTCCCGCAGGAGCTGGGGCGGTACGTGGTGGAGAAGGGCTCGATCACGGTCGACGGGGTCAGCCTGACCGTCACGGACGCGCGCGACGACGGGTTCGGCGTGGCGCTGATCCCGCACACGCTGGCGGCGACGACCCTCGGCACGGTCCGGGCCGGCGACCGTGTGAACCTCGAGGTCGACGTGCTCGCGAAGTACGTGGAACGGCTGCTCGGGATGGCGAAGGACCAGGGACCAGGAGCGTGAGGCGATGACCGAGGACGTGGATCGCAACGTGTTCGACCCGATCGAGGACGCCGTCGAGGAGGTGAAGGCGGGCCGGATGGTCATCGTCGTGGACGACGCCGACAGGGAGAACGAGGGCGACCTCATCCTCGCCGCGGCCACGGTGACGCCCGAGGCGATCGCGTTCATGGTCCGGCACACGAGCGGCGTGATCTGCATGCCGGTCGTGGGGGACCGGCTCGACGAGCTCCGCATCCCGCTCATGGTGAGCGACGTCACCGACCCCCAGCGGACCGCGTTCACGGTGTCGGTGGACGCCCGCACGGGAACGACGACGGGGATCTCCGCCGCCGACCGGGCCCGCACGATCAAGGCGATGGTCCACCCGGACACCGCGCCCGAGGACCTGGTGCGTCCCGGGCACGTGTTCCCGCTGCGGTACCGGCCGGGCGGCGTGCTGAAGCGGGCCGGCCACACGGAGGCCGCGGTGGACCTCGCCGTCCTCGCCGGCCTGTACCCGGCCGGCGTGCTGTGCGAGATCGTCAACGAGGACGGCACGATGGCCCGCCTGCCGAATCTCCTCGGTTTCGCGAGGGAACACGGCCTCAAGCTCATCTCGATCGCCGACCTCATCCAGTTCCGACGCCGCCGGGAGCGCCTGATCGAGCAGGTCGCCGACGCCCGCATCCCCACCGAGCACGGCGAGTACCGTGCCGTGGCGTACGAGAGCTCGGTCGACGGCCGCGTCCACGTCGCCATGGTGCTGGGCGACGTCGGCGACGGCGAGCGCATCCTGGTCCGGGTCCACTCCGAATGCCTGACCGGCGATGTGTTCGGGTCGCTCCGGTGCGACTGCGGGCAGCAGCTCGACGCGGCCCTGCGCAAGGTCGGGGAGGAGGGCCGGGGGGTGGTGCTGTACATCCGGGGGCACGAGGGCCGGGCGATCGGGCTCACCCACAAGCTCCGTGCGTACCAGCTCCAAGAGGCCGGCCGCGACACCGTGGAGGCGAACGAGGAGCTCGGGTTCCCCGCCGATCCCCGCGACTACGGCATCGGGGCCCAGATCCTCGTCGACCTCGGGGTGCGATCCATGCGCCTGCTGACGAACAACCCCGCCAAGCGGGCCGGCCTCGAGGGGTACGGCCTGTCGATCGTCGAACGCGTACCGCTCGTCATGGAGCCGACCGAGGAGAACATCGGCTACCTGACGGCCAAGCGCGAGAAGCTCGGCCACCTCATCGACAACCTCGGCGGCCCGCCCGCACCGGCCGAGCCCGAGACGGAGGCGGCGACGTGACCACGTTCGCCCCGAAGCTCGAGGGGCGGGGGCGGCGGTTCGCGGTCGTGGCCGCGCGGTTCAACGAGGTCGTCGTCCGCGAGCTCGTCCGGGGCGCGACCGCGTGCCTGGCGAAGCACGGCGTCGACGACGAGGACGTGGACGTGGCCTGGACCCCCGGGGCGTTCGAGCTCCCCATGGTGGCCCGGCGCCTGGCCGGGACCGGGCGGTACGACGCCGTGATCTGCCTGGGCGCCGTGATCCGGGGCGAGACCCCGCACTTCGACTTCGTGGCCGCCGAGGCCGCCCGGGGCATCCGCGAGGCGGGGATCGACACGGGGGTCCCGGTGATCTTCGGCGTCCTCACCACCGAGACGTTCGCACAGGCGACGGATCGTGCGGGCGGCAAGCACGGGAACAAGGGCTGGGACGCGGCCATGGCGGCCATGGAGATGGCAGGATTGCTCGAGGAGCTCCCCAAACGGGAGTCCTGAAAGGGAGTGAGCCGCCGGTGATCGTCGAGAAGCCCTGGGGCAAGGTCACCACCTACGCCCTCAACCAGACCTCCTCGGTCCGGATCATCACGATCGAACCGGGCCAGGAGACGTCCGAGCACTACCACCAGCTCCGCGACGAGATGTGGATCGTCCTCGACGAGGACCTCCGAATCCAGATCGGGAACCGCCAGGTGGAGGCCCAGGTGGGGGAGGAGTTCGTCGTGTCGTCCGAGGAGCCCCATCGCATCTCCAACGAGGGGACCCGCCGGGGGCGGGTGCTCGAGATCGCCCACGGTTACACGACCGAGGACGACGTGTTCCGCCTCCAGGACGACTACGGCCGCACCCTCGAACCCGAGTGGTAAACGGCGGGTTGCGAAGCGGCCCTGACCTGCGTGTTCGCGGGTCGAACGGTCGTTGAAACGCCGGGAATCGCGGTGCTAGGCTCCGCGCGGTTTTTCCGACATGGGGGGAACCCGGTGTCCGGTGCGCTGCTGATGCACCGGGTGTTAAGGAGGGACGGGCGTGTCGCAGGGAACGGTCAAATGGTTCAGCAACGAGAAGGGATACGGCTTCATCGCCCGTCCCGACGGTGACGACGTCTTCGTCCATTTCTCGGCCATCGTCGGCGACGGCTACCGGAGCCTGACGGAGGGCCAGGAGGTCGAGTTCGACGTGGTGGACGGCCCGAAGGGCAAGCAGGCCGCGAACGTCCGCCCGATGGGTGCGTAGCGCTGCGATCCACCGAACCGCGCCGGGGCGCCCCACGACTTCGTGTCGGGGGCGCCCCGTCGTCGTCTCGAGGCGAATGGTGTGACCGCCGTCATCGACAGGACGCGGCGTGGCTGCCTATACTCCGGGCGAATGTTGGCTCGTGACCACTCTGGGGCGCCGGCGATGCACGTCGGTGCCCTTTCGTCTGGGGAGGTGATGCGCGGTATCCGTTGAGCCGCGCATCAACGACCGGATCCGGTCGCCGCAGGTCCGTCTCGTCGGGCCCGACGGGGACCAGATCGGCATCGTGACGACCCAGGATGCGTTGCGCCGGGCGCGGGATCTCGACCTCGATCTGGTCGAGGTGGCCCCGCAGGCCCAGCCGCCGGTCTGCCGCATCATGGACTACGGCAAGTACAAGTACGAGCGCGACATCCGGCAGAAGGAAGCCCGCAAGAAGCAGTCCCGGATCGAGGTCAAGGAGATCAAGTTCCGGCCCAAGATCGACCCCCACGACTACGCCACCAAGAAGGGCCACGTCGTGCGGTTCCTCAACGCCGGCGCCCGGGTCAAGGTGACCATCATGTTCCGGGGCCGCGAGATGGCCCATACCGAGCTCGGGCGCAAGATCCTCGACCGGCTGGTCGAGGACCTCAAGGACCTCGCCACCGTCGACTCCTATCCGAAGCTCGACGGCCGGAACATGGTCATGGTGATCGCCCCGATCAAGCGGCAGGTCCACCACGACCAGCCCAAGTCCCGCCCGGAGCCGGACGAGGCCCCGCGCGCGTCCGGTGCCGACGGCGACTCGCCCGACGCGCCGGCGGCCCCCGAGTCGGCCTCGCCCGCACCCGAGTCCCCCGAGGAGACCGCGGCGGCGACCGGTTCCTGACGGTCCGGGGCACCGGGCACCTTCTTTCGTACACTGGTCGACTGTCCCCGCCGCACCGCGCGGCGTTCCGCACGCTACGAGGACGGATTCGAACCATGAAGCAGAAGACCCACCGCGGCGCCGCCAAGCGGTTCCGGGTCACTCGGAACGGCAAGGTGCTCCACCGCAAGGCGACCGGCAACCACTTCCTCCGCAAGAAGTCCGGGAGCCGCCGTCGCCGCGTCGAGGGCATGTCCGAGGTCACGGCCGAGGCGCGCACGGTCAAGCGCGTCCTCGGGAGGTAGGGCCATGGCCAGGGTCAAGCGCTCCGTCCATTCGAAGAAGAAGCGCCGCGCCGTCCTCGAGGCAGCCAAGGGCTACCGGGGCGCGCGGCACAAGCGCTACCGCGTCGCCAAGGAGCAGCTGCTCCACTCCGGCGTGTACGCCTACCGCGACCGCCGGGACCGAAAGGGCGAGTTCCGGCGCCTGTGGATCACGCGCATCGGCGCCGCCACGCGGCAGAACGGCCTGTCGTACTCGAAGTTCATGGCCGGCCTGAAGGCCGGCGGCGTGGAGCTCGATCGCAAGGTGCTCGCCGACATTGCCGTGCACGACCCGGCCGCATTCGCCGGGCTGGTGGAGACGGCGAAGTCCTCGCTCGGCTCGTAGGACGCTCGGCCGGACGCCCACCCGGGGCTACGATCCGGCCCGGATGATCACATCGCTCAGGAACCCGCGCGTCGCGGAGGCCGTGAAGCTCCGCAAACGGGCCCTCCGCGACAAGCGGCGCCAGTTCCTCGTGGAGGGCGCCCAGGCGGTGGCCGAGGGCGTCGCCGCCCGTCCGTCGCCGCTGCGGCAGCTGTTCGTCGGACCGGACTCGGCCGTCCATCCGGCGGTCGCCGCCGCCCGCCACGGCGGGATCCCCGTGGACGGGGTGTCCGACGAGGTCATCCGTGCGCTCACGTCCACCGTGACCCCCCAGGGCCTGGTGGGGGTGGCCGACATGGTCGACGTCCCCCTGGCCGACCTCGCCGACCCCCTCACGCTGGCGGTGGTGCTGTTCTCGGTACGCGATCCGGGGAACGCCGGGACCATCCTCCGCGCCGCGGACGCCGCCGGCGCCGGGGTCGTGGTGTTCTCGGAGGCGTCGGTCGACGTCTACAACGCGAAGACCGTGCGCTCCAGCGCGGGGTCGGTGTTCCACATTCCGGTCGTCCGCGACGCGGGGGTGGCCGAGTCGATCGAGACGCTCCGCCGGCTCGGCCTGGCGGTCTACGGCGCGGGAACGGCCGGGGAGCGGACGCTGTACGACCTCGACCTGCGGCCGCCATCGGCGTTCGTGTTCGGAAACGAGGCCCGGGGGCTGCCCGACGACGTCGCCTCGCTCACCGACGGCGTCGTTCGGATCCCGATCCCGGGGGCCGCCGAGTCGCTGAACCTCGCGACCGCCGCCGGGGTGTTCCTCTTCGAGGCGGTCCGGCAGCGCACCGACCGCGGCGGCTCGGACGCGCTCGACGACCTCGTGGCCGGGGCCGCGCACGACATCCGCTCCCCGCTCACCGCGGTGAAGGGGTTCGTCGCCACGTTGTCCAGGAGGTGGGCCCAGGTCGACGACGCCCAGCGCCAGGCCATGTTCGATGCCATCGCCTACGACGTGGAGCGCATGAGCGGGGTCGTGCGGGAGCTCGTGGACGCGTCGCGGCTGTCGGCCGGCCGGCTGGAGCTGTCGCCCCAACCGCTTGCGCTCGGCGACCTCGTCCGGGGCGTCCTGGGCGACGCGGCCGCGAACCTGGACTTCCCTCCCGTCGAGTGGGAGGGGGAGGAGCTCCGGGTGACGGCCGACCCGCAACGCCTGCGTGACGCCGTGGCCGCCATGATCCAGGCGGCGGGGTGGTTCGGCCGGCGCGGGCCGGTCCGGGTTCATGCTGCCCTGGAAGGCGGCGCCGTGCGGATCGACGTCGCCCGCTCCGGCACCGAGCTCGATCCCGCCGATGCGGAGCACCTGTTCACAGTCCGGAGGCCGGGGGAGGGCGGAGGGGCGAAGCTCGGGCTGCGCGTGGCGCGGGGGGTGGCCGAAGCCCAGGGCGGCTCGCTCGCCGTCGACGTGTCGGAGGGTTTTTCGCTTCGCCTGGTCCTCCCTGCGGGGAGCTGAACGAGCCGGCCCGGTCGGGTCCCGGTCGACCGACGCCGCGACGTCCGCGGCGGGAGTCCCCGTCCACCGTCGCTACACTTGCGCGACCCATGGACGCCGCCGAGGCCCTACGCACGCTGGACGCCGAGCTGGAGCGGGGCCGGCAGCTGTTCGCAGGGGCCGCCTCGCTGGACGAGCTCGAGCGCGCGCAGACGTCGGTCATGGGCCGCAAGTCCACGTTCGGCGAGGTCCAGCGATCGCTCGGCGGGCTCCCCGAGGACGATCGCCGCGAGGTCGGGCGCCGTGCCAACGAGGTCCGAGCGGAGCTCCAGGCCGCCCTCGACGCCCGTCGAGAACAGCTCCAGGCCACGGAACGAACCACCAGGCTGGAGCGCGACCGCGTGGACGTCACCCTGCCCGGACGGCCGCCGCGACCCGGCTCCCTCCACCCGCTCACCGCGAGCGAGCGCGAGATCGTCGAGGTGTTCACGCGCCTGGGGTACCGCGTCGTGGAGGGCCCGGAGGTCGAGACCGACTGGTACAACTTCACGGCCCTCAACATCCCGGAGGACCACCCGGCCCGCGGCGAGAAGGACACGATCTACGTCGACGTCCCCGGCCGCTCGGACCTCCTGCTGCGCACCGAGACGTCGGCAATGCAGATCCGGACGATGGAGCGCGAGGACCCGCCCGTGTACGTGATCGCGCCCGGTCGCGTGTTCCGTCAGGACACCCCGGACCCCACCCACATGCCGGTGTTCCACCAGGTGGAGGGCCTTGCGGTCGACGAGGGCCTGTCGATGACCGACCTCCGCGGGACGCTCGCCGAGTTCGCGAAGGCGATGTTCGGCGGGCAGGCCCGGACGCGGTTCACGCCCGATTACTTCCCCTTCGTCGAGCCGGGCGGACAGCTCGAGGTGACGTGCTTCGTGTGCGGTGGCTCGGGGTGCCGGACGTGCAAGGAGAGCGGCTGGATCGAATTGCTGGGGTGCGGCATGGTGCATCCCAACGTCCTGGCCAACGTCGGCTACGACCCCGAGCGCTATACGGGGTTCGCGTTCGGACTGGGAATCGAACGCGTCGCGCTGGCCCGCTACGGCATCCCGGACATGCGGCTGCTGTACTCGGGCGACGTCCGGTTCCTCGAGCAGTTCACCGAGGTGTCCTGACGTGCGTGTCGTGCTCGGGTGGCTCCGTGAGATGTGCCCGGTCGACCTCGAGGTCGACGACCTGGCACACGTGCTCACGATGCAGGGGGCGAACGTCGAGGCGGTGCTCCGGCCGTGGGCCGGCCTGTCCGGCGTGGTCGCCGCCCGCGTCATCGAGGTTCGCGACCACCCGTCGTCGAACAAACCGTTGTGGATCGCGCAGGTCGACGACGGTGACGGCACACACCAGGTCGTGGCCGGCGTCGGCAACTTCCACGAGGGGGACGTCGTGCCCTGGGCGCGGCCGGGCGCCCGCGTTCCGGTGCTCGACGTGGAGCTGGGCCGCAAGAACATGGCCGGCGAGACGTCGAACGGCATGTTGTGCTCCCCGCGGGAGCTGGCCGTCTCCGCGGACCACGGCGCGATCCTGGTCCTGCCGCCCGGCACACCCGTGGGCGCGGACGTGGCGGAGGCGTTCGGGCTGGACGACGTCGTGTTCGACATCGAGGTCAAGCCGAACCGCCCCGACCTGATGTCGGTCGCCGGCGTGGCTCGGGAGGTGGCCGCGGCGACCGGGGCGCCGTTCGCGCTGCCCGAGGTCGCGCTGGAGGAGTCGGTCGACGAGGCGGCGGACGCGGCGACCGTCGAGATCCGGGACGAGGAACGCTGCCCCCGGTACCTCGGCAAGGTCATCCGCGGCGTCGCGGTCGGGCCGTCGCCGGTCATGGTCCAGGCGCGGCTGACCGCGGCTGGCATGCGCCCCCTGTCGAACGTCGTCGACGCCACGAACTACGTCATGCTCGAGCTCGGGCAGCCGCTGCACGGGTTCGACATGGCGCGGCTCGCGGGCCCCGGCATCGTCGTCCGCCCGGCCGAGGACGGCGAGCGCATGCTCACCCTCGACGACACCCTGCGCACCCTGAGCCCCGAGGACCTCGTCATCGCCGACCTCGAGCACGGCGTGGGGATCGCCGGAGTGATGGGCTCGGCTGACGCCGAGGTGTCCGACACCACGACCGACGTGCTGCTCGAGAGCGCCACGTTCCAACGCCGGAGCATCCTGCGCACCGCCCGCCGGCTGGGGCTGCGGACGGAGGCGTCGATGCGGTTCGAGCGCGGCGTCGACCCGGAGGGTCCGGGGCGCGCCGCCGACCGGGCCGCCCAGCTCATCGCCGCGTGGTCGGGCGGCCAGGTGCTGGCCGGGACGATCGACGTGGGCCACGAGCACGTCCGCCGTCACGTGGCGGTGCGGCCCGCCCGGGCCTCGCTGCTGCTGGGCGAGGAGCTCACCGCGCGCGACGTCCGGGAGGCGTTCGGACGGCTCCGCATCGAGGCCGAGGAGCACGCGGAGGACGAGGTGGTCGTGGAGGTGCCGGGTTACCGGGTCGACCTCGAGATCGAGGCCGACTGCATCGAGGAGGTCGCCCGGGTCCGCGGCTACGACAACATCGCCTCGACCGTGCCCCCGGTCCGGCAGTCCGGTGGGTTGCAGCCGTCCTACGCGTTCCGCATGCGGGTCCGCGAGGCGCTGGTGCGGGCCGGCCTCCGCGAGACGCTGTCGCTGTCGTTCGCCTCGGCGGATGACCTGGCGGTCACCGACGACCACGACGCCGTCCGCGTGGCCAACCCCCTCACGGCCGACGACGCGTTCCTGCGAACGAGCCTCCTGCCCGGGCTGCTGCACGCCCTCCGCCACAACCTCCACCAGGGCGTCCGTTCCGTCGCGGTGTTCGACGTCGGACGGACGTTCTTCCCTCGGGAGGTCTCCGACGACCCCTCGGTGATCCCCGTCGAGGAGCACGACCGAATCGGGATCGCCATGACCGGCGTGGCCTCGTCGGGATGGCCCGACCCGGCACGGCAGCTCGACTTCTTCGACCTGAAGGGCGCAGTGGAGGCCCTGATGGCTTCGCTCGGCATCGAGGGCTGGCAGGTCGGGCCGCCTCCCGGCCCGCTGTTCCACCCCGGGCGCTCGGCGTCGGTGACGATCGGGGAGGAACTCGTGGGGGAGTTCGGGGAGCTCCACCCGGCCGTGGGCGAACGGCTCGACCTGACCGGACGTGTGGGGATCGCCGAGCTGGAGATGGCCGTCCTCGCCCGCCACGCCACCGGCGAGGTGGCGTACGCCGAGCTACCCCGGTTCCCGCCCGTGCGTCGGGACCTGGCGTTCGTCCTGCCCGCCGGCGTGCACGCGGCCGCCGTCCACGAGGCCATCGTCGGGGCGGTCGCGGACCTCGGAGTGGAGGCCTCGCTGTTCGACGTGCACTCGGGTCCGCCCATCCCGGAGGGGCACACGGGCCTCGCCTTCGGGGTGGACCTGCGCGCGCCCGATCGGACCCTCACCGACGACGACGCCGCGTGGGCGGTGGCGGCAATCCAGGCCAAGGTGGCCGAGCTGGGCGGCCGGCTGCGGGCCGGCTGAGACGGCCGAGCCGCGCGCCCCCGGGACGGTCGTGGAATTCGGATCTTGGTACTCGCACCGGTAGACTGCGCCGCCGATGAGCCGCGACTTCCTGTCGATGGTGGACGTCTCCGCGTCCGAGCTCGAGCACCTGCTCGACCTCGCCGCGACCACCAAGGCCGAGCCCGCCCGCCATGCGAACCGGCTGGCCGGGAAATCGGTGGCGATCATCTTCGAGCAGCCCTCGACCCGGACGAGGGTGTCGCTCGACGTGGCGATCGCGTCGATCGGGGGGCATCCCGTCAACCTGTCCTCACAGGAGCTGCCCCTCGGGCAGAGCGAGACGGTCGAGGACACCGGCCGGGCGCTCGCCAGGTACGTCGACGCGATCGTGCTCCGGACCCCGGATCACGAGCGGCTGGAGCTCCTGGCCGCCGCCTCCGACGTCCCGGTCATCAACGCGCTCACCGACTTCGAACACCCCTGCCAGGTGCTGGCCGACCTGCTGACCCTGCGCGAGCGCGCGGGGAGGCTCGCCGGGCTGACGCTGACCTACCTCGGCGACGGCAACAACGTCGCCCATTCGCTGCTGCTGGGCGGCTCCCTGGCCGGCATGCACGTTCGCGTGGCCACGCCACTGGGCTTCGAGCCGATCCCGCAGGTCGTCCACCACGCCGAGGAGCTCGCCGCCGGCACGGGGGGCTCCGTGAGCGTGACGAACGACCCCGTGCAGGCGGCCATGGGCGCCGACGTGCTGTACACCGACGTGTGGACGTCGATGGACGAGGAGGCCGAGCTGGCCGAGCGCGCGCTGGTGTTCCCGCCGTTTCGCATCGACGAGTCGGTCGTCGACCGCGCCGCACCAGACGTGATCGTGATGCACTGTCTGCCGGCCCACCGCGGCCAGGAGATCACCGACGGGGTGATCGACGGGCCGCACTCGGCGGTCTGGGACCAGGCGGAGAACCGGCTGCACACGCAGCGGGCCCTCCTGCTCTGGCTCCTGTCCGCGGACGCCGACTGACGACCGCCGTCGGGGCATGTCCCCCGCGCTTTCTAGAATCCCTGTCGTGCCGCGCGCCAACGAGACCGTCGAAGCCGTCCTGAACGAGTACCGGGACCTGCTCGCCATCACGTCGCCGGACCCCCACAAGGCCCGCGCCTACGAGAAGGCGGCCCGGTCGATCGGGGGCTGGCACGAGGACGTCGCCGGCGCCGACGTGGACCGACTCCTGGCGATCCCCAACGTGGGCAAGTCCATCGCGCCCAAGGTGGTCGAGCTCCTCCGGACGGGCTCGATGTCCGCCCTGGAGGAGCTGCGGGCCCAGATCCCACCGGGCGTCCGCCAGCTCATGTCCATCCCGAACGTCGGCCCCAAGAAGGCGATGGCCCTGTATCAGGAGCTCCACGTGGCCTCGGTCGAGGAGCTGGCCGATGCCGTCGAGGACGGCCGGGTCGCGTCGATCAAGGGGTTCGGCGAGAAGACCGCCGAGAACATCTCCACCGGGATCCGGACCATGCAGCAGTCGGGCGACCGGGTGCAGATCGGGGTCGCGCTCGACCTGGCCGAGGAGCTGCTCGGCGAGCTCCGGGCGTTGCCCCAGGTGCTCCGGAGCGACTACGCGGGCTCGTTGCGCCGGATGCGCGAGACGATCGGTGACATCGACCTCCTGGTCGCCGCCGGCGACACGGACGCCCCCGAGGTCATGGACGCGTTCACGTCGCTGCCCCACGTCGAGCGGGTCATCGCGCACGGCGAGACCAAGTCGAGCATCCTCACCACCCGCGGCCTGCAGGTCGATCTCCGCGTGATCCCGCCGTCGTGCTGGGGCGCGGCGCTGCAGTACTTCACCGGCTCCAAGGCCCACAACGTGAAGACGCGTGAGCTCGCGGTCCGCCAGAAGCTCAAGCTGTCCGAGTACGGGCTGTTCGACGCGCAGACCGAGGAGCTGATCGTCGCCGAGACCGAGGAAGAGGTCTACGAGCGGCTCGGCCTCCCGTGGATCCCGCCCACCATGCGCGAGGACCGCGGCGAGGTCGAAGCCGCCCGGAAGGGCGAGCTCCCCGACGTCCTACAGCAGTCACAGCTCCGGGGCGACCTCCACACGCACACCGACCTCACCGACGGCCTCGCCCCGCTCGAGCGCATGCTCGAGACCGCCGCCGGCATCGGCCACGCGTACTACGCGGTGACCGATCACGCCCCCAATCTGTACATGCAGCGCATGACCGACGAGAAGATGCTCGCCCAGCGGGCGCAGCTCCGTTCCCTGCAGGAGCGGTTCCCGAAGATGGCGCTCCTGCACGGCACCGAGCTGAACATCGACCCGGACGGCGGGGTGGACTGGCCGGCGGAGTTCCTCGACGGCTTCGACGTCTGTGTGGCGTCGGTGCACTCGCACTTCCACCAGACGCCCGAGGAGATGACGAAGCGGATCGTGACGGCCATGGAGAACCCGAACGTCCACATCATCGGCCACCCGACCGCGCGGATCATCGGGCACCGGCCGCCGATCGACTACGATCTCGACGCGGTCTTCCGCGCCGCCGCCGCCACCGGCACCGCGCTCGAGATCAACTCGTTCCCGGACCGACTCGACCTCCGCGACGAGCACGTGCTGTGGGCGCGGCGGCACGGGGTGAAGTTCTCCGTGGACACCGATTCGCATTCGACGGTCCACCTCGCGTTCCAGCGGTTCGGTGTCGGAACCGCGCAGCGCGGATGGCTCACCGCCGCCGACGTGATCAACGCGTGGCCGCTGTCGAAGCTGCGGACGTTCCTGCGGAAGGGCCGCTGATCGCCGCGCGGCGGGCCGTTGGGCGGCCGTCCCGCGCCGTGCTGTCGCGGGCGTTCTACCGCCGACCGTCGCTCGAGGTGGCCCCCGACCTGCTGGGCCGGACCCTCGTCCGGTTCCTGCCGGACGGGACGCGGTGCTCGGCCCGCATCGTGGAGGTGGAGGCGTACCGGCAGGACGACCCCGCCAGCCACTCGTTCCGGGGGCGAACGGCCAGGACCGAGGTCATGTTCGGGCCGCCGGGGCATCTGTACGTGTACTTCACGTACGGCATGCACTTCTGCATGAACGTGGTCACCGGCGACGAGGGGGAGGGGAGCGCCGTCCTGCTCCGTGCCGCCGAGCCGCTCGAGGGGACCGACCGGATGGCCGCCCGGCGCGGGGTGGGCGACCCGCGATTGCTGTGCGCCGGCCCGGGCCGGCTCTGTCAGGCGCTCGCCGTCGGCAGGCCCCAGAACGGCACCGACATCGTGCGGGGCGCCGAGCTGCGCGTCGAGTCGGGGTCGCCGGTGCCGCCGGACCTGGTGGTCGCCGGGCCCCGCGTGGGGATCAGGGTGGCCACCGACCGGCCGTGGCGGTTCGTGGTGGCAGGCAGCCGCTTCGTCTCACGGGGCCCCCGGACCGCCTGACCTCGCTGTCGAGCGCTACAGGCCCGACTTGGGATTGACCCAGACCGTGACGGTCGAACCCGGCAGCTGGGTGTCGCCGGAGACCGGGAGCTGCCGCCACACGACGCCCGGCTTCGCGTGGCACCCCTGCGCGGGTCCGGAGCACTGCGAGTGGATCAGCGCGGCGGCGGCGAACCCGGCCTCCGCGAGCTTGGCCAGGGCCGCGTCCTGCGACAGCCCGATGACGTTCGGGACGATCGCGGGGATCGGCGATCCGGCCGGTGTGGGGCACGGGAGGAGCGTCGGCGACGGCTCCGGCGAGGGGGCACCCGACCCCGACGGCGTCGGGGACGGCGACGTCGGCGGGGGGGAGGTTCTGCCGGTGGGCGAGGGGCCGGCCGTCGTCGTCGGCGACGGGTGGGCGGAGCCGTGCGGCGAGGGGCTGCGCGCCGCCAGCCCGGCGGTCCCCGGGCTCGGCGACGCCGGGGTGCCGGCCGGGGCCGACGGGCTCACCGGGGGCGTGGTCGTGGGCGGCGGACACGGCGCCGGGAGCGGCACCGCGACGAAGAGCGTCACCGTGCTGGCCTGAAGGGCCTGCATGCCGGCGATGGGATCCTGGCCGACCACGGTGCCGGGCGTCTGCGGCGACGCCCGCGGCACCGCCACCGACTGGAACCCCGCGGAGGCGAGGGTGGACGCGGCGGCGCTCTCGTCGAGGCCGATGACGGACGGCACGTCGAGCGGCTGGTACGTCGTCGGCGTGCGGCACACGGGCGGCTGGGTTCCCTCGATGAACCGGACCTCGGCGATGAGGTCCGGCGGCGTGTACTGGTTCGCCTGGCAGTTCTGGGACGTGTCGATCCGGACCGTGACGTAGCGCACGACGGGTTTCGGGAACCGTTCCACCGGCAGGTGGGCGGACGCATTCGTCATGAACAGGTGCCAGATCTGTGCCGGCCACGTGCCCCCCAGCACCTGGGGCAGCCGCGTCCGCGGCGCGACCATGGGGATCTCGCCCTCCGGGAATCCCACCCACACCGCCGCCGACAGCTGGGGGATCGCCCCGACGAACCAGGCGTCGGAGTAGTTCTGGGCGGTCCCGGTCTTGCCGATCGCCGGGCGGGCGATGGCCGCCGCGGCCCCGGTTCCCTCCTGGACGACCTTCTGGAGGATCTGGTCGGCCACGAACGCGACCGGGGGGTCCACGGCGAGCGTCCGATGGTCGCGGGCCCGCCACAGGACCTTGCCCGAGGAGTCGGTGACCTTCGTCACGGCGACGGGGGGCACGCGGTAGCCGACGTTGGCGAGCGTGCCGTACGCGGAGGCCATCTCGACGGTGTTCACCTGCTCCGCGCCGAGCACCGCCGCGGGGACCCTCGCGAGCGGGTGGCTGACCCCCATCGCGAGCAGCTCGGACGGGTTGAGCCCGAGGGCCCTGGCCACGTCCACGACCTTCGCGGCGCCCGCGCACGCGTTCCCGCCGCCCAGGTCACGCACGATCTGCGCGTACACGACGTTCACCGAGTCGATCGTCGCCTGCTCGACGGTGATCTGGCCCTCGGCGGTCCCGTCGAAGTTGGTGACCGGCCAGACGGGCTCGCCGCGGGCCTGGCAGTCACGGGGCAGCGGGATGACGATCGACGGCGGCGCGTCGTACACGCGCTGCGGCGGGATGCCGTTCTCCATGGCGGCCACGAGGGCGAACGGCTTGAATGTCGAACCCGCCTGCCGTCCGGTCACGCCCCCCGTCGCCAGGTTGAGCTGGGCCACGGGATCGTCCTGCGAGAAGTAGTCTCGGCCCCCGACCATGGCCACGATCTCGCCGGTTTGGGGGTCGATCACGGTCATGGCCGCGTAGGGGTCGGTGGGGTAGATCAGGATCTCCTTCACGGCCGACTCGGCGTCCTCCTGGAGCCACGGCCGCAGGGTGGTGAAGATCCGCAGGCCCCCCCGGTACAGCAGGTTCTCGCGGTCCGCCCGCGTCACCCCGAATGCGGGGTTGGAGAACATCCACTGCTTCACGTACTGGACGAAGTACGGGGCGCGGTAGCGCTGGCGCGTGTGGAGGTGGAGGCCGAGTCCGCTCGCGAGGGTGGCGGCGTACTCGTTCGCCGTGATCACGTGCTGGCTCCGAAGGACGCCGAGGACCGTGTTCCGCCGCTGCAGGGCGAGGTTGGGGTGGTCGACGGGGTCGTAGGCGGACGGCGCCTGGACCAGCCCGACCAGGAGCGAGGTCTGCTGCAGGTCGAGGTCGGCCGCGGGCTCGGAGAAGTAGGTCTTCGCGGCGGCCTGGATGCCATAGGCCCCCTGCCCGAAGTACACGGTGTTCAGGTACCGGGTCAGGATCTGGTCCTTCGTCAGCTCGTGCTCGAGCTGCCAGGCCAGGAGGGCCTCCTTGAGCTTGCGGGAGAGGGTCTGGTCCGAGCCCAGGTAGCGGTTCTTCACGTACTGCTCGGTGATCGTGGAGCCGCCCTCGACGATGTGGCCCTTCGTGAGGTCGACGTAGGCGGCGCGCAGCAGCGCCCGGAGGTCGACGCCGGGGTGATCGTAGAACCGGCGGTCCTCGACGGCGACGATGGCGCGGCGGACGATGTCAGGGATGCGGTCGAGGGGGACCACGACGCGGTCCTCCTCGGCGTGGAAGCTCGTGAGGAGGGACCCGTCCGCCGCGTACATGAACGAGGTCTGCGGCAGCTCGCGCGCCTTGCGCTCCTCGTCCTGGAGCCGCGGCACGTGACATCCGGCCGCGACGAGGGCCAGCACGAGCATGCCGGCCGCGAGCGATCCCCGGCGCCCGATCACGGTGCGCCGATGATATCGGTCGTTTTCGGTTCCACTGGTAGCCTCAGCCCCGGTCATGACTGCTCAGGACATGTCTCGGCTGCTTTCGGGCTCGGCCGAAGTGATTCCGCAGGACGAGTTCGAGGCCAAGCTGGCGCTGGGAAGGCCCCTGCGGGTCAAGCTGGGGCTCGATCCGACCGCGCCGGCCGTCACCCTGGGGTGGGCGGTGGTGCTCCGGAAGCTCCGCCACTTCCAGCAGGCAGGCCATACGGCCGTGCTCATCGTGGGCGACTTCACCGCCCGCGTTGGCGACCCGAGCGGCAAGACCGAGACCCGCCCACGCCTGTCGAAGGAGGTCGTCCAGGGCCACGCCGACCGCCTGCTCGACCAGTTCTGGCGGATCCTCGACCGCGAGGTTACGGAGGTCCGGTACAACAGCGAGTGGCTGGAGCCGATGGACATGGAGGACGTCCTTCGGATGACGGCCGCCACGACCGTGGCACGCATGCTGGAGCGCGACGACTTCGCCAGGCGCTACGCGGACGGCCGCCCGATCTCGGTGATGGAGTTCATGTATCCGTTGCTGCAGGGAATGGACTCGGTGGCGGTGGAGGCCGACGTCGAGCTCGGGGGGACGGACCAGAAGTTCAACCTGCTGATGGGGCGGGAGTTGCAGCGCGATCACGGACAGGAGCCCCAGGTGGCCTTCACCATGCCATTGCTCGAGGGCCTGGACGGCGTCCAGAAGATGAGCCAGTCGCTCGGCAACTACGTGGGGATCACCGAGGCGCCGGAGGAGATGTTCGGCAAGCTCATGAGCCTGCCGGACGACCTGATCGGGAAGTACCTGCTGCTCGGGGCGGATCTCCCGCCGGAGGGGGTGGCGGCGGTCGAGGCTGGCCTCTCGGACGGGTCGTTGCACCCGAACGGGCAGAAGCGCCGGATGGCCCGCGCCGTGGTCGCGCTCTACCACGGCGACGAGGCGGCCCGGGAGGCGGAGGAACGATTCGATCTCGTGCACCGGCAGCATGCCGTCCCCGACGACGTCCCCGAGGCGAAGGTCGTCGACGCGGTGGCAAGGGACGGGATGGTGTGGCTCCCCAGGCTGCTGGCGGAGGTCGGGTTCGCGACCTCGAACAGCGAGGCCAAGCGGCTGGTGGAGCAGGGCGGCGTCCGCCTCGACGGCGAGGTGCTGGCCGATCCGGTCGCCGAGCTCGGCGCCGAGGACCTCAGGGGGAGGGTCCTGCAGGCCGGTTCCCACCGGTTCGTCCGTTTGGCCTGATCAGCAGCGGTCTTCGGCCGCCGGTTGACGCTTCCCAGTGCGGTGCTATCATCACAGGTCGCGTCGGTCCCCGGCCGCCCTCCGAGGTTGCGCTGGTCCTTCCGATGCGCCTCGCACCTTGAGAACTGGACAGTGTGCCAAAAGCCAGTGCGTTCCCGTCAGGCACGGGGAGGCGCGATTCGTCGCGTCCGAACCGTGGTCTGGCGATCGTACGAAAATCCGAACCGGACATTCACGGTCCGGCCGGATCATGCAGGTCCCGCGGTGCGATGCCGCATCGAGGGGCCGGCTCTCAACACGGAAGCGGAACCCGCCGGTGGCCTCGGCCGCCGTCCCGGGCTTCCTCCTTCTCTACGGAGAGTTTGATCCTGGCTCAGGACGAACGCTGGCGGTGTGCTTAACACATGCAAGTCGAGCGAGAACCACAGGAGGGGTAACCCTTCTGTGGGGAAAGCGGCGAACGGGTGAGTAACACGTGGGCAACCTGCCCCAGACACTGGGATAAGCTCGGGAAACCGGGTCTAATACCGGATACTCTCGGACCACCACATGGCGGATCGAGGAAAGCTCCGGCGGTCTGGGATGGGCCCGCGGCCTATCAGCTTGTTGGTGGGGTAACGGCCCACCAAGGCTTCGACGGGTAGCTGGCGTGAGAGCGTGGCCAGCCACACTGGGACTGAGACACGGCCCAGACTCCTACGGGAGGCAGCAGTGGGGAATCTTGCGCAATGGGCGAAAGCCTGACGCAGCGACACCGCGTGAGGGATGAAGGCCCTCGGGTTGTAAACCTCTTTCGGCAGGGACGAAGCGAAAGTGACGGTACCTGCAGAAGAAGCCCCGGCTAACTACGTGCCAGCAGCCGCGGTAAGACGTAGGGGGCGAGCGTTGTCCGGATTCATTGGGCGTAAAGAGCGCGTAGGCGGCCCGGAAAGTGGGGTGTGAAAACCCGAGGCTCAACCTCGGGCGTGCACTCCAAACTCCCGGGCTCGAGGCAGGTAGGGGAGATCGGAATTCCTGGTGTAGCGGTGAAATGCGCAGATATCAGGAGGAACACCGGTGGCGAAGGCGGATCTCTGGGCCTGATCTGACGCTGAGGCGCGAAAGCTAGGGGAGCGAACAGGATTAGATACCCTGGTAGTCCTAGCCGTAAACGATGGGTGCTAGGTGTGGGAGGATATCAACCCCTTCCGTGCCGAAGCTAACGCATTAAGCACCCCGCCTGGGGAGTACGGCCGCAAGGCTAAAACTCAAAGGAATTGACGGGGGCCCGCACAAGCGGCGGAGCATGCGGCTTAATTCGATGCGACGCGAAGAACCTTACCTGGGCTTGACATGCAGGGTGAAGCCGGTGAAAGCCGGAGCTCTACGGAGCCTGCACAGGTGGTGCATGGCTGTCGTCAGCTCGTGCCGTGAGGTGTTGCCTTAAGTGGCGCAACGAGCGCAACCCCTGTCCTTAGTTGCCAGCGGGTAATGCCGGGAACTCTAGGGAGACTGCCGGTGCCAAACCGGAGGAAGGTGGGGATGACGTCAAGTCATCATGCCCCTTACGTCCTGGGCTGCACACATGCTACAATGCGCGATACAAAGGGCAGCGATCCTGCAAAGGGGAGCGAATCCCAAAAAGTCGCGCTCAGTTCGGATCGGGGTCTGCAACTCGACCCCGTGAAGTTGGAGTCGCTAGTAATCGCAGATCAGCAATGCTGCGGTGAATACGTTCCCGGGCCTTGTACACACCGCCCGTCACACCACGAAAGTGGGTAACACCCGAAGCCGGTGGCCCAACCCTTGTGGAGGGAGCCGTCGAAGGTGGGACTCGCGATTGGGGTGAAGTCGTAACAAGGTAGCCGTACCGGAAGGTGCGGCTGGATCACCTCCTTTCTAAGGAGCCTTTGGCATCCGGTCGGTCGAGACGCACGTGCTCGACACCACGACCGAAAGGCACCAGGTTGATCACTGGCTACTCTCGTCGACCGCTCGAGCGGCCGGCCGGCTAGTACGCCCCTTCCAGCACGGAGCTCCGGCTCCCGCTGCGAGGGGGAGTGGAACGCCACTTCGGACCGTATCGGTCGCGTCGGCGAGGGCACACTGTCCAGCTCCGAGGGTGCGATGCACTCCTCGCGATCCTTGAGAACTCGATAGCGAGCGCGAGCATCAACTACGAGTCAAGTTACGAAGGGCTCACGGTGGATGCCTTGGCGCCAGGAGCCGATGAAGGACGCGTCAGGCTGCGAAAAGCCTCGGGGAGCCGCCAAGAAGGCTGGGATCCGAGGGTGTCCGAATGGGGAAACCCGGCCGGGGTCATGCCCGGTCACCCAGGTCTGAACACATAGGGCCTGAGGAGGGAACCGCCTGAACTGAAACATCTCAGTAGGGCGAGGAAGGGAAAGCAACCGCGACTCCCCAAGTAGCGGCGAGCGAACGGGGAAGAGCCTAAACCGACGTGGTGTGATAGCCCGGTGGCGTTGCCATGTCGGGGTAGTGGGACCCATCAGAACCTGCACCGGAGGGTTCAGGGAGTTACAAAGACTGCGGTTAGTCGAAGTTTCATGGAAAAGTTCGCCACAGAAGGTAACAGCCCTGTAGACGAAAACCGACAGTCCTCCCGATGGTGTTCCCGAGTAGCACGGAGCCCGTGGAATTCCGTGTGAATCTGGGGGGCCCACCCCCTAAGGCTAAGCACTCCCTGGCGACCGATAGTGAACCAGTACCGTGAGGGAAAGGTGAAAAGCACCCCGGGAGGGGAGTGAAATAGTACCTGAAACCGTGAGCCTACAATCCGTCGGAGCTTGTACGGGGGCGACCTCGTACGTGTGACGGCGTGCCTTTTGAAGAATGAGCCGGCGAGTTAGCCGTATGTGGCAAGGTTAACCGTTCTCGGGAAGCCGTAGCGAAAGCGAGTCCTAACTGGGCGATTGAGTCGCATGCGCTAGACCCGAAGCCGAGTGATCTAGCCATGGGCAGGCTGAAGCGGAGGTAAGACTCCGTGGAGGGCCGAACCCACCAGGGTTGAAAACCTGGGGGATGACCTGTGGTTAGGGGTGAAAGGCCAATCAAACTCGGTGATAGCTGGTTCTCCCCGAAATGCCTTTAGGGGCAGCCTCGGGAGTTCAGTATCGGAGGTAGAGCACTGATTGGGCTAGGGGGCCTACAAGCTTACCGAACTCAGTCAAACTCCGAATGCCGATGCTCTAGATCCCGGGAGTGAGGCTGCGGGGGATAAGCTCCGTAGCCGAGAGGGAAACAACCCAGACCGCCAGCTAAGGCCCCCAATTCTGTGCTAAGTGGGAAAGGATGTGGAGTCGCACAGACAACCAGGAGGTTGGCTTAGAAGCAGCCACCCTTGAAAGAGTGCGTAATAGCTCACTGGTCAAGTGGTTCCGCGCCGACAATGTATCGGGGCTCAAGCACAGAGCCGAAGCTGCGGCATTCCTCACATGGCTCCGCGTACGCGGGCGACCGCGCACGTGCAGGCCGAGGGATGGGTAGGGGAGCGTTCCCACGCGAGTGAAGCGGCGAGGTAACTCAGCTGTGGACGCGTGGGAAGTGCGAATGCCGGCATGAGTAGCGAATGACGGGGGAGGAGCCCGTCCGCCGAATGACCAAGGGTTCCTGGGGAAGGTTCATCCGCCCAGGGTTAGTCGGGACCTAAGCCGAGGCCGAGAGGCGTAGGCGATGGACGACTGGTTGATATTCCAGTACCACCTCACCCGCGCCCAGGCCGAATCCACTGTGCTAAGGGAACCCCCTTCGGGGGGCTACCGACCCCGGTGGAGGAGGCCAGCGAAGGGGGGACGCAGAAGGGTACGTCGACCCAGGCGATGGTCGTCCTGGGACAAGCAGGTAGGGAGGCCTCCCAGGCAAATCCGGGAGGCTGTCAATCCCGAGATGTGACGTCGAGCCGCAACAGGCGAAGCGACTGATCCCATGCTGCCGAGAAAATCCTCTAGCGAGCTGGTGAGGTGCCCGTACCCCAAACCGACGCAGGTGGTCAGGTAGAGAATACCGAGGCGATCGAGAGAACCGTGGTTAAGGAACTCGGCAAATTACCCCCGTAACTTCGGGAGAAGGGGGGCCCCGGTAGGGTGTAGGACCTCGCGTCCGAAGCCCGAGGGGGCCGCAGAGACCAGGCCCAAGCGACTGTTTACTAAAAACACAGGTCCGTGCAAAGTCGTAAGACGACGTATACGGACTGACGCCTGCCCGGTGCTGGAACGTTAAGAGGAGGGGTCAGGTGCAGCCTTCGGGTTGCGCCGAAGCTCCGAATCTAAGCGCCAGTAAACGGCGGCCGTAACTATAACGGTCAACCTGGCTGTTACAAAACTCGGCTATATGCTGGAACATCCCGCGTATCCCGCGGTACTCGTCCGTGTCGGTGGCGCCATGGAGCGTCGCACGAGATGGGCAGTGACAATCCGACGGGTGGGGACGATCAGCAGGGAAGGCCGCGTGGAGGCTCGCTGACTCCGGACTACGTATCGGGGTTCATCGATGGCGAGGGATGCTTCTCCGTGAGCATCCATCCCCATCCGACGGCCCGGTACGGACGTCGCTGGCTGGTGGCACCCTGTTTCCAGGCCTATCAGCACCGCGACAACGTCGTCATCCTGGAGGCGCTCAGGGACTTCTTCGGCTGTGGTCGTATCA
>DATBHM010000274.1:0-7488 GCA_036557505.1 Actinomycetota bacterium | reverse complement strand
GCGTACTCCTGGAGGTTCCCGGTGGGGAGCGTGCCCTCCACCCACTTCGTGTAGAACGGGTGCGTCAGCAGGTCACGGCGGCCGATCGCCTCGTCGATGCGTGCGAGTGTGTCCATGCCCGTTCCTCCCTGGTCGACTCCGGTGGGTTCCGGCGAAGGCTGACAGGTCCCGCCGAGCGGAGCAAGCGCGCACGTCACCGCGCGTCTCCGGCGGGCGGCGTCCGGGCCGGTGATACGCTGCGGCGACCGGCCGATTCGAAGGGGAGCCACCCATGGACAAGCCAGAGATCTTCATGGCGCCCGGGCCCGTTCCGGTTCCGCCGCAGGTGTACCAGGCGCAGTCCCAGCCGCTCGTGTACCACCGCGGACCCGGCTACGGGAAGCTTCTGCGGGAGGTCACAGAGCAGCTCCAGCGGCTGTTCCGGACGAAGAACGACGTCCTGGTGTTCACCTCGTCGGGGACCGGGGCGCTCGAGTCCGCGGTCCAGAACATGTTCTCGCCGGGCGACCGGGTGGTCGTGCCGGTGGCCGGGTATTTCGGCGAACGCTTCGCCAAGATCGCGCAGGTCTACGGGCTGGACGTGCGGACGATCGACTACGAGTGGGGCCGGGCGCTGAAGGCGGCGGACGTCCGCGCGGCCGTCGAGGAGGCGCCGACCACGGGCATCCTCGTGCAGCAGAGCGAGACGTCGACCGCCGTGCTGCACGACATCGAGGCGGTGGGGGAGGTCGCGAAGGACACCGGCGTCCTGCTTGCCGTCGACTGCGTGTCGAGCGTTGGGGCGGTGCCGTTCGAATGCGACGCCTGGGGCGTGGACGTCGCGTGCGGCGGGTCGCAGAAGGCGCTCTCCGCGACGCCGGGGCTGGCGTTCGTCGCGGTCTCGCCGAAGGCGTGGGAGGCGCACGCCACGGCGACCTGCCCGCGGTTCTACTTCGACTGGTCGGCCTACAAGGCCTCGTACGACCTCCCCGAGCCGGAGAACCCCTGGACGCCGGCCATCTCGCTGGTGCAGGGGGTTCGGGCCGCGCTGGAGCTGTACTTCGCCGACGGGCCCAACGCAGCGCTGGAACGCCACCGCGTCCTGGCGATGGGGCTGAAGGAGGGCGTGCGGGCCCTCGGGCTGGACCTCTTCGGCGACAACCCCGAGAAGGCGTGGGCGGTCACCGCCATCCGCGCTCCGGAGGGCATCGACGGCAACGAGCTGGTCGCCCGGGTCCGCGCGGAGCACGGCATCGTGCTGGCGCCCGGGCAGGGCCCGCTGAAGGGCAAGGTGTTCCGGATCGGGCACCTCGGCTACTACGACCAGCTCGACATGATCCGCGGCCTCGCGGCGCTCGAGATGACGCTCGACGGGATGGGCTACCCGGTCAAGCGGGGCAGCGCTGTCGCGGCGGCCGAGGAGGTCTTCGCCACCGAACGCGCCAAGGTCGCCCAGCGCGGTTCGGCCTGATCCGGCTGGGGCCCGGCCGGCAAGTCGACGCCACCCCAGACTCGAGAGGCTCTGTCCCGGTTCGTCGATGCCCCCGGGCGAGCCCGCCCCCGCCCGGCCGAAGTGGCGACTCGTCGGCGGGAGGCTGCGCGCGGCGAAGACCTACGAGTAGCCGTTCAGCACCCGACGGGGGCTCGATGTCGGGCTCAGGTGTCGGTCGGCTGCGACCCATTGTGGGTGTGCCATCGCCAGCCGTGCTTCGTGCGGACCAGGATCGCACTGACCCGGTAGGGGATGACGCGTGGCCCCCCGTCCGACTCCCATCGCGCCGTCCCCGCGGCGGTCACCCACGCCACGTCGCCGGAGACGTGCACCCGCGGCTTCTCGAAGGTCCGGTCGACGGAGCTCTCCGGGAGTCGGGAGAACAGGCCCTCGAGCAGCGAGCGAATCTCGAGCCTGCCAACCGCTCGCTCGGAAAGATCGGAACCCCACAACTCCACGTCCGGCTCATCGGCGAAGAGGTCGACGAGCGCGTCCACGTCCTTGCGCTTGAGGGCCGCATCGAATGCGTGGAACACGGCGGCCACGTCACTCAAGTCCGTCATCGTCGTCCTAGCTCACCAGGGCTCTTCCTCGATCGAGCGGATGGCAGCCCTGGTCGCTCGTTCGACATCTTCGTCCCACTGCGGGATCCGACGATACCCATCGGCGATTGCCCGGCCGATTCCCCGACGTCGCCGGGGATGCTCCTCGCTGGCGGGCGTGGCTGGCCGAATGCGCTGAGCCGCACGGGCGATCCGGGGGGGACGGCTTCGAGCCGCTGCATGGTGACGTGCACGTACGTCCAGAGCTCCGTCATGGGATCTGCGCCCGATCCCGCTCGTAGATCGGCGGCCCCTCCGCCCACAGCGGCGGGGCGACGAAGATCCCGTCGTCCCCGCGGAGCGTCCGGATGTCGTACTCCCCGCCACCCGACCCCCTCCGCGAACCCGGCCAGGTCGCCGTCGGCCAGCCACTGGAGGAACTCGGAGTCCCCCATGTCCATGTCCTCCCAGCGCATCGTGTCCGGCGCGAGGTAGGCCAGCCGCCCCCGGCCGATCCCGAGCCGGCCGGAATCCAGGGCGAAGAACCCGCCCACGACGTCGTTCGCGACGACGAAGACGTCGCTGGCCCTCGACGGCTCGAGCCGGCCGCCGAGGCCGTTCCACGCGTCGAGGCCGAGCTGCATCCGGGCGTGGCCCGAACCGAGGTGCCGGGAACCAGCCGTGATCGACCAACACGCCGCCGGTGTTCCGTGCGATGCCGGCGAGGGTGCCCCCGGGGTATGCCGAGGGCGTTGATCATGACGGCCGCCTGCACGGGGTCGGCCGGAAGGATCTCGACGCGGTGGCGCGATCTCCGGAACTCGTCCTCGACGACCCCCCGGTCCACGGGCGCATCCTACGGAGCCGGTTGGCCGGGGGGAACCTCAGGCTCCGTCGGGAAACCCGCCGCGGTGGAGCACCATGGGGAACTGCGGCAGCGTCTCGATCGGTGACTTCGCCCTCCACCCGTCGGGGTACGGCCGGAGTCCCTCGAGTAGCGGGCCCGGTGATCCCTCGACCAGCGGGTCCAGCGAGGTTCGCAACGCGTCCATCGCGGGAGCGCCGAACCGATGCCTCCACTCCTCCTCGACCCGGCTCGCGTGACGGCGCGCGCGGGTCCTCGCGGTTCGGCCTCGCCCGGTGAGCGACGCCACCTTGAACCTGCTGCCGCCCGGATCGGGGGCGACTTCCGCGAGGTTCGTCTCCTCGAGCGCCCGGAGCGCCATCGCGACGGCCTCCTTCGAGATGCCCGCGAGGCGCCGGAGGTCGCGAACGCGGATCGGCTCGGCGTCCAGCACCCGAACGAGGTCGGCGGCGACGGCGATCGGGAGCCGGGATGACCGCTCGAAGTCGATCGCCAGCGAGAGCAGCACGCGCGAGAGCAGCGCCGGGAGGGACAGCCGCGAGGGATCCTCACGCCCCGGCGACCGCGGAACCGCCGGTTCCGGCCCGCGGTTCCGGAGTCCGTACGCGAGGATCGGGAGCGTGTCCGGCAGCTCGACCTCGAAGCGGTCGGCGACGTCCCAGAGCGCGCCGCGGAGCGCTCCGATGGCCTCCCTGTCGAAGCGGTCGTTCCAGCGTTCCTCGACCTCCCCAAGCACCTGCCGCCCCAGGTCGCGCGCCCGGCGGCCGGCCCCGGTCGGTCGCATGGTCCAGCTCGGACCGGGCTGTGACGTGGCCGAGGCGCCCTCCCGCGGCTCCAGCGTCACGTAGCCCCACCGCCGCATGCCGTCGAGGTTCGTCGGGGTTCGCGCCCGGCGGCCGAGCTCGCCCACCGTGATCCTGTCGTCCGTGAGGTGGAACAGGCAGTTCTGCCACATCGCGAGCGAGACCAGCCACGGGCCCGACCCACCGCTCCTGCCGTGCGAGGTCGTCCGGTGGGGCATCCGGTGCTCGACCTCGTTGTCGAACTCGATGGTGAACGACACCAGCACCTGGGACAGCAGGGCGTGGAGGGGGAGGTCGTCCGGCACGCGTCCAATGATCCGGCGAGCGGATGTGCCCGGCAATCGGCACCGCTCCCCTTGCGGAGTCTTGCGGCGGCCGGTACTATGCGGCGCATGGTAGCGGAGGACGCGCGGGTCGCTCCGATCGCGCAGATGCGGCGTGGGACGCTCGAGTTCTGCGTGCTCGCGCTGCTCCGGGACGGCGAGCGGTACGGGTTCGACCTCGTTCGCGCACTCGGCGCGGTCGACGGGATGGTCACGAGCGAGGGGACCATCTACCCGCTGCTCAGCCGGCTCCGGCGGGATCGCCTCGTGGAGACCAGCTGGCAGGAGTCGCCGAGCGGCCCGCCCCGCCGGTACTACCGCCTGACGGACGCCGGACGGGCCGCGCTCGAGGCGTTCGCCGGGGAATGGGTCCGGTTCCGCGATGCAGTGGACCACCTCTTGGAAGGAGGGGGACGATGATGACGAAGGCTCCCCGCGACGCGGTCGAGGCCTACCTCCGCCGGCTGGACGCCGAGCTGGGCGATCTGCCGAAGGCACGCCGGTCCGAGATCGTCGCGGAGATCCGCGAGCACGTGGATGCCGCCCTGGAGGAGTCGCCTGCGGCGACCGAGGCCGACGTCCGCAACGTCCTGGAGCGGATCGGGGAACCATCCGAGATCGCCGCCGAAGCCCGGGCGCGGTTCGGGATCCGTCCGCCGCGGGCCGGGGGACTGGAGGTCTGGGCCCTCATCCTCATCCCGATCGGCGGCCTGGTCGTCCCGGTGATCGGGTGGATCGTGGGCGTCGCCCTGCTGTGGGCGTCGCGCGTGTGGACCACCCGCGAGAAGTGGATCGGGACGCTGATCGTGCCGGGGGGCCTGGCGCCGGCGTTCTTCCTGACGTTCTACGCGACCTCCGTCGAGATCTGCCGGAGCAGGACGGTGGATGGGGTGTCGAAGATGGTCTGCACCGGTGGGCCGTCGACCGCGGTGCAGATCCTCGAGTCGGCCGGAACGATCCTGCTGTTCGTCCTCCCCATCGCGACGCTCATCTACCTGGTGGTCCGGCTGCGAAGGCGGACGCAGCCGGTCGTGTGACGCGGGCTGGACCGGTCAGCGGGGCTGTTGACCGGCCTTCAGGCGTTCGATCGTCTCGGAGACCCGCCGGTCGCGGGTCTCGTCCCTCTTCGCGTCCGCGACCCACCGGGCGAACTCCTTGCGGTGGGTGAACGACAGTCCTTCGAACCTCGCCCTCGCGTCCGGGTCGGCGTCGAGCGCCGTCTGCAGCGCCGCCGGCACCTCGACGACCCGCGGCGCGTCGTCCGGCTCGAGCTCGACCGTGACCGGAGCACCGTGCGAGACGCCCGCTGCCTCCATCGTCGCCTTGTGCACGCCGAGCCACACCACGCCGCCGTAGCGCATCAGGTTCGAGCGGAACCCGACGCCGTTCAGCGTCCCCTTCACGCGGGCCCGAACGCCCCCGCCGAGCGCCGCGACCACCTCGTCGGGAACGACCACCGCGGACCCACCCGGCTGCGGCGCGTCGATCGCCGACTCGAACCGTTCCATCGCGGTGGAATCTAGCGGAGATCGGCACCCGGCCCCGAGGGCGCCGGCATGCAGGTCATTGCCCCGGAATCGGGGACGTTCGCCGTTTCAGCCGGGAGAATGTCCATCGCCATGCGGATCCTCGTGACCGAGACCCTCTCCGAACGCGGACTGGCGGTGCTGCGCAGGGACTTCGACGTCGACGTCCGTGAGGAGCTGGCGAAGGACGGCCTCGCGGCCGCGATCGGACCGTACGACGCGCTGATCGTCCGTTCGCAGACGCAGGTCACCGCAGCGGTGATCGAGTCCGGCGAGAACCTCAAGGTCGTCGCCCGCGCGGGCATCGGCCTCGACAACGTCGACGTCGAGGCCGCCACCCGGCGCGGCGTCATGGTCGTGAACGCCCCCCAGTCGAACATCCTCTCCGCCGCGGAGCACACATTGGCCCTGCTGCTCAGCCAGGCCCGGATGATTCCGCAGGCGGACCGCGCGCTGCGGCAGGGGGAGTGGGCGAGGTCGAAGTACCAGGGGGTCGAGCTGGCCGGCAAGACCGTCGGGATCATCGGCCTCGGTCGCGTCGGCGCCATGGTCGCCCACCGTGCGGCGGCGTTCGGCATGCGAGTCATCGCGTTCGACCCGTACGTCAGCCGCGACCGGGCCAAGGAGATCGGCGTGGAGCTCATGCCCGGCCTCGAGGCCCTGCTGGTCCAGTCGGACTTCCTGACGATCCACCTCCCCCGGACACCGGAGACCGAGGGCCTCATCGGCGAACGCGAGCTGGCGCTGATGAAGGACGGCGCCCGCCTGGTGAACACCGCCCGCGGCGGCATCGTGGACGAGGACGCCCTGGCCAAGGCCCTGAAGGACGGCCACCTGGGCGGCGCGGCCCTGGACGTGTTCGCGACCGAGCCCACCACGGAGAGCCCGTTGTTCGAGCTTGACGACGTGGTCGTGACGCCGCACCTCGGCGCGTCGACGGTCGAGGCACAGGACAAGGCCGGGACCGCCATCGCGGAGATGGTCCGGCTGGCGCTCCGTGGGGAGTTCGTCCCGTACGCGGTGAACGTGAGCGCGGGCGCCGACGTCCCGGAGAACGTCCGGGCGTTTCTGCCGCTCGTCGAGCACCTCGGGGCGATCCTCACCGGCCTGGCGGACGGCGCGCTGCAGTCGCTCGAGTGCGAGTACACGGGCCGCATCGCCGAGGCCGACACCCGCGTGCTCACGCTGGCGGCGCTGAAGGGCACCCTCCGCGGCGTCGTCCACGAGCCCGTCAGCTACGTGAACGCTCCGCTGATCGCGGCCGAACGCGGCATCACCCTGTCCGAGCGCAAGTCCACCGTCACCCGCGACTACGTGAACCTCGTGATGCTCCGGGGCGAGACCGACGGCGGCGACGTGCAGGTTGCCGGGACGCTCGTCGGCAAGCGCGACGCCGAACGCCTCACGCAGGTGTTCGAGTTCGACATCGACATGGCGCCGGCCGAATACATGGCCTTCATCCGGTACGAGGACCGGCCGGGGATCATCGGGACGATCGGGACGATCCTCGGCCGGGCCGGCATCAACATCGCCGGCGCGCAGGTGGCGAGGAACACCGCGGGCGGCCTGGCCTTGATGGGGTTCACCGTGGACACGCCGATCCCTCCGGAGATCCTCCAGCGCATCGCGTCGGAGATCGGCGCCGAGCGGGCCCTGGCCATCGTCCTGCCGTCGTAGCGCACGAGAATTTCCACGTTCGTAACGCGCGGCCGCGGCCGACTCGGGTGCTCGGTTCGGTTCCGTAGGTATGCTCTTGCGGCGGGGACAGCGCAACGCGGATCCAGTCGGACGCGTTCGGGATCGAAGGAGGCGCCGGTGCCGGTTCAGCCCGTCGACAAGATCTGGATGGACGGCGAGCTCGTGGAGTGGGACGAGGCACGGATCCCGGTCCTCACCCACTCGCTCCACTACGGCACGGGCGTCTTCGAGGGGATCCGCGCGTACGAGACCCCGAAGGG
>DATBHM010000273.1:0-7950 GCA_036557505.1 Actinomycetota bacterium | reverse complement strand
ACGATCTTGCCGAACATCTGCACGAACCGGCGGTAGGAGTCCCACGCGAACCGCCAGTCGCCGTCGGTCTGCTTGGCCAGGCCCTGGACGGAGACGTCGTTCAGCCCGAGGTTGAGGACGGTGTCCATCATCCCCGGCATCGAGAACTTGGCCCCGGACCTGACGCTCACGAGCAGCGGGTCGTCGGGGTCGCCGAGGCGCTTGCTCATCGCGGTCTCGAGCGTCTCGAGGTGCTCCTGCACCTCCTGGTCGAGCCCGTCCGGCCACCCGCCGGAGGCGAGCGAGGTCAGGCAGGCCTCGGTCGTGATCGTGAACCCCGGCGGGACGTGCAGGCCCATGTTCGTCATCTCGGCGAGGTTGGCGCCCTTGCCGCCGAGCAGGTCCTTCATGTCCTTGTTGCCCTCGGAGAAGTCGTAGACGTACTTGGTCATGGCGATGCCTCCAGCCCGCGTGCGTGCAGAACGGTTCCGACCAGTCTATTGAGGCCGTTCCCGGCAGTCAGGCGCCGTCGGGACCGGCTGCGTCCCCCGGGCGGGTTGTCTAGGCTTCGCCGGGATGGGCGTCACCCGCGAGTACCGCAAGGAATGGAGCCCGGCGCTCGGGCGCGACATGGAGCTGCTACGGTTCGGCGACACCGGGCTGCCGCTGCTCGTGTTCCCAACGTCGATGGGCCGGTTCTACCAGTGGGAGGACTTCGGCCTCGTCGGCGCGCTCGACGACAAGATGGCCGACGGGCACATCCAGCTGTGGTGCGTCGACAGCGTGGACGGCGAGTCGTGGTACGCGAACGACCGCCCGCCGGCCGACCGCGTTCGCCGGCACCTCGCCTACGAGCGCTACCTCGTGGACGAGCTCATCCCGGCCATGCCCCAGACCCCGGTGACGACCGGCACGTCATTGGGGGCGTTCCACGCGCTGCTGCTGGCGCTTCGCCAGCCGTGGCACGTTCGGGGGTTCGTCGCACTGTCGGGCGCGTACGACACCGAGCACTGGCTCGGCGGGTACCACGACGAGGAGACGTACTTCACCAACCCGCTGGCGTTTCTGCCCGGCCTCCACGACGAGCGCTACCTGCGACCGGTTCGCGCGTTCGTCAAGAAGGTCGTCGCGACCGGGGAGGACGACGCGAACGCCGCGGAGTCGATCCTCGTCGGCGACCTCCTCAAGGAGAAGGACGTCGACGTCACGCTCGACGTCTGGGACGGCTGGGCGCACGACTGGCCCTACTGGAAGGACATGATTCGCCGCTATGTCTGAGCGAGTGGTCGGGCTGCTGGTCGGGCGGGAGAACACGTTCCCGCAGCCGTTCATCGACACGGTGAACCAGCGCGGCGCATCGAAGGGCGTCCGCGCGGAGATGGCCGTCCTCGGCGGCGCGCGGGAGGAGGAGCACCCGCGCTACGCGGTGATCGTCGACCGCATCTCGCACGAGGTCCCTTACTACCGGGCGCACCTCAAGTCCGCGGCCCTGATGGGCACGGTCGTCGTCAACGACCCGTTCTGGTGGGAGGCCGACGAGAAGTTCTTCGAGTGCACCCTGGCCCGGAAGCTCGGCGTGGCCGTGCCGAAGACGGTCGTGCTGCCGAACAAGGAGTACGTCCCCGACATCGACCCTTCGGTGTCGCTCCGCAACCTGCAGTACCCGCTCGACTGGGAGTCGATCGTCGGCTACACGGGCCTCCCGGCGGTCCTGAAGCCGAACACCGGCGGCGGGTGGAAGGACGTCTCGATCGTCCACTCGCTCGAGGACCTCTGGCGGGCGTACGACGCGAGCGGGCAGAAGACGATGATCCTGCAGGAGTTCATCGACTGGGAGGACTACTCCCGCTGCATCTGCATCGGCCGGAGGGACATCATGCCGATCCGGTACGACCCCCGGCGGGATTTCCACGAGCGGTACCGGATCGACGAGCCCCTCCCGGACTGGCTGCACGAGCAGTCGGTGGAGCAGGCCCGCATCCTCGTGGACGCGCTCGGGTACGACATGGACACGGTGGAGTTCGCGGTCCGCGACGGGGTCCTGTACGCGATCGACTTCCTGAACCCTGCGCCCGACTTCGACAACTTCTCGATCAAGGAGGCCAACTTCGCCTGGGTGCTCGAGCGGATGAGCGACCTGGTGATCTCGTACGCGCTCGGAGAGGCCGAGCCGCCGTGGCGCGGGGAGCAGCGATGGTGGCGGTACGCCGGGAAGCCGGAGGCGTAGCCGCGACGGCCGGCCCGGATCCCGTCGCCGCCTACCACGACCTGCTGTTCTCCGGCGGGCTGGCCGACGAGAGCGCCGAGCGGCTCCGCGCCGGACAGGAGGCCCGGTCGCTCGTGTTCGGTCACCGGCCGCTGTGCATCGCGCTCCGGCCGCAGCTGATGTCCCGCCCCCGGTACGACGCGGCGTGCGCGGCGGCGCTCGGCGTGGAGCGCGCCCTCACCCGGCTGGAACGGGCGCTCCTCGGCGACGCCTCGCTCCGTGCCGAGCTCGATCTCGAGCCGGAGGAGGAACGCCTCGCCCTGGCCGACCCCGGCTCGAAGCGCTCCTCGCCGTCGATCCGCATCGACGGGTTCTTCACCGACCAGCTGCGCTTCGTCGAGAACAACGCCGAGTCGCCCGCGGGCATGGCGTACTCGGACACCCTCACCGAGGTGTTCGAGGAGCTGCCCGTCGTGCGCACGATGCGCACGCGCTTTCGGATGCGGTCGCTGCCGGTCGCCCGTCGCCAGACCCGGTCGATGCTGCGCGCCTTCCGCGACTGGGCCGCCGGCCGTTCGGAGCGCCCGGCGATGGCGATCGTCGACTGGACCGGGGTTCCCACGCTGTCGGAGTTCGAGATGTTCCGCGAGCGGTTCGAGCGCGAGGGCATCCGGACGGTCATCTGCGACCCGGCGGAGCTGGAGTACCGCCGGGGACACCTCCGAGCGGCCGGGCGGCCGGTCAACCTCGTGTACCGGCGCGTGCTGACCACCGAGCTCCTCGGCCGCCGCGACGTCGCCGGCCCCCTGACGCGGGCCTATCTGGACGGCGAGGTGTGCGTCGTGAACAGCTTCCGGGCCAAGCTCCTGCACAAGAAGATGAGCCTGGCCCTGCTCTCGGACGACCGGTACGCGTCGCTGTACACGCCGGACGACCTCGCGGCGATCGCCCGCCACGTCCCGTGGACGCGCAAGGTCCGCGAGGGCGCAACCACCCACGGGGGCAGGCGCGTGGAGGACCTGACGGCGTTCGTCCTCGCCAACCGGGAACGACTGGTGCTGAAGCCGAACGACGAGTACGGCGGCAAGGGCGTCGTGCTGGGATGGACGGTCGACGACCACGAATGGGAACAATCGCTGCACGTGGCGTTGTCGCAGTCCTACGTCGTGCAGGAGGCGGTGGCCGTGCCGAAGGAGCCGTTCCCGGTGGCTGTGGACGGCGTCGAGATGCTCGACCTCTCGCTCGACGTCGACCCCTACGTGTTCGACGGACGGCCGAGCGGCTGTCTCACCCGCTTGTCGTCGTCCGCCCTGCTGAACGTGACCGCGGGCGCCGGCAGCGTGGTGCCCACCTACGTCGTGGAGGGACCGAAGTGACCCCGGAACCCGGCTGGCTGACCATCGGCATCGAGGAGGAGTTCCAGATCGTGGACGCGAACGGCGAGCTCCGCGCCCACATCGACGAGCTGCTCGAGGCCGCCACCCCCCTGATGGGCGAGACGGTCAAGGCGGAGTTCCTGCAGTCCTCGGTGGAGATCGGGACGAAGATCTGCGCCGACACCGCCGAGGCGCGCGACGAGGTGTACCGCGCGCGAGGGACGCTGGCCGACCTGCTGTCTGCCCACGATCTGCGCCTGGCATCCGCGGGGACCCATCCGTTCTCCCACTGGCAGGACCAGCGGATCACCGAGGGCGAGCGCTACAAGATGCTCGAGGACGAGATGCAGTCGGTCATCCGCGAGCTGCTGATCTTCGGGCTGCACGTCCACGTGGGGATCCCCGACGACGACCTCCGGGTGGAGGTGATGAACGAGGCCCGGTACTTCCTCCCGCACTTCCTGGCGCTCTCGACCTCGTCGCCGTTCTGGCTCGGGCAGAACACCGGCCTGAAGTCCTATCGCAGCGTCGTGTGGTCCCGGTTCCCGCGCACGGGCATCCCTCCGGAGTTCTCGTCGTTCGACGAGTTCGAGAACTACTGCCAGCTGCTGCTGAAGACCAACTCGATCGACGACGGCAAGAAGATCTGGTGGGACCTCCGGCCGCACCACCTGTACCCGACGCTCGAGTTCCGGGTGTGCGACGCGGCCACGAAGGTCGACGAGACCATCTGCATCGCGGCCCTCGTCCAGGCGGTGTGCGCCAAGCTGATCCGGCTGCGGCGGGGGAACCTCGGGTTCAGGAAGTACATGCCGGGGCTGATCGCGGAGAACAAGTGGCGGGCCATGCGGCACGGCGTGGAGGGGCGGCTCATCGACTTCGGCAAGCAGGCCGAGGTGCCGATGCGCGAGCTCGCGCTCGAGCTGCTCGAGTTCGTGGACGACGTGGTGGACGACCTCGGGTCGCGCGCCGACGTCGAGCACGTCAACACGATCCTGGCCGAGGGGACGAGCGCCGACCGCCAGCTCCGCGTGTTCCGCGAGACCGCCGACCTTCGCGCCGTGGTCGACCACGTCGCAGCGGAGACGGTGGCCGCGCCCTCGTGATCGACCCTACACCGGCTTGGGCCTGCCCTCGTAGACGAACCGCGCCGGCATCGGGTTCGGGACCTGCCGGGCGGTGCCGTAGGTGACGACGATGACCTGCTCGTTCGCGAGGAGCAGGTTGGTCGGGTTCCCCGGGTACGGCTGCCCGTCGAGGAACACGCGGACCGTGTGCTCGCCGTCGTTGCAATAGCCGCCGATGCAGCCCGGCGTGAACCGGACGCCCCACACGTCGAACACCATGCCCAGCGTGAACGCCCGGGGTTGAGCGGCCTCGACGTGGATGGTCCCCAGGGCGGCGTGGGTGTGGATCTCGGCGAGCAGCAGCCGCTTGAAGTCGATCCCGATGCCGAACGGCACCACGACGTTGCGCCCCTCGATGTCGACGACCAGGTTCACGTGGAAGTGGACCCGGGTGACCTCGGGTCCCAGCGGGGGAAGGCCGATCACCCGGAGCCGCTGCGACAGGAAGCGCTGCTCCGGGGGCCACGGCGCGGGTCCCCGGTTGAGCCCGATCAGCGGCGTACCGGTGAAGCCGGTGCTCGGGCCGCCCGGGTGCGACGTCGCGGCTTCGGTGTCCGGCCCGGGATTGCTGTTCGACGAGCAGGCGCCGAGCAGGGCCACGACCAGCACGAGGACCCGCGCGCGACGCATCATCCAAGCGCGGTCTCGAGCCGGTGGAGCGTCGCTGCGTCGGAGCCGAACAGGGCGACGACCCCGGTGCCGTCGCCGGCCACCCTGCCGACGGCCGCGTCGCCACGGCCCCGCGTCCACTCCCGCATCACGTCGAGGAACTGCCTGGCGTCGCCGGGCGTGTCCCACGTCGTGTCGAGGAGGACGGCGACGTGCCTGCCGTCGGTCCACGCGCGGTACTGTCCGCCGCCCCATCCGTCGGCGCCGGCCGTCGCCAGCGACCCGTCGACGCGGAGCGCGAGCATCTCCCGGATCCATTCCTCGCCGGTGTCCATGACGTCGAGGTCCCGCCACCCGTGGCCGAGATCGGGCCCGAGGTCCGGCGTGTTCAGCGCCACCGGCCGGTCGTCCGGGTAGCGCTCCGGGTGCATGATCTGCTCGGTCGAGGGGGGGAGCTTCCGCAGGGCCCGGTTCACCTCCGCCAGCCCTCCCGACGAACGGACGTCCCGGATGAACGTCGGCCCGTCGACGTACGGCCACTCCTCGAGGCGCTCCATGAACGGGGGCACGTCGATGGGCAGCCCCGAGCCCCCTCCGCCGCCGAGCGCCAGCCGGGCCTGGTCCGCCGCCGAGAAGAACTGCCGCACCACCTCGACGGAGAAGTACACGGCGCTCCCCTCCACTGCGCCGGTGGCCGCCATGAGCTGCTCGTCGTCGCACGCGTTCTCGAGTTCGTTCAGCCGGGCCAGCCCGAAGTGCTGGTCGTCGTCCGCGTGGGTGAGCTCGTGGGCCAGCGTGAACCGCTCCACGGGGGACGGATCGTCCGATCCGATGAACACGAGCTGGCCGCTCGACGGGTCGTAGTACCCGATGACCTGGCTCGACAGGAACCCGCGGTAGGCGTCGCGGAGGCTGGTCCCCGGCGGGATCACTCCGATCGTCGCCCACGCCCTGGAACGACGATCCAGCATCCCCTCGGGGAACGAGTGGTCGAACGAGTCGTCGAGCCCCTGGACGAGCTGCGCATGGGTCTCGGGATCGATGGCGACCGGGTGCAGGTAGTCGAGCCCGCGGACCTGTTCGACCTCGTGTTCGACCTCCGAGACCGCGGGCGGCGTCATGGTCGCGGGGGCGGGCGAGGAGGGCGGAGCCTTCGGCCGGACGCACAGGCGCCGGCGGACGGCGGCCGCCGACTCGCGGCCCGATGCGGGCGGTGGCAGGGTGAACGAACGGGCCGGCCCGGTGACCTCGGGGGCCGGGATCGGGGTGCCGGGAAGGCTCGACCCGGTCAGGGGCGGACCCGACGTGGTCGCCGTGCAGGAGACGAGCAGCAGGAGCGCGGCGCAGGCCCGCAGCAACGGACGCATCAGGGATCGGGCGGCGGTCGCTCGTCGGACCCGGTCTCGTCGGCCTCCTTCTCGTCGGCCTCCGCGTGCGGGCCGGACTCGACGTCGAGCGGCTCGGGATCGTCCGAGGGCCCGGAATCGTCCGAGGGCTCTGAATCGGTGCTCGATGGCCCGGGATCGGAGCCCGCGGCCGGTTCCCCCGACCCGTCGCCGGTCGCGGCCGGGGTCGCGTCGTCGGTCGAACCCGTCCTCCGGCCCGGCACGAGGACGGAGACGACGGCGACGACCACCGCGCCGATCGACAGGGCGATCGCCCACCACACCTGCTCGAGGTTGGAGTTGAGATTGCCTTTGACCTGCAGCCATCCCGCGACCAGCAGCATCAGGAACGCGATCGCGTACAGCCAGACTCGGCCGCGCATGGCCCGGTCGGGCCGGGCGACGGCGGCGGGCACGCGGATCTGGTCGCCGAGGCTCACCGAAGCCCGTCCTCCAGGTACGCGACGAGCGCGTCGATCGGGATGCGTTCCTGCTGCATCGAGTCGCGCTCGCGGACGGTGACCTGCCGGTCGTCGAGCGACTCGAAGTCGACCGTGACGCAATACGGCGTCCCGACCTCGTCCTGCCGGCGGTACCGGCGCCCGATCGCGCCGGCGTCGTCGTAGTCGGACGTCCAGTGCGGCTTCACCAGGTCGAACACCCGTCGCGCCTCCGGGACGAGCCGTTCGTTCCTGGACAGCGGCAGGACGGCGACCTTGAGCGGGGCGAGGTCGCGATGCAACCGGAGCACGGTCCGCTTCTCGGTGCCGCCCTTGGCGGTCGGCGCCTCGTCCTCGGTGTAGGCGTCGCAGAGGAACGCCAGCAGCGCCCGGTCGCACCCCGCGGCCGGCTCGATGACGTACGGCAGGTAGCGTTCGCCCTTCTCCTGGTCGAAGTAGGAGAGGTCCTCGCCGGAGGCCGCCGCGTGGGCCCTGAGGTCGTAGTCGGTCCGGTTGGCGATCCCCTCGAGCTCGCCCCAGTCGGTGAACGGGAACGCGTACTCGATGTCGACGGTCCGCTTGGAGTAGTGGCTGAGCTCGTCCGCGTCGTGCTCTCGGAGGCGGAGGCGCTCCTTGCGGATCCCGAGGTCCGTGTACCAGTTCATCCGCTGCTCGATCCAGTACTCGTGCCACTGCTCGTCGGTCCCGGGCTCACAGAAGAACTCCATCTCCATCTGCTCGAACTCCCGGGTCCGGTAGATGAAGTTCCCGGGGGTGATCTCGTTGCGGAACGACTTGCCGACCTGTGCGATCCCGAATGGCGGCCGG
>DATBHM010000272.1:0-23110 GCA_036557505.1 Actinomycetota bacterium | reverse complement strand
ATGCCGAGCGCGTCCATCAGGCCGATCACGCCCGACCCGAACAGCGGGAGACTGGCCGGATCGTCGGGCTTGTCGGAGTCGCCGTACCCGATGGTGTCCATGGCGATGGCCCGGTACCCTCCGGCCCCGACGATCGGGATGACGTCGCGGAACTCGTCCCACGACCGCGGGGTCTGGTGCAGGAACAGCACGGGATCCCCATCGCCGGCGCTGGCGTAGTGGATGTGCCCCACCGGCGTCCTGGCGAAGGCGCGTTCGACCTCGGTCGTTGCCATGTCTCCCCCCTTGCCCTCGGGATTCGGAACGTTCAGTGCTCCCGGCGGTTGCGCGCCCGGGCGGGGGCCTTCCGCCCGGGGCCCGGGACGTCGCCCGACCCGCCGTCGGCCCCGCCGGCCGAGTCGCCGTTGGCCGGCGGGACGGCGAGCCCGTTCGGCGGCGCCGACTCGCACAGCGCACGCCACTTGGTGATCGAGATGTCCGGGCGGTACAGGCGCTCCGGCGGCGCGTCCATGACGTTCACCATCCAGTCGTCCTGGCCGGTGAACTGGCCGTGGAACAGCCACCTGATGGCCCCGAGGTACCGCAGCTTGAACATCGCGCCGGACAGGCCGGTCTTGAACTCGACGAACATCTGGATGTACCGGTACCGGTCCTCGTCGACCGGCACGTACCACTCGTAGTGGATGAACTTCGTGTGGACGATGCGGAGCAGCCCCGGGAGGCGGATGTGCTGGTTGCCCGGGACGTCCATCGAGGAGATGACGGGATCGACCTTGTTCGCGGCCTTGGACGGCTTGGTGTGCAGCATGTTGCCGCCGGCCTTCCACCACCGCTTGTTGGTCCACGTTCCCAGGCCGGGGAACTCCGCATCCATGTACGCCTCGTCCTGCACGCGGGTGATCCAGCCGTCGTCGGTCGGGATCACCCGCGTCTTGCTCCACGTCGGCATGACCTTGAACATCCGCCACAGGGACGTGCGGTGCAGGTATTTCGCGTGGCCCTCGTCGAACCCGTTCTCGGCGGCGAACCGCCAGCCGCCGTGCCGGACGTGGATCCGCCCGCCCAGCGAGAAGTCGTTCTCCAGGAGCTCCCTGGGGATGGCTGCCTCCACCGGCGGCGGGGTCCCCGGCGCGTCGCCGAGGAAGATCCACACGAGCCCCAGCCGTTCCTCGACCGGGAACGTCTCCACCCGGACCTTGCCGCACAGCGGCGAGTCGGGGCCGTCGGTGATCACGGCCTTCAGCACGCCGTCGTTCAGGTCGAACGTCCACCCGTGGTAGGGGCACGACAGCGTCCCCGGGAACTGCTGGCTGCCGAGCGAGAGCGGGACGCCCCGGTGCGGACAACGGTCGTGCATCGCGTGCACCTTCCCGCGCTCGCGCAGGAACACGATGTTCCGGCCGAGGAGCTGGATGCCGACAGGTTTCCTCCCGACGTCCCGCGACCAGGTGACGGGATACCACCAGCTGCCGGGCAGCCCGAGGGTGGCCGACTCGTAGACGGGCCAGGTCGACCAGTCGTCCCGGCCCTGGGAGGACTTGATGTCGGGGAGCTCGCCGAGGTCCCGGGTCGCGGTCCGCCCTCGGGATCGGGTCCGCGCACGGCCGCCGTTCGACCGGCCGCCGTCGCCGGAACCGTTTGCGGGGGAGTCCGTGGCGATGTCCGGTTCCACCTCGTCGCTGGCCATGGTTGCCTCCGAAGGTCCTGCCGGGCGGGCCCGCCGACCGGTGCGCGTGACGACCGCCTCCACGCCCGGTGCGGCACGGGCTATCATACGGCCCGGTTCCCGGACGATGCTACGCCGACTCCTGTTCCTCGCCGCCGTCATCGCGCTCATCGCGAACCGTCGCCGCGTGCGCGACTGGCTGGTCAAGCTCTCGGGGACCAACGTCCACACGGTTCGGAACAGCGCCCGCTCGGCATGACGGACCCGCCGGTCCTCAAGGTCTCCTCGGCCGAGCTGTCCGCCGAGCAACGGGGTTGGCTGGAGGGCGCGTGGTCGCAGGTCGACCGGCAGATCCTGCGGCAGCTGGCGGCCGACATGACCGCGATCCCCAGCCCCACCGGTGAGGAGCGAACCCTCGCGGAGTTCCTGGCGGGGCGCCTGCGGTCGGCCGGGCTCGACGCCCGCTACCAGCCGATCGACGACCGGCAGGGCAACGCGATCGGGCGGCTCGCGGGCGCCGGCGACGGGCCGGACCTCCTGCTGTACGCGCCGATCGACACGCTGACCGCGGGGGACGCCGACGAGGACGTCCCCTGGATCGGTCCCGAGCTCCGCCCGGACATGCGGGCCGAGGCAGGCTTCGACGGCGACTGGGTCGTCGGGCTCGGCGCTGCCAACCCCAAGGGCCACGGCGCCTGTCTGATCGCGGCCGCCGAGTCGGTCGCCCGGGCCGGCGTGCCGCTGCGGGGATCGGTGCTCGTCGGCATGGGCGCCGGGGGCATGCCGACCAACCGCCGCGACGGCTGGGACGGCCGGTGGAACGCGGGGCAGGGCAACGGCTGCTCGTTCCTGCTGGAGCAGGGGGCGCACGCCGACTTCGCGCTGATCGCCAAGCCGGGGTGGAGCGTGGACTGGGAGGAGGTGGGGCTGTGCTGGTTCCGCATCCGGATCCGCGGCCTGTACGGCTACGTCGGCGCCCGGCACCGCATCCCGTACCGGAACCCCATCGTGCACGCCGCCACCGTCGTGCAGGAGCTCGAGGCGTGGTTCCCGGAGTACGCCGAACGGAACACGTCCGGCCTCGTCGCGCCGCAGGGCCAGGTCGGGCACATCCGCGGGGGGTGGGAGCGGACGGCGTCGCTGTCGCCGGCCGCGTGCGACCTCCTCGTCGACCTCCGCGTCAGCCCGCGTACCCCGCCGATCGAGGTCCGCCGGCAGTTCGCCGAGCGGATCGCCGAGATCCGCGAGCGGCATCCCGAGCTCGACCTCGAGTGGGACATGGTGCTGGCCATCCCCGGCACCAGCACACCGCCGGACAGCTGGATCGTGCAGTCCACCGGCCGGGCCTGGGAGGCGGTCGAGGAGCGCCAGTACGAGTCGCCGCCCGGGTTCACGAGCGGCGCCACCGACGCGAACATCCTTCGGAACCGGGGCATCCCCACGGCCAGGATCGGCATGCCCAAGCTGGCGAGCCCCGACGGCCGCGAGGTCGACTTCGCGCTCGGGATGAACGCGGTCGACGTCGGGAACATGGCCCGGCTCACGCGCGCGATCGTGTACGCAATCGTGGACACGTGCGGGCGCACCCGGCGGGAGATCGGCCTCGACGGGTAGCATTCGCTCGAACGACGAGGGGAGGAGGTCCGGTTGGAGAGCCTGTGGACCGACGTCTTCGGGGTCGGGTACGCCCAGCGCTGGGTCGACGCCAAAGGGGTCCGCACCCGCGTCCTGGAGGCCGGCGACCCCTCCAATCCGCCGCTGCTGTTCCTCCACGGCGTCAACGGCCACGCGGAGGCGTACGTCCGCAACATCGGTCCGCACGCGAACGACTTCCACGTGTTCGCGGTCGACATGATCGGCCACGGGTTGACGGACAAGCCCCTCGACCGCGACTACGAGATCCCGACGTACGTCGACCACCTGCTGGACCTGTTCGACGCGCTGGGGTTCGACCGGGTCAACCTCTCCGGCGAATCGCTCGGTGGGTGGGTGTCGATCAAGCTCGCCGCCGGGCACGGTGACCGGCTGGACAAGCTGGTCCTCAACACCCCCGGCGGGCTGAACGCCGAGCCCGCCGTCATGGAACGCCTCAAGACGATGACGCTCGACGCGGTCACCGAGCCGACGCGGGAGAAGGTCCAAAAGCGCGTCGAGTGGCTGTTCAAGCGCACGGAGGACATCCCGCCGGACCTCGTCGAGACGCGGTTCCGCATCTACTCCCAGCCCGGCTACCGCGAGGTCACCGAGAGGATCCTGTGCCTGCAGGAGATGGACGTCCGCAAGCGGAACCTGGTCACCGAGGACGACCTCCACGCGATCTCGACCCCGACCCTGCTCGTCTGGACCGTGGACGACCCGCTCGCCGGCATGGAGACCGGCGAATGGTGCCGCGACAACATCGAGGGCGTGACGTGGCTCCTGCTCGCCGAGAGCGGGCACTGGCCGCAGTTCGAGGAGGCGGACGAGTTCAACCGCGTCCACCTGGAGTTCCTCAAGGGGGCGTGATGCTGTCGACGCTCGAGGAGAAGGTCGACCCCGCGAACGCGGCGCTCGTCGTCGTCGACGTCCAGAACGACTTCTGCCACGACGAGGGGGCGTTCGCGCGGATGGGTCGGGACGTGACGCCCATCCGCTCGATGGTGCCGCGGTTGCAGCGGCTGATCGACTCCGCGCGCGACGCGGGGGTCCCGGTGATCTTCCTGGCCTACACGCAGAGCGAGGCCACCGAGTCCGACGTGCTGGTCGAACAGCGGTCCCGGGGCCGCGCCGGCCTCCCGTACTGCCGCGAGGGGACGTTCGGCGTGGAGCTGTACGACCTCGAGGCGAAGCCCGGCGAGCCGGTCATCCCGAAGCCGCGCTACAGCGGGTTCATCGGGACGGACCTCGACGTGATCCTCCGGAGCCGCGGTCGCCGGACGCTCCTCATGACCGGCATCGCGACGAACGGCTGCGTGGAGGCCACCGCGCGGGACGGATTCATGCACGACTACTACATCGTGATGGTCGACGACTGCTGCGCGTGCTACTCGGCCGAGCTGCACCAGGCCACGCTGACGAACTGCCGCGACGCCTGGGGGGTCGTCTCGACGAGCGACGACCTCGTGTCGATCTGGAGCGCCGGGGGTGCCGCATGACGGTGAGGAGCCTGGGGTACGTGGGCGTCGATAGCGGTCGGCTGCAGGACTGGGCCGAGTTCGGGTCGGCCGTGATGGGCATGCAGGTGGTTCCCGACACCGGCGAGTCCGTCCACCTGCGCATGGACGACCGGTTCTCACGGTGGATCGTCCTTCCCTCCGGCCGCGAGGGCCTCGGGTTCATAGGCTGGGAGGTGGCCGACGACGCCGCGCTGGACGGGCTCCGGCGGTCGATGGTCGTCGAGGGGGTCCACGTCCGCGACGGCTCGCCCGAGGAGGCCGCCGAGCGCCGCGTCGAGGAGCTGTTCGTCGCGGAGGACCCCGCCGGGAACCGCCTGGAGTTCTTCTACGGGCAGCGGGCGGGGGAGACGTTCACGCCCGGCCGCGAGCTGTCGGGGTTCCGGACCGAGGACCTCGGCATGGGCCACCTCGTCCTCGAGGTCCCGGATCCCACGTCGGAGGTGGCGTTCTACACGGACGTGCTGGGGTTCCGGGTGAGCGACCACCTGAAGGAGTTGCTGTACTTCCTGCGGTGCAACCCCCGTCACCACAGCATCGGCATCGCACACATCGGGGGCCGGCCCCGGCTGCTCCACGTGATGCTCGAGGTGAACAGCCTTGAGGACGTGGGGCGGGCGTTCGACCTGGCGCTCGAGCAGCGGCTGCAGATGTCAACCCTCGGGGTCCACACCAACGACCACATGCACTCGTTCTACGTGCAGACGCCGTCGGGGTTCGAGATCGAGTACGGGTACGGCGGTCTCGTGGTCGACGACTCGACGTGGGAGACGACGGCGATCGACCAGCCGAGCGTCTGGGGCCACCACCAGCTCGACATGTCCGCGCCCCCCGGCCCCCGCGCGTTCCGGCGACGGACCGCGGAGGGCCAGTCGGTTGGCGGGTGAGGCCCGCGACGGCCGCGGGCTGGAGCTCGGCGTCAACCTGAACAACCGGGCCCCCCTGCTGACGCCGGGATACGGCGTCGGCGACCTCGTGGACCTCGGCGTCATGGCGGAGGACCTGGGCTTCGACTCCCTGTGGGTGGGGGACAGCCTGCTGGCACGGCCCCGCCACGACCCGCTGATGCTCATGGCCGCCCTGTCGCAGCGAACGACCCGGGTCCGGCTGGGGACCGCCTGTCTCGTCGTGACCCTCCGCGACCCGCTGTACCTGGCGATGGCGTGGGCGACGATCGACCAGCTGAGCGGCGGGCGGACGGTGCTCGGCGCGTGCGCCGGCAACGCCGCGGAGGAGGGCGTCCACCGGGAGTTCGAGGTGATGGGCGTCGACATCCGCCGGCGGGTCAGCCGCATGGAGGAGACGCTGGTCGTGCTGCGGGACCTGTGGACCAAGGGGAGTGTGACGTTCCACGGCCGGCACTTCGACTACGACGAGGTGGCGTTCTTCTCGGGGACGGAGGTCGAGCCGCTCCGGCCGGCGCAGTCGCCGCCGCCCGCCTGGATCGTGTCGAATCCGCGGATCGGCGGCCTCGACGTCGAGGCGACCAGGGGCCGAGTCGCGACGGCGGCGCGCAGGATCGTCCGGTTCGGCGACGGGTGGATGACGTGCTGCCGGGCAAACCATCCGGAGGAGGTCGCCGAACAGGTCGAGGCGATCCGCGCCGCGGCCGCCGAGGCCGGCGACGATCCGGATCGGTTCGACGTGGCGTACCAGGTGACGATGAACGTCGGCGACTCGCGCGAGGAGGCCCGGGAGGCGTTCGGGGGGTTCATCGACGCGTACTACCCGGAGTTCGGCCGGCAGGTCGACCTCTCGGACTGGGGGCCGGTGGGCACGCCGGACGACATGGCCGCGTGGATCCGGGCGTTCGTCGAGGCGGGCGTGACCCGGGTCATCTGCCGCTTCGGCTCGATGGACCAGCCCGGCCAGGTGCGGCGGTTCGCGCGCGACGTGCTGCCGGCGTTCGCCGGATGATCGACGGGGGTCCGGGATGGCGCTGAAGGAACCGTCGGAGGAGCAGATCAGGGAGCTGGCCGCCCACTTCGGGTTCGACATGGGCCCGGAGGACGTGGCCGAGTTCCGGGACATGGTGGCCGGCGGGCTCGCGATGTACCGGCCGCTCGAGTCCCTGCCGGACAACGTCCCGGCGATCGAGTACCCGCGCTCGCCCGGCCGGTTCCCGACTGCTGAGGAGGACCCGCTCCACGCCTGGTACGTGAAGACCTCCGTGAAGGGCGCTGCGGACGGCAAGCTGGCGGGGCGCCAAGTGGTGCTGAAGGACACCATCTGCCTGGCGGGCGTCCCGATGATGGACGGGTCATCGACGCTCGAGGGCTACGTGCCGGACGTCGACGCCACGGTGGTCACCCGGATCCTGGACGCCGGCGGGGAGATCGTCGGGAAGGCGAACTGCGAGTTCTTCTGCTACTCGGCGGGGAGCAACACCAACGCCACCGGTCCGACGCGCAACCCCCACCGCCCCACGCACACCTCGGGCGGTTCGTCCTCCGGGTGCGCGGCGATCGTCGGGAGCGGCGAGGTGGCCATGGCGCTCGGCGGGGACCAGGGCGGATCGATCCGGACGCCCTCGGCGTTCAGCGGCGTCTACGGGATGAAGGCGACGCACGGGCTCGTGCCCTACACGGGCATCTTCCCCACGGAGCACACCGTGGACCACATCGGACCGATGACGTCAGGCGTGGCCGACAACGCGCTGCTGCTCGAGGTCGTCGCCGGTCACGACGGCCTGGACCCCCGGCAGTACGCGCCGGTCGTGCACCCGTACACGGAGTTCCTGGACCGGGGCGTCGACGGCCTGCGCATCGGCGTGCTGGCGGAGGGGTTCGGCCAGGCGGCGTCAGAGCCCGACGTGGACGACGCGGTGCGCGAGGCGGCCGCCGTCCTCGAGGGGCTCGGCGCGAAGGTCGAGGACGTCTCGATGCCGATGCACGCGCTCGGGGTGACGGCCTGGGCGCCGGTGATCATCGAGGGCGCGCTCGAGCTGATGTTCAACGGGGACGCGCTCGGAACCGGTTGGCGCGGGCTGTACGTGAGCAGCATGGGGAAGGCGCATTCCGCGTGGCGTTCCCAGGCCAACGCGTTCCCGGACCTGCTGAAGCTGGGCCTGCTGACGGCCGAATACGTGATCCGGAACTACGGCAGGCACTACTACGCCAAGGCCCAGAACCTGGCGCGCAGGCTCCGGGACGAGTACGACCGCGTGCTCGGCGACGTGGACCTGCTGCTGATGCCGACGAACCCGATGAAGGCGCCGCCCCTTCCCGGACCCGAGGCGTCGAAGGCCGAGCAGATGTATCCGGGGTTCGACTCCGTCACGAACACGGCGCCGTTCAACGTCACGGGCCACCCCGCCATGTCGATCCCGGTCGCCATGCGGGACGGCCTGCCGGTCGGCATGCAGCTCGTGGCGAGATGGCACGACGAGCCGTCGGTCTACCGCGCCGCCGCCGCGTTCGAGGCGGCGACCGACTGGCACGCGCGCTGACGGACGCCGAAGGGATGCGCGTCCTCGACCTGACCGACGAGGCCGGGGTGTTCGCGACACGGATCCTCGTGGGCCTCGGCGCGGACGTGGTCCGGCCGGAGCCGCCCGGCGGCGATCCCATGCGCGCGTGGCCGGGCGGCGGCATCGCGTTCGCCCACTGGAACGCCGGCAAGCGATCGGCTACGGCGGACCGGAGGGCAGCCGTCGAGCTCGCCGGCCGCGCCGACGTCGTCGTCGAGAGCACCCGCTCGGGGACGGCATCGCCGTGGGGACTCGACCCCGGCGAGCTCCGGCGGCGGTTCCCGCGGCTGGTCCACGTCGTCGTCACCCCCTTCGGGCTCACCGGGCCCCGGGCCGCCTGGCGGGGGTCGGACATGGTCGGCGCGGCGGCGGGCGGCATGATGTGGATGTCGGGCCGGGCGGACGGACCCCCGCTGGTGCCGCCGCGCGAGCAGGCCTACCACCTGGCGGGGGCGAACGCCGCGATCGGGGCGCTCCTGGGGCTGGCGGCCCGGAGGCGGACCGGGCTCGGGCAGCTCGTGGACGTCAGCGTCCAGGAGTGCGTGGCCTCGACGCTCGAGTACGGGGCGCTGCTCTACATCCATCGCGGCGAGGTGCACCGGCGGGACGCCAGCCGGTATCCCCACGTTCCGCACCGGCTGTTCCGGGCCCGCGACGGGTTCGTGGCGGGGGGATACGGGGGGAGCCCCCGGATGTGGACCGATCTCGTCGCGTGGATGGCCGAGCACGACGCGGCCTCCGGGCTCGACGGGCCGGAGTGGTCGGAGGGCGGGGTGCGGTTCGCCGCGCGCGACCGCATCGACGTGGTCGTGGAGGCCTTCTCCGGGCGGTTCGGCAAGGACGAGTTCGCCGAGGAGGCCGAACGGCGGCGCCTGCCGTGGGCCGCGGTCGACGGGCCACACGATGTGGCCGCCAACCCCCAGCTCGAGGCCCGGAGGTTCTTCGTGGACGTCGAGGTCGGGGAGCGGGTCCTGCGCGACGTCGGGTTCGCCGTGCGGGGAAGCGAGCCGCCGCCGGAGCCGCTGCGCGAGGACGAGCCGGCCGCGCCGTGGCCCGTCGCGCCGGCCGCTTCTCCGCCCGTGCGGCCGACCTCCTCCCAGCCGGCGCTGTGGGGCGTCCGGGTGCTGGACCTGACGTGGGTCCTGGCCGGACCGTACGCGACGAAGATCCTGGCCGACCACGGCGCCGACGTCGTCAAGGTCGAGTCGCGGCACCGCCCCGACCCCACGCGGTTCTCCGGGTCGATGCACCTGACCGCGGGCGACGGCCCACTCGATCCGGACCGGAGCGGCTACTTCAACAACTTCAACCGGAACAAGCGCGGCATCGTGCTGAACCTCCGGACCCCCGAGGGGCTGCGGCTCCTCGCCCGCCTCGTCCCGCACTGCGACGTCGTCGTGGAGAACTTCAGCGCGGGGCTGCTCGAGCGGTGGGGGCTGGGCTTCCGGGAGCTCCGCACGTTGCGGCCGGACGTCATCCTCGTGAGGATGGCCGGCATGGGGCAGACGGGACCGTGGCGCGACCGGGTGACCTACGCGGACGCGCTCGCCGCGGCGGCCGGCATCACCGCGGAGACCGGTTCGACCGCCGACGACCCGGTCGGCGTCGCGTTCGGGCTGGGGGACATGGTCGCGGCGGTGCACGCGGTCGCCGGGGTGCTGGAGGCGCTCGACCACAGGGATCGCACCGGCGAGGGACGGGAGATCGACCTCTCGCAGCTCGAGGCCATGGCCTCCCACACCGGCACGGCGCTGCTGGAGTCCCAGGCCGGGGTCGCGTCGCTCTCCTACGACGGGAACCGGCATCCGCGCATGGCGCCCCACGGCGCCTACCGCTGCGAGGGCGACGACCGGTGGGTCGCGATCGCCACGGCCACCGACGACGAATGGCGGGCCCTGTGCGCGACGATCGGGCGCGGCGAGCTCGCCGACGACCCACGCTTCGCCGACCTCGCGTCCAGGAAGGCCCAGGAGGACGAGCTCGACGCCCTCGTCGCCGAATGGACGCGGACACGATCGCCGTGGGAGGCGGCCGAACGTCTGCAGGCGGCCGGCGTCGCGGCCGCTCCGGTCGAGGATGGCCGGGACCTCGTCGAGGGCGACGCGCACCTCCGCGAACGGGGGTTCTACGTCACGTTGGACCACCCGGCAGCCGGCCCGGTGCGGCACGAGGGCGTGGCGGTGCGGCTCGCGACGACGCCCGGCGGCGTGTCCCGCCCCGCGCCACGGCTGGGGGAGCACACGACGGAGGTGCTCACGGAGCTCCTGGGGATGTCGCCGTCCGAGATCGAGGAGCTGACCGCCGCCGGGGTCCTCGAGTGAGCCACCTCACCGTGGACCGTGAGGGCGCGGTCGCCCTCGTGACGTTCGACCGTCCGCCGGTGAACGCGGTCGACCTCGAGGCCATCGAGGGGTTCCGCGCGCTGGCGGAGGAGCTCGGCGCCGACGCCGCCGTCCGCGCCGTCGTGATCACGGGGACCGACCGGGCCTTCTGCGCCGGCGCCGACGTCTCCATGATGCGCGACCTCAGCGCCGAGAACCATCGGAAGGTCCGGCGATGGATCGACGTGCAGGCGGCCCTCGAGGCCATGCCCAAGCCCGTGATCGCGGCGATCCGGGGGTACGCGCTGGGGGGCGGCGCAGAGCTCGCGCTGGCGTGTGACCTCCGCGTGATCTCGGCCGACTCGACGATCGGGTTTCCCGAGATCGAGCTCGGGTTGTTCCCGGGCGCCGGCGGGACACAGCGGCTGCCCCGCGTGGTGGGGCCGGCCCGCGCGCTCCGCCTGATGATGCTCGGCGAACGACTCACCGGCGAGGAGGCGGCGGCGATCGGGCTGGCCGACGTGGTGGTTCCCGAGCGGGCCGGCGTCCTCCCTGCCGCGATGGACCTCGCCCGGACGCTCGCGGAGCGGGCCACGCGGACGATCGGCCTCCTCAAGCGCGCGGTGCGGGAGGGGTTCGGCCTGCCGATCGAGGAGGGCCTCGAGGTCGAGGAGACCGCGGTGTTCGAGCTGATCGGGACCGAGGACGCCCGGGAGGGGCTCCAGGCGTTCCTCGAACGCCGTTCGGCCCGGTTCACCGGCCGCTGACCCGGGTGCTGGCCGCGCGGGTCCACGCGTGGGGGGAACCCCCGGTCGTCGAGGCGGTCCCCGATCCCGATCCCGGCCCCGACGAGGCGCTGGTTCGGGTGACGGCGGCGGCCGTCGGCCACATCGACCTCGACATCATGCGAGGCGGGTTCTCCCGCCACCCGCCGCTTCCCTACGTTCCGGGCGTCGAGGGGGCCGGGGTGGTGGTCCGGTCGTCCCGGTTCCCGGCGGGGACGCCGGTGTGGTTCCGCGCCGCCGGCCTCGGGACCGTCGCCGACGGCACGTGGGCGGAGCTCGCGGCGATCCGCGAGGTGGCGCTCACGCCCATCCCCGACGGTGTGACGCCGGAGGTCGCCGGCACGTTCTTCTCCTCGGCCACGTCCGCCCACGCGGCGCTGCACGACGTCGGCGGGCTGCAGGCCGGCGAGCGCGTGGCCGTGCGGGGCGCGTCGGGCGCGGTCGGGTCGCTCGCCGTGCAGCTGGCCCTGCTGGCCGGCGCCGGCGAGGTCGCGGGCATCGTCTCCCGCCCGGACCGGCCGGTTCCGGCCGGCGCCCGCACGGTGGTGGCCGGCCCGGATCTCGCGGACCGCCTGGGTGGCGACGGGGTCGACCTGCTCGTCGACACCGTGGGTGGCCCCGGCCTGGAGGACCTGATCCGCGTGGTCGCGCCGGGCGGCCGGATCGTGTTGGTGGGCTACACGGCGGGCACGCGCACGGAGCTCGACCTGCTTCCACTGCTCCAGCGCGATGTCCGCCTGCTGCCGCTGAACATGATCCGGCGGGAACGCGCGGCACGGGCGGCGGCCGCCGGGCTGCTCGAGCAGCTCGCCGGCGGCGAGCTCGGGCTGGAGGTGGCCACGTTCCCGCTGGGCCAGCTGGCCGTGGCGCTGGCCGCACTCGGGAGCGGCGAGCGGTCGGGCCGGATCGCCCTGGTGCCGTAGCGGCGGTCAGCCGAACGAGACGCGGCCGTTCCGCAGGACGTCGCCCTCCGGCCCCCGGGCGTCGAACGTCGCGCCTCCCTCCGACCGCCACGCCCGAGTCGTGAAGGGCTGCCCGGGCTGGATCGGACGGGCGAACCGGACGCCCACCTCCCGGATCGACGCCGGGTCGACGGCCAGGCCGTCGGTCACCGCCTGCAGCGAGATCGAGAGCAGGCACATGCCCTGGACGATGATCCCGGGCAGGCCCACCGACCTCGCGAAGTCGTCCTCGACGTGGATGCGGTTGTCGTCGCCGCTCGCGGAGGCGTACGCGTGCGTGATCCCGGCATCGAGCTCGACCGTCAGCGTGGCGTCGGGGTCGGGAGGCTCGGGCGGCACCTCCCCGGCAGGGGGGCGAGCGCGCTCGTTCGTTCCCGTACCTCCCGAGGCGGTGCCGCGCGACACCACCACGACGTCCTGGTCGGCGACCGGCTCCCCGTCGGCGTCGGTGGTCGAGAGCGTGATGACGAAGACCTCGTTGGCCCCGCGCTCCTCGACCGACGCCAGCCGCCCGACCGAGCGAAGTATGTCGCCGGCACGGATCGGCCGGTGGAGGCGCATGCGCTGCTCGCCGTGGACCGTCCTCCCGGCCTCGATCCCGGTGGACTCGTCGGCCAGCACGGCGGCCACCGCGGGCCACGCCGGCACGATGGCGAACACCGGCGGTGCGACGTCCCCGTCGATGCGATGCGTGGCGTCCGGGGCGCTCGTCGCCCCGGCGTAGGCGGCGATGCGTTCCGCCGTCGCCTCGTAGTCGGGAACCGGGTACTCGGCGCCGATCCGTTCGCGGTTGATGGTCATCGGCGGCGGCGCCTCACATGTACGCCCCGCCGTTCACGTCGAGCACCGCGCCGGTCATGTAAGCGGCGTCGTCGCTGCACAGGAACGCGACCACCCCGGCGACGTCGTCGGGCACGCCCGGGCGGCCGAGCGGGACCGACGCGATCAACGTCTCCCTCGCCGCCTCCGGCATCGCCCGTGTCATGTCGGTGTCGATGAAGCCCGGACGGACCACGTTCACCGTGGTGCCCGATCGTGCGAACTCCCGTGCCGCGGTCTTGGCGAGCGACACGATCCCTCCCTTGGCCGCGGTGTAGTTCGCCTGGCCGAGGTTCCCCATGGCGGCCGAGATGGACGAGATGCAGACGACCCGGCCCGGCCCCTCCCCCCGGAGGTGGGGGGCCGCGGCGCGAAGGCAGGCGAACGTCCCCGTGAGCTGGACGGCGATGACCGCGTCCCACTGCTCGTCGGTGGTCTTGTGGAGGAACGCATCCCTGGCGATGCCGGCGTTCGTCACGACGGTGTCGATCCCGCCCAGGGACGCCGCCGCCTCGTCGAACGCGCGGACGACCGCCCCCCGGTCGGCCACGTCGCAGGCGATGCCGACGGAGCGCCCCCCGGTCGCCGCGATCCCGTCCGCGCGGGCGGTGGCGCCGTCCCCGTCGATGTCGAGGACGGCGACGGCGAGTCCCTCGGCGGCCAGCCGGCCGGCGATCGCCGCCCCGATCCCGCGGGCGGCTCCGGTGACGACCGCGCGCGACACCGAGAACGTTCCAGCCATGGGGTTCCTCCCTGCCCGCCTGAGCGGATCACTGTAGTGGCTCGCGGCTACGATGCTCGGGTGGGGAGGCGTCCGATCCGCGTGCTGATCGCCAAGCCCGGCCTCGACGGCCACGATCGCGGGGCCAAGGTGGTCACCATGGCCCTGCGCGACGCCGGGATGGAGGTCGTCTACACGGGCCGCCATCAGACCGTGGCCTCGATCGCGGCCGCCGCGATCCAGGAGGACGTCGACGTGATCGGCCTGTCCGTCCTGTCGGGGGCCCACGACACCTATTGCTCGAGGCTGGTGGACGCGCTCCGGTCCGAGGGGGTCGACGACGTCGTCCTCGCGGTCGGCGGGACGATCCCGCCGCAGTCCCGCCCCCGACTGGAGGAGCTCGGCTACCTGGTGTTCCCGGTCGGCAGTCCGCTCCCGGGCATCGTGGAACGCATCACCGAGGCGGTCGAACGGCGCCGGGGTGCCGCCGCCGGGTCGTGAGTCCGCGGCCCGCCCGAGGCTCAGATCACCCCGGCCGACCGGAGCGCGGCGAGTCGCTCGTCGCCGAGCCCGAGCAGCCCCCCGTAGACCTCGTCGTCGTGCTCGCCGAGCAGGGGAGCAGGGTCGTACCGCTCCTCCTCGCCCACGTGGATCGGGTTCCCGAGGACCGGGTACGCGCCGGCCACCGGGTGGGGCCGGGCGGTCTCCGAGACCATCCCTCGGGCGACGATCTGGGGGTCGGTGACCACCCGGTCGACCGTGTTCACCGCGCCGCACGGGACGCCCGCGGCACGGAGCACGGCGATCCACTCGTCGGCGGGGCGCTCCAGGAAGCGCCGCCGGAGGGTTCCCAGGAGCTCCTCCCTGGCGGCCAGGCGGTCGGGGTTGGTCGGATACCGGGCCGTGAGCCCGGGCATGCCGATCGCCTCGCAGAACGGGGGCCAGAACCGGTCGGTGAACACCGCGACCACCACGCCGATGCCGTCGGCGCATTCGAACGAGTCGTACGGCACAACGGTCTGGTGGCCGGTGCCCACCGGGCCCGGGACCCGGCCATCTGCCCAGTGGTACTGGGCGACGTAGGTCAGCAACGAGGCCTGGACGTCCAGCAGCGACAGGTCGACGTGCTGCGGCCGGCCGGTCCGTTCCCGATGGAACAACGCCCCGCACACGGCCTGGGCGGCGAACATCCCCCCGGCGAGGTCGCCGATCGGCAGCCCCGCCCGGACCGGCTGCCGGCCCGGTTCGCCGGTCACCGACATGCCCCCGCCCATCGCCTGGAGGATCAGGTCGAACGCGGGCAGGTCACGGTACGGGCCGTCGGCGCCGAACGCCGTCAGCGAGCAGGTCACGATGTCGGGCTTGACGGCGCGGCACGAGCCGGGATCGATCCCCAGGCGGCGGGTGACGTCCGGGCGGAAGTTGTCGAGCACGACGTCGGACACGGCGACCAGTTGCAGGAACAGCTGGCGTCCCTCCGCCGACTTGAGGTCGAGCGTGATGCTCTTCTTGTTCCGGTTGATCCCCAGGAAGTAGACGCTCTCCCCGGAGAGGAACGGGGGGCCCATCAGGCGGATCGGGTCGCCGCCGCGCGGGTCCTCGACCTTGATGACCTCGGCGCCCATGTCGGCGAGGAGCATCGAGCCGTACGGACCGGCGAGCATCCGGGTCAGGTCGAGGATCCGGACCCCGTCCAGCGTGGTCGACAACCGGCCCTCAGCTCCCGGCCGACTTCACGACGTCGCGGCCGATCAGCCCGCGGAGCAGCTCCGACGTCCCGCCGCCGTATAGGAGGAACCGCGCGTCGCGGAAGTACCGCTGCGCCGGGTACTCCATCGCGAACCCGTACGACCCGAAGATCCGTGTGGCCTCGTCGACGATCCGGGCGCACGCCTCGGTCGCGAACAGCTTGGCCATCGCCGGGAACGCGACCGACCGGTCGCCGGCGTCGATCCGGCCGGCGGCCTCCGCCGCCATCAGCCGGGCGGCCTGGAGGTCGGTGGCCATGTCCGCCAGCTTGTGTTCGATGGCCTGGAACGCCCCGATGGGCTTGCCGAACGCCTCGCGCTCGGTCGCGTAGCGGGCGGCGTCCTCCATCGCCCGCCGGCCGAGTCCCACGGCGAGGGCCGCGGTCATGGCCCGGATCTCGGAGAGGAGGCTGCCGACGTTCTTCACGCCCTCGCCCTCCTCGCCCAGCAACGCGTCCGCCGGCACCTCGCAGTCGTCGAGCGAGACCTCCGAGGTGAGCGACGACCGGACCCCGAGCTTCTCGATGGGCTTGCCGACAACGAAGCCCGGGTTGGACGCGTCGACGAGGAACAGGGCGATGTTCTTCAGGCCGGGCTCGTCCGAGGTCTTCGCGCCCACCGTCAGGAAGTCGGCCACCGGGGCGTTCGTGATCCAGGTCTTGGCTCCGCGCAGGACCCATCCGCCGGGCGTGCGCGTGGCCCGCGTGCGCATGGCGCCGAGGTCCGACCCCGCGCCCGGCTCCGTGAGCGCGAACGTTGCCACCTTCTCCCCGGTCAAGGCCGGGCGGAGGTAGGCCTCGTGCTGGGCCGGGGTCCCGAACCGGAACACGAAGTGCGTCCCCATCAGGCCCTGCATCGCGCAGATCGCGGCGAGCGACAGCGAACCGGCGGCGAGCTCCTCGTACAGGACGCACGCCGACCGGAAGTCCGCGTCCGAGCCGCCCACGTCCTCGGGGTACCGCAGCCCCAGGTATCCCATCGCGCCGAGCCGGTGGAACAGCTCGTGCGGGAACTCGCCGTGCCGGTCCAACTCCTCCGCACGGGGGAGGACCTCGCGGTCGACGAAGGCCCGGACGGAGGCGCGGAACTCGTCCCGGAGCGCGTCGGCTTCCACCGATCGGGCGACGCTCATCCGAAGATGTCGACCGGTTCCCGGTACTCGCCGAAGACGCCCCGGAGGACGGCGAACACCTCGCCGACCGTCGCGTACGCCCGGACGGCCTCCAGCGTGGCGGGCATGACGTTCACCGACGGGTCGGCGGCGGCGTCCCGGAGGTCGTCGAGCGCCCGGCGGACCCGCGCCCCGTCCCGCCGCGACCGCACGGTCTCGAGCCGCGCGCGCTGCTCCTGCAGGGCCCGGTCGCTGTGCCGGTACAGCCGGGCCGGTGGGTCCTCGTCGTCCATCTGGAAGATGTTCTCGCCGACGATCGGCCGCTCCCCGCTCTCGACGGCCCGGACGTGACGGTAGGCCTCCCGCGCCACCTCGCGCGCCACCCATCCGCTCTCGACGCACCGGGCCATGCCTCCGCGGTGTTCGATCTCGTCAAGCAGCTCGAGGATGCGGCGTTCGTACTCGTCGGTCAGCGACTCGACGTAGTACGAGCCGGCCAGCGGGTCGGCGGTGTCGGCCACGCCGGACTCGTACGCCACCACCTGCTGGGTCCTGAGCGCCGTGAGCATGGCCTCCTGGTCGGGGATCTCGAACGCCTCCTGCCACGTGTTGACCGTGATCGACTGCACGCCGCCCAGCGCGAGCGCGAGCGTCTCCACCGTCGCCCGGACGATGTTGTTGAGGGGCTGCCGATGGCTGAACGTGGATCCGCACGTCCCCGCGAACCACAGGAACCGCCACGACCGCGGGTCCTCCGCCCCGAACCGCTCGCGCATCAGTCGCGCCCAGATCCGCCGGCTGGCCCGGTACTTGGCGACCTCCTCGAACAGGTTCATGAACGCGCCGATGTTCCAGGAGATCCGGGGGGCGAACGCGTCGATCGACAGGCCGCGGTCGAGGGCGCGCCGGACGTACTCGATGGCGTTGCCGATCGCGAAGCCCATCTCCTGGACGGCCGTCGCCCCCGACTCCCGGATGTGGTACCCGCACACGGAAATGGGGTTGGCCCTGGGCATCACCTCGGAGCAGTACCGGAACGTGTCCGCGACGAGCCGGAGCGATTCCTCGACCGGGAACACGCAGGCCCCCCGGGCGAAGAACTCCTTGAGGATGTCGTTCTGCACGATCGGCCGCAGCGTCGCCGCCTCGACGCCCTGTGCCTCGCCGGCCGCCTGGTACAGGGCCAGGAACAGGAACGCCGGCGCGTTGATCGTGAACGAGCACGAGATCCGGTCGAGCGGAATCCCGTCGAACAGCTGCTCGAAGTCGGCCAGCGAGTCGATGGCGACGCCGACCCGCCCGACCTCGGCCTGCCACTCCGGGTGATCGGAGTCGTAGCCCATCTGCGTGGGCAGGTCGAGCGCCGTGGAGAGCCCGTGGACGCCCTCGCGCTCGAACAGCCGGCGGTTCCACCGGTTGGTCTCGACGACCGTGCCGAAGCCCGTGTAGGTCCGCATGGTCCACAGCTTCTGGCGGTACATGGTCGGATACGGGCCCCGCGTGTACGGGTACGTCCCGGGATCGGCCACGTCGCGGTCGTAGTCCGACCCCGCGACGTCCTCCGGCCCGTACACGGGCTTGATGGGCACGCCGGAGGTCGTCGTCACCTCCGGGACCGCCGCGGCGTCGTCGCCCGGCCCCGTGCGCGCCTCCGTCCTGGCCACGTGCCGATTGTCCCACGCGCGAGCCGGTGCCTAGAATCCCGCCCCTCGACCGAAAGGAACGCGACCTGGGCCGCCTGCAGTTCGGCGTCTCGATGAACAACCGGGGGCCGCTCGTCTCGCGCGGCGCGACTCTGGACGGGTTGTTCGAGCTGGCCGAGGCCGCGGAGGCGGAGGGGTTCGACTCGGTCTGGGTGGGCGACGGGCTGCTCCACGAGCCCCGCCACGACCCGCTGGTGGTGATGGCCGCCCTGGCGGAGCGGACCTCCCGGGTCCGGTTGGGCACCGCGTGCCTCCGCGTCTCCATCAGGAATCCTCTGACGCTGGCGATGGCCTGGAGCACGGTCGACCAGCTGTCCGGCGGCCGGACCATCCTCGGCGCGTGCGCCGGCAACACCGTGGACCCCGGCGTGCGCCGCGAGTTCGCCGTCCAGGGGCTCGATCCCCGCGACCGCGTGGGACGCCTGGAGGAGGCCGTCGAGGTGCTGCGCAGCCTGTGGACCGACGGGCGGGTCGAGCTCACCGGCCGGCACTTCGTCTACGAGAGCGTGGCGTTCGAGAGCGGGACCGAGATCGAACCGCTCCGGACCCTCCAGAGGCCGCCGCCGATCTGGATCGCTGCGAACCCCCATCTCGGGACCGCCGACGCCGCGAAGGCGCGCGCCTCGATGGAACGCGCTGCCGAACGGATCGTGCGGCTCGGAGACGGATGGCTGACCTGCTGCCGCGCCACGCACCCCGAGGAGGTCGAGGAGGGCGTCGCCGCGATCCGCCGGGCGGCCGGCGCCGCGGGGCGCGATGCTGGGACGATCGACCTCGGCTACTCCACCACCGTCGTCCTCGCGGATTCGCCGGACCGGGCCAGGGAGGAGTTCGGACGCTTCATCGCCGCGTCCTACCCCACGTTCGGCTCGAAGGTCGACCTCGGCGACTGGGGGCCGGTCGGGACGCCCGACGATGTCGCATCATGGGTGCGCCGGTTCGCCGATGCCGGCGTGACGCATTTCATCGTGCGGTTCGGCTCGGTCGATCCGGTCGGGGATCTGCGTCGCTTCGCCCGCGACGTCGTCCCGGCCGTGGCGGACGCCGCGTCGTCATGAGGCCCGTCGCGGCACCGTCCACACGACAGTCCGTCCCGTCACCAAGGAGCACCGATGGCCCTGAAGGAACCGTCGATCGAACAGATCCGCGAGCTGGCCCGGCACTTCGGGTTCGACATGGGGGAGGAGGACCTGGCCGAGTTCCGCGACATGGTGGCCGGCGGCCTCGCCATGTACCGCCCGCTCGAGTCGCTGCCCGACTACCTGCCCCGCGTCGCCTCCCCGCGCACGCCCGGCTACCGGCCCGACGACGAGGAGGATCCGCTCCACGCCTGGTACGTGAAGTCCGTCGTGAAGGGCGACGGGGAGGGCAGGCTGGCCGGCAAGCAGGTCGTCCTGAAGGACAACATCTGCCTGGCGGGGGTCCCGATGATGAACGGGGCCTCGACGCTCGAGGGGTACGTCCCCGACGTCGACGCCACGGTCGTCACGCGGATCCTCGACGCCGGCGGTGAGATCGTCGGCAAGGCGCACTGCGAGTACTTCTCGTTCTCGGGCGGCGTGATGTCGAACCCGACGGGCCCCACCCGCAACCCGCACGACCCCGAGTACATGTCGGGCGGCTCGTCGTCCGGGTGCGCCGCGCTCGTGGGTGCCGGCGAGGTCCCGATGGCGATCGGCGGCGACCAGGGCGGGTCGATCCGCGCGCCCAGCGCATTCTGCGGGATCAACGGCATGAAGCCGACGCACGGCCTCGTCCCCTACACGGGGATGATGCCGATCGAGCACACCATCGACCACGCGGGGCCGATGACGGGGACGGTCGCCGACAACGCCCTGCTGCTCGAGGTGATCGCCGGCGAGGACGGGCTGGACCCGCGGCAGTACGCGCCGCGGACGTCCGCCTACACCGAGGCCCTGGAGCAGGGGGCCGAGGGCATGCGGGTCGGCGTGGTGTCCGAGGGATTCGGCCAGGTCTTCACCGAGCGGGACGTCGACGCCACGGTCCGGCGGGCGATCGCCTCGCTCGAGCGCCTGGGGTGCAAGGTGGAGGACGTGTCGATCCCCATGCACGCCATCGGGCTCAACGTGTGGGCGCCGATCGCGATCGAGGGCTCGTACGAGATGGTCTTCAAGGGGGACGCGGTCGGCACCGGGTGGCGCGGCCTGTACATGACCGGGCTCACGCACATGCACTCCGCCTGGCGCCGGCAGGCGAACTCGTTCTCCGACACCCTGAAGGTCGGGATGCTGACGTCCGAGTTCGTCATCAGGAACTACGGCCGTCACTACTACGCGAAGGCCCAGAACCTCTCCCGGAAGCTCCGCGCCGAGTACGACGCGGCGTTCGAGGCATACGACGTCCTCGTCATGCCCACCACGCCGATGAAGGCCCCGCGCATCCCGGCCCCGGACGCGAGCCGCGCGGAGCGGTTCGTCCCCGGGTTCGACTCGATCACCAACACGGCGCCGTTCGACGCGACCGGACACCCGGCGATGTCCGTGCCGTGCGGCACGAGCGACGGGCTCCCCGTCGGGATGCAGGTCGTGGCGAGGCACTGGGACGAGTCGTCCATCTACCGCCTGGCGGCGGCGTTCGAGCGCGAGGTGGACTGGAAGGGGATCTCGCCCTAACGAACGGCGAGGATCACCTCGACCTCGATGGGGATGTTCATGGGGAGCTCGCTCGTTCCGAGCGCGGAGCGGGCGCACCGCCCGCGGTCCGGCCCGTAGACGTCGACGACCTGCTCGGTGAACCCGTTGAGGACCAGTGGCTGCTGGCCGAATCCGGGCGCCGACCGGATGAAGCCGGTCACCCGCACCCACCGGTCGACCGCCTCCAGCCTGCCGAAGGTGTCCACGATGCGCCGGAACACCAGCAGCGCCGTGGCCCTCGCTGCCTCCTTGCCCTCCTCGACCGTCATGTCGCCGCCGACGACGCCGGTCGTCCCGATCGGCCCGATGCCGGACACGAACCCCAGCCCGCCGTGGACCAGGATCGGGACGTTCATCGGCTGGGGTCCCGCCGGGAGCGGGGGGATCTCCGGCAGCTCGATCCCGAGCTCGGCGAGACGGGCGTCGGCGTCCACGGCCGCACTCTACACAGCGGCGCAGATCCGCAGGGCAATCGATTCCGGTGTCTGCGTTGCCCCCCTTCACAGCGTCGGCATACAATCCGACCTCTGGTCGCCTCAGGACGGGGGGCGGCCCAGGCATGGTTGGGGGGTGGAGGTTGCCGAGTCGACTCCAGAAGGGCTTCGCGGCGCTGTTCGTGTTCGGGCTCGTTGCTGTGGCGTGCTCCAACGGCAACAACTCCGGTGGTCCCACGACGAGTGCCGGGGGTCCGACCACCAGTGGCGGCGCCACGTCCAGCGCGGGCGGCACCACGTCGGGGGGCGGCGCGACCAGTGCGCCGAGCAAGCAGTACACGATCGGGTTCACCAACCCGATCGCCAGCAACGACCAGCTGCACACGCTCCAGCAGGCCATCGAGGCCCGGGCCGAGGCCCTCGGTGACAAGGTGATCTCGCTCAACGACAACCTGGACGTCAACAAGCAGGTCTCCGACATCGACCAGCTGGTCGCGCAGAAGGTCGACGCGATCATCGTCTTCCCGCTCGACCCCAAGGCCATCACGCCGGCCGTCGAGCGCGCGGAGGCCGCGGGGATCAAGACGATCGGGATCAACGCCACGCTCGGCAACACGTCCGCGAAGAACGCCAAGCCGTTCGACGCCGCCGTGAACCAGGGCGAGGAGGAGATGGCGACCGGCACCGCGAAGTTCGTCATCGACCAGCTCCACGGCAAGGGCAACGTCCTCGGGATCGGGCTCGGCGTGCCCGTGCCGACCATCGAGTACCAGATGCAGGTCATGCAGGACGAGGTGACCAAGGGCGGCCTCACGTGGCTCGCTCGGGTCGACAACCCGACCGACGACTCCGCGGGCGCGGAGCCGGTCGTCGCCCAGGCGCTGCTCAAGTACCCGGACATCAACGCGATCATGGCCTACAACGACCCGAGCGCACTCGGTGCGGTCGCCGCCGTCAAGGCCGCCGGGGACCAGGGCAAGATCATCATCACGGGCGCGAACGGCGTGGCGCTCGACCAGGTCCGGGACGGCGAGATCGCGCTCAGCTACGACCTCCTGCCGTGGGTGCAGGGCATCTGCTACGTGAACGTGATCACGGACATCCTGAACGGCACGCAGGTGCCGGTGACCACCACCGCGCCGGTCCAGCAGATCACCAAGGACAACGTGGACCAGGTGCAGGACTGGAACGCGGCGATCGCGAAGATCAAGTCCGGCCAGTACACGAAGTGCGCGCCGGCCGACCAGCAGTAGGCTCGGCGGGCGGAACGAACGCAGCACAGGTCGCAGCCCGCCACCGGGTCACCCGGTGGCGGGCCGGGGCCCAGTCACGAAGGGAGTCGGTGCGGTGCCCTGGGATCACCCGAAGTTCGAGATCGTGCCGGAGCGGACCGCGATGCTCTGCATCGACGTGCAGAACGACTTCGTCGTCCCCGGGGCACCGTACGAGTCGGAACCGGCGCGCGACGCCGTCGACAGGCTGAACGAGCTGTTCGGCCTGTGCCGGGACAACGGCATCCGCGTCGTGTTCACGGCGCACTCCCACCGTCCGGACGGGAGCGACCT
>DATBHM010000271.1:0-9577 GCA_036557505.1 Actinomycetota bacterium | reverse complement strand
GGACCTTCTGCTGCTGGATGCACAGCAGGACGTCGTGGGGCTTCGCGTCGGCCGGGTGCGTGTAGTGCAGGTCGTTGGTGGCCACCATCGGGAGGCCGAGCCTGCGGGCGAGGGCGACCTGCCGCCCGAGGATCTGGCGCTGCTCGGGCAGGCCGTGGTCCTGGAGCTCGATGTAGTAGTTGCCGTCCCCGAAGATGTCGCGGTACTGGGCGGCGGCCTCCTCGGCCTTCTGCTCGGAGCCCGCGACGAGGTGGCGGGCGACCTCCGACGCAAGGCATCCGGACAGGCCGATCAGACCCTCTGCGCGCTCGGCAAGGAGCTCCTTGTCGATACGGGGCCGGTGGTAGAAGCCCTCCAGGTGGGCGTCGGTGACCAGCTTCAGCAGGTTGCGGTAGCCGGTCTCGTTCCGGACGAGGATCGTGAGATGGCGGTACTTCTCCTCGTTCTCGCCGGGCGCGCGGTCGAACCGGCTGGTCGGGGCGACGTACGCCTCGACGCCCATGATGGGCTTCACGCCGGCCTTCCGCCCCTCGGCGTAGAAGTTCAGGGCCCCGAACATCACGCCGTGATCGGTCATGGCGAGCGCCGGCATCCCGAGCTCGGCGGCGCGGGCGAACATGTCGCCGATGCGGGCGGCCCCGTCGAGGAGCGAATACTCCGAATGGGTGTGCAGATGGACGAAGCTCGTGCCGGACATGACCCCTCGACGCTCCGGGGGAACGTCGCTCCCGACGTCCTGTGGAAACCCTGTGGGCGGCCTGTGGAAAGAATCACACACCTGTGATTCCGACCGCCCGCAGGCTACGCCCGCCCCCGGGGAGCGTCAAGACCGCACGTCGGCCCGCCCGCGCGGGACGCTGCCGGCCGGTCCCTATGAGGCCGCCGCGGCCGGCGGGGCGGCGTAGGTCCAGTCCGGCTGCCGCCGGGAGTACGCGCGGTCGTAGACGAAGCGGCCGAGGTGCTCGTCGTAGTCGACGATCTTCGGGAGGTCCAGCCGCCGCGGGAACGCACATCCGGCCTCCAGGTGCTCCCGGAACTCGTCCGTGAAGCAGTAGTAGAGGCTCTGCACCAGCAGGCTCTCGCCGGTCGGCAGGGCGCACCGCTGCCCGTCCGTGACCTTCCGGGCCCGGGCGGGGATCCGCTCGAAGTCGTCCAGCGTCGCGTGGCCCGTCTCCAGGCGCTCCAGGCATCCGGTCACGACGCCGCATCCCAGCTTGCAGCTCGGACACTGGCCGCACGACTCGATCCACAGGAACCTCGAGAACATCGACGCGACCTGCACCATGCAGGCGGTGTCGTCGTACACGACGAAGCTGCCCGCCCCCAGGCCCCCGCCGACGGCCCGGAGGGACTCGAAGTCGAGCGGCACGTCGAGGACCTCCGGCAGCACGACCGTGTTGGAGGCGCCGGGGAGCAGCGCCTTGATCGCCCGCCCCCCGGCCGGGCCGCCGGCGACGTCCTCGATCAGGAACCGCATCGGCGTCCCGAGCGGGAGCTCGTACACACCCTCCGCGACGACGTCGCCGGCCACCGTGAACAGCATCGTCCCCGGCGACCGCTCGGTGCCGAGCCTCCGGAATGCGTCCCCGCCCTCCGCCATGATCGCGGGGACGTTCGAGAGCGTCTCGACGTTGTTGACGACGGTCGGGTTGTACCGGGTGGGAGTGGAGAACAACCCCCGCACGAACGGCTTCGCCACCCGGGGCAGGGGAAGCTGGCGCTCGACCGCCTCCAGCAGCCCGGTCTCCTCACCCAGCAGGTAGAGGTCGGGTCCGGTGACGACCTCGACCGGCACGTCGCCCAGCAGATCCGCGTCGCGCAGCTCGTCCGCCGCGCGGCGGACCGCCTCGAGCTCGCCGCCGAACGTCTCTTTGAGGACGGCGAACGCGCCCCTGGCCCCGACCGCGTAGGCGGCGATCGCCAACCCCTCCAGCATCAGGTAGGGGTTGCGGCGGAGCAGGAACCGGTCCTTGAACGTCCCCGGCTCGCCCTCCGCGCCGTTGCACACCACGTACCGGTCGCCCACGCCCGCGGTCCGGACCGACCACCACTTGCTCCCGGTCGGGAACCCGGCGCCGCCCCTGCCCCGCAGGCCGGAGGCGACGACCTCGCCGATCACGGCCTCCGGCGGATTCGCGAGCGCTCCCCGGATCCCCCGTCCCCCTCCGGTATCGAGGTATTCGGTCAGCGTGGCGGCTTCGGCATCGAGCAGCGGCATGGCGGAGTCCTTCCGATGGGGGAGCGCCACCTCGGCGGCGCCACTCGAGTATACGTCGTCCCTGCGTCATTCAGACTGACTAGTCGGTTTGCTTGGCGTAGCCGGCCGCCCCTGGATCCGCCGTGGCCGTCGTAGACTTCGCCGCGCCCACCGACACGGAGGACCCTCACGTCATGGCGGAGTTCCATGTGCTCACCGCCGGCTACCTGTCGGGACCCGAGGACGACCACGTCGGGTCGACGGTGAGCCTCGCCGTCGACGGGACCGTCGTCGTCGTGATCGACCCCGGGCTCGTCGCGTCGCGCTCCGGGATCCTCGACCCGCTCGACTCGCTGGGTCTCGGGCCCGGGGACATCACCGACGTCGTGATCTCCCACCACCACCCCGACCACACCCTGAACGTCGCGATGTTCCCGGCGGCGCGCGTGCACGACCACTGGGCCTGGTACCGCGACGACCTGTGGATCGCCCGGCCGGCGGAGGGGTTCGCGCTCTCGCCGGCCATCCGCCTGATCGAGACTCCCGGCCACTCGCCGCAGGACATCTCCACCCTCGTGGACACCGACGAGGGGCTCGTGGTCGCCACCCACCTGTGGTGGACGTCCGGCGGCCCCGCGGATGACCCGTTCGCCACCGATCCCGAGGCGCTCCACCGCAACCGCGCCCGGGTGCTCGCCCTCCCCGGTCTCGCGGCGGTGGTGCCGGGCCACGGGCCGCGCTTCGTCCCGGACGCGACCACGCCCGCCTGACCCGCCGGCGGGCCGCCCGCCGCGCTACACGCAGAGGTGGCCGGTCGTCCAGGGACCCCAGCCGTCCGCCTTCCAGATGAGGTGGGCGTGGACCGCGTTCTGACGCGGATCGTACGGGTCGAACCTCCAGCCGTACGAGTTGTTGCCGTCCCACCAGAACGGCATGAGCTGGAACAGCCCGGCGGCGCCGGACGAGGCGTTCCGGGCGGTCGGCTGGTACCGGCTCTCCCGCCACGCCACGCACCGCGCGACCTGCCCGTCGTATCCGGTTCCCCACAGCGACGTGATCAGGTCCACGATCTCGCCGGTGGTGGGGGCCGGCTCGCTCGGCCCCGGCAGGGGGCCGGTGGTCGCGCCGGTGGCCGGTCCCGAGGTGGGGGGCGGGGGCGGGGGCGGCTGCTGGGCCGCCTCCTCGGCGGCCCGGCGGTCGGCGACGGCGAGCCGGATCCTCCGGTGCAGCCGGTGTTCCAGATGCGTGATGACGCCCCGCTGGCGGGCCGCGGCGGCGTTCAGCTGGCGGTTCGCGCTCGCCTGACCGGCGAGCGCGCCGGTGACCTGTGCCTCGAGCGAGGTCGTCTGGCCGTCGGCCCGCGCCGCCTCCGCCCGGGCGTCGGCGGCGTCGGCGACCACCTGGTGCTGGTGCTCGGCCATGGCGGACAGCAGCCCGACCCCCTCCTCGAGGTCCGAGACCGTTCCCAGCCCGAGCACGCCGAGCTGCGAGCTGACCCCCGACTCGTAGGACCACCGGACCAGCGAGTCGAATGCCGTGGCGGCGTCGTCGGCGGCCGCGTCGGCCCGGGTGGAGCGGGACCTCGCGGAGGACAGCTGACCGCGGAGCGTCGCCAGCAGGATCCTGCCAGCGTGGAGCCGCTCGGCGGCCACGGACAGCTGCAGGTCGATCGAACGGAGCTCCGCCCGGGCCGTACGGACATCCTCCCGCGCCGACCGCGCCGCGCGGTCCGCGGCCCGTGCCCGGTGAGCCGGGGTCGTCGCGGATGCCGGCGACAACATGCCGAAGGCCAGCCCGGACGCGATCACGGTCGCGACGGAGCGCACGACGAACCGGCGTGGCCTCGGAGAGCTCACGAAGGGGTGTTCGACCGATCCCCCGCTCCGCTTGACCGGCCCCGGGCCCCCTCGGCGTCCACAATCCACAGATGTGGAGAACTACAGTCTTGTAATTCCACCGCGGTTGTGCTTACACTCCGTCGATGGCGCTCGCGACGAGGGTCCCGTCCCGTTTGTCCTATTCCTCGATCAACACGTACGAGACCTGCCCGGCCAAGTTCCGGTTCCAGTACGAGGAGCGCGTCCCCACGAAGCCGTCCCCCGCGCTGTCGTTCGGCGACTCCCTCCACCAGACGCTGTACCACTGGCACAACCGGCCGGTGCCGGTGCCGCCGCCGCTCGAGGAGATGCGGGAGATCCTCGACTCGGTCTGGGTGTCCGACGGCTACTCCTCCGCGGCCGAGGAGCTCACCTATCGCGACCACGCCGAGGCCGTGCTCGCGCAGTACCACCGCGAGAACGCCGGGCAGTTCCGGATCCCGGCCGCCCTCGAGTTCCGGTTCACGGTGGAGATCGAGGGCGTGCCGATCGCCGGGACGATCGACCGCCTCGACCGCATCCCCGGCGGGGGCTACGAGATCATCGACTACAAGACCAACCGCCGGCTGCCGCCGATGGCGTCGGTCGAACGCGACCTCCAGCTCTCCATCTACTGGCTGGCCGCGCAGCAGGTGTGGGGCATCGAGCCCGAACGCCTCACGCTGTACTTCCTGCTCCCCGGCCAGCGCATGACCACCTCCCGAAGCAGCGAGCACGCGGACGCCCTCCGCCGGCGCATCGCCACGGTGGCCGAGCGCATCGCGGCCGGGAAGTTCGAGCCGAGGCAGAACCCGCTGTGCGACTGGTGCGACTTCCAGGCCCTGTGCCCGCTGTACCGGCACAGGTTCGACAGGGCGGAGGCCGATCCGGCCCCCCGGATGAGCGAGGTCGTCGACGAGTGGGTCGCGCTGAAGCAGCGGGGCCGCGAGGTGTACCGGCGGCTCGACGAGCTGGCCGGCCTCATCAACGCGTTCTGCGAGGAACACGGCTACCGGCGGCTGTTCGCCTCCGACGGCAGTGTGATCGACCGGCGGCCGCAGCACGTGACGGCGCCCGACGAGGCCAAGCTCAGGGAGGTGCTCGAGCCGCTCGGTCTGTGGGACCGCGTGCTGACGGTCGATCCGAGGCGCGTGAGCGAGCTGGTGGAGAGCCGGACACTCCCACCGGACGTCGAGGACGCGGTGCTGGCCTCCCGCGAGGAGGTCCGCACCCAACACGCCCTGTACCTCACCCAGGACAGGGCCAGGGCCAGACGCTAACCCTCCCCCCGGCGCCTGTGCCCTCGGCGGGCCCTACCCCCCCTGGCCCGCCGCGCGCCGTGACGGTCGCCCCGCCTCAAGAATCGGGACAAACCGACCGCGACCCGGCGTGACGTCCGGGCCGTGCCGGCGTCCGCCGGGCGCGGGTCGTTCGACAGGTGGTCAACGCCGCACCGAGGGCGGGACGTCAGGCCGAGGCTCGGGCCCTTCGCAGCGCGCGGTGGAGGTCATCGGGAAGGGCCTCCTCGAGCTCGATCCGCTCGCCCGTGACCGGATGGTCGAACCCGATCCGCCACGAGTGCAGGAACGGCCGGTCGAGCCCGAGCGTGTTCGATCCCCCGCCGTACCGACGGTCCCCGAGGATCGGGTGGCCCACGGCGGAGAGGTGCACCCGGATCTGGTGGGTCCGGCCGGTGCGGGGGGCGGCCTCGAGCAGCGTCGAGCGGGGAAGGCGCTCCACCACGTCGAACCGGGTCTCGGCCTCGCGCCCCTCGGACCGGACCCGGATGACTGCGCCGCGCCTGACCAGGGGGGCGTCGACCGCGAACCGGTCGTGCTCCACGTCGCCCCGCACCAGTGCCAGGTACCGGCGGTCGACCTCGTGCCTGCGGAACATCTCCATGAGGAGCGCATGGGTCGGGTCGTCCGACGCCACCACGAGCAGGCCGGAGGTTCCCGCGTCGAGCCGGTGGACGATCCCCGGCCGGTCGGGCTCCGACCCCGACGACAGGGGCACCCCCATCGCCTTCAGGCGGTTCACCAGGGTGCCCGTCCGCCGGGCCGCCGTGGGGTGCACCGGGATCCCGGCCGGCTTCGCCACCACCATGAGGTGCTCGTCCCGGTACCGGACCGGGACCGGGTCCCCCTCGGCGGGGACGTCGATGGCCCCCGCCAGCTCGACGTCGATCCGCTCGCCACCGTCAAGCCGGAACGACTTCGGCCGGGGCCTTCCGTCCACGGCGACCCGGCCGGCCTCGATGGCCCGCTGGACGTCGGCCCTGGGGACGCCGAGCGCCTGCGCGAGCACGGCGTCGAGGCGGCCCGGTCCGGGCGCCACGACCTCCGCGGTCATCGACGGGACGTCGTCTTGCGGATGCTCGCCAGGAGGATCAGCAGCGCGCCGGCCACGATCGCCGAGTCGGCGAGGTTGAACACGGGCCACACGGGCTGCGCGGTCGGCGACTTCGCGAACGCCAGGAAGTCCACCACGTGCCCGTTGAAGAACCCGGTCCCCCGGATCGCACGGTCGGCGAGGTTCCCGAGCGCCCCCGCGAGCACCAGCCCGAGCGCGACCGCGATGATGCGGTTCGGAAGGTTGAACGAGGCGAACACGATCACCCCACACACCACGATCGTGGCGGTGAGGAACAGCCACACCGCCCCGTCGAACACGCCGAACGCGCCGCCGGAATTCGTCGTGTACTGCAGCTGGAGCACGTGCGGGATCAGGGTGGTGGGCTGGTGGAAGTGCTGGGAGACCACATATTTGGTCAACCGGTCGAGCAGCCACACGGCGAGCGCGGTGCCGTACAGCAGGAGGGCGAGGCGGCGGCGGTCGGCCGCGGTGCGGCCGGCCGGCGCCTCGGTGGAGGCGGAGCCCGTTGCGGGCGCCGCCGGGGTGGGCCGGCCCGCGGCCGCCGGCTGCCCGCCGGCGTCCGCGGCGTGCGACTCGGACGCGGGCATCAGCGCGGGCGGTTGGTCGCCTGCGCGTCCGCGATGCAGAGGCTCGCGTACGGGAGCGCCTTCAGCCGGGCCTTCTCGATCGGCTTGCCGCATCGTTCGCAGACACCGTACGTGCCCTCGTCCATGCGCGACAGCGCCTTCTCGATCTTGCCGAGCAAGTCGCGCACGTTGTTCTCCAGGGACAGGTCCCGCTCGCGCTCGAACGTGGCGGTTCCGGCGTCCGCGTACTCATCGTCGAACGCCATCTCGCCGGACAGGTCCGACTGGGCCTGGGAGAACGTCGAGCTCTCGATCTCGTCCAGCTGGGACTGCAGCTCGGTGCGCTCGGTCTCGAGCGCCGTGCGCAGCTCCTTCAGCTCTGCGGCGGTGAGGACTCCCCTGGCCATGGTCGAGGGACCGTAGCATCCGTCTCGCGAACCCGGCAACGGAACGGGGCGCGCATCCGTTCCGGTAGCATTGGCCCACAGGCGATGACGGGAACGCGTCCGGCGGTTCCGTTCGGCCCAAGCGAGCCGGGGACGGTGTGAGCCCGGCGGCCGGCACCACCGGACATCCTCCCCGAGCCGCCGCCCGAACGCCTGCGCCGCGGACCACCTCCGGGGTGCGGCCGGTAGGCGCGGCCGGGTTCCGCCCCGTGAGCGCGGGAGCGTGCGACGGCACGCGGCGAGCGGCCGCGGACCGCGAGGTCCGGGCAACGCGGGGTGGTACCGCGGGGCGGTTCCTTCGCCTCGTCCCTGCTGAAGGTGCGGGACGGGGCGGTTCGAAGTGTTCGCCCCCTCCCACGACGACGTGGCGACGGGAGCGATGGCGATGACGGTGTACGAACCGGTCGACCCCCGGCTCGACCTGCCCGATCTCGACCGACGGGTGCTGGAGCGGTGGCGCGCGGCCGACACGTTCCGCAGGCAGGTCGAGGGACGCGAGGGCGGCCCCGAGTGGGTGTTCTACGACGGCCCCCCGACGGCGAACGGCCGACCGCACATCGGGCACGCGGAAGCGCGGACGTTCAAGGACATCTACCCTCGGTACCGGGCCATGACCGGCCACCACGTGATCCGCAAGGCCGGATGGGACTGCCACGGCCTGCCGGTCGAGCTCGAGGTCGAGAAAGAGATCGGCACCCGGACCAAGCAGGACATCGAGGCGTACGGGATCGCCGAGTTCAACGCGAAGTGCCGCGCGTCGGTCGTGCGCTACGTCGACGACTGGAAGGAGCTCGTCGAGCGCATCGGGCACTGGATCGACATGGACGACCCGTACTGGACCATGGCCACCGAGTACGTCGAGAGCGTGTGGTGGTCGCTGAAGACGCTCCACGGGCAGGGCCTGCTCTTCGAGGACTTCAAGTCGGTCGCGTACTGCCCCCGGTGCCAGACGGGGCTGTCCGACGCGGAGGTCGCGCTGGGATACGAGACCGTCGTCGACCCCAGCGTGTTCGTCAAGTTCCCGGTGTCCGCCGCATCGACGCCCGAGGTGGAGGGCGCGGCCATCCTCGCCTGGACGACGACGCCGTGGACGCTGCCGTCGAACGAGGGCCTCGCCGTCGACGCGAACGAGACGTACGACGTGGTCGACGCGGACGACCAGCGCCTGGTCGTGGCGTCGAAGCTCCGCGACGCGGTGCTGGGCGCCGATCACGGCACGGTCGTCGCGACGGTGCCCGGCTCCGCGCTGGTCGGGACCCGGTACACGCCGGTGTTCGACACGGTCTCGGGCGACGACGTCCACCGGGTGGTCGCCGGCGACTTCGTCGTGATGAACGAGGGCACCGGCGTCGTCCACATCGCGCCCGGCTACGGCGCGGACGACCTGGAGATCGGCCGCCGCGAGCGGTGGCCGGTATTCGCCCCCGTGGACGATGCGGGGCGATTCACCGACGACGTGCCGGAATACCTGCGCGGCCGGCCCGTCAAGGAGACCGACCCCGACATCACCGAGGACCTCCGGTCGCGCGGCCTGCTGCTCCGCGCCGAGCCCTACGAGCACACCTATCCCCTGTGCTGGCGGTGCCGGACGCCGCTGCTGTACATGGCGCGCACGTCCTGGTACGTGAGGACGACCGCGAAGAAGGATCGCCTGCTCGAGGTGAACGCCGGCGTCGGCTGGTATCCGTCCAACATCCGCGACGGCCGGTACGGCGACTGGCTCCGCAACAACGTCGACTGGGCGCTGTCGCGGTCGCGGTACTGGGGGACGCCGCTGCCGATCTGGCGGTGCTCGAACGGGCATGCGACGGCGATCGGGTCACTCCACGAGCTGGGGACCGTGGCGAATCGGGACCTCGCCGGCCTCGATCCACATCGCCCGTACATCGACGAGGTGACGTTCGGCTGCCCGTCGTGCGGCGTGGAGTCCACGCGCGTTCCCGAGGTCATCGACACCTGGTACGACTCCGGCGCGATGCCCTACGCGCAGTGGGGTTACCAGCCCGAGCTCGGCCGGGGGGTCGAGCAGTTCGACGGCCGGTTCCCGGCCGACTTCATCGCGGAGGGGCTCGACCAGACGCGCGGGTGGTTCTACTCGCTGATGGCGGAGAGCGCCCTGCTGTTCGGGCAGAACTC
>DATBHM010000270.1:0-46138 GCA_036557505.1 Actinomycetota bacterium | reverse complement strand
CGCCGAGGTCCACGAGGTGAAGGACCACTCGGCGGAGGCCCTGGCCGAACAGTGGCCGGAGAGCCGCGCCCTGCTCGGCACCCACCTCGCGCTGTACCAGGTCCACTCGGCGACGCTCGAGACCGGCGTCTTACGCGATCGTGCGGTCCTCGAGTTCCTCGCCCGACTCCGAACCGAACAGGGCGTGCTGGTCGGGATCACGACGACCGGCCCGCGGCAGGCCGACACGCTGCGGGTGGCGATGGACGCAGAGGTCGACGGGTTCGCGCCCTTCGCCTGCGTCCAGGCCACATGGAACGTCCTGGAGCCCTCGGTCGGCCCGGCGCTGGCCGAAGCCCACGACGCGGGCTGGGGCGTGATCGTCAAGGAGGGCGTCGCCAACGGCCTCCTTACCGACCGCGAACACGACCCGGACATCCTCCAACGCCGCGCGCCGCTCGATCGCCTCGCCGAAGAACAGGGAGTCGGGGTCGATGCCATCGCCCTCGCCATCGCATCGGCGCGGCCCTGGGCCGATGTGGTCCTGTCCGGCGCGGCTACCGTCGACCAGCTCCGCAGCAACCTTCGGGCTCTCGACGCCCGAACGGCGGCATCGGCCCTCGACGTTGAGGCGATGTCGCTCACCGCAGTGGACTACTGGCGTCGCCGCTCGATGCTTCGTTGGACCTGATCGACGTTCGAACCGAACGGGCCGGGCCTCTCGGAGGCCCGGCCCGTTCGTGCTCCGGAAGGAACGTCGCGGCGCTACGAACAGCCGGAGGTCGACCCGCAGCTGTTGCAGACGTAGCAGCTGCCCGCCGGCTGCATCTTCGAGCCGCACGAGTAGCAGAGCGGCGCGTCGATCGCCTTGGACTCGGGCTTCGTCGTCAGGTTGATGAGCTGCGGCTGGCTCGGCGCCGGTTCGGCAACCGCCGTCGCCTGCGGAGCCGGTACGGATGCCGGCGCCGCCGGCAGCCCGTACTCCGCTGACGCCGAGCCGTCCTCGATCGCCGCCTTGCGCTCCTCGATCGACTTGATCCCCAGCGCCTCGCGCTGCTCGAGCGGCAGGTACTCGATGGCGAGCCGCCGGAAGATGTAGTCCATCAGCGAGGACGCGAACCGGATGTCCTTGTCGTTGGTGATGCCGGACGGTTCGAACCGCATGTTCACGAACTTCTGCACGTAGTCCGCGAGCGGCACGCCGTACTGCAGCCCGACCGACACGGCGATGGAGAACGCGTCCATCAACCCGGCGAGGGTCGAGCCCTGCTTCGACACCTTCAGGAAGATCTCGCCGATGCCGTCGTCCGGGTACTCGCCGGCGGTGATGTAGCCCTCCGACTCGCCGACCTGGAACGAGATCGTCTTGGCCGGGCGGACCGCCGGGAGGCGCTTCTTCTGCGACCACGGGATGACGGCCGGAGCCGTCTCGGACGCATTCACCTTCTTCTCCGCCGACAGCGGCTGCGCGACCTTGCAGTTGTTCCGGTAGATCGCGACGGCCTTCAGCCCGAGCTTCCACCCCTCGACGAACAGCTGCTCGACCTCCTCGACCGTGACCTCCTCCGGCATGTTCACCGTCTTGGAGATCGCGCCCGAGATGAACGGCTGCACGGCGCCCATCATCCGGACGTGGCCCATGTACTGGATCGCCCGGTCGCCCATCGAGGTGTCGAACACCGGCAGGTGCTCGCCCTTCAGATGTGGCGCCTCCGCGACCGAGTTGTGCTCCGCGATGTACTCGACGACGTCGGTCGCCTGCTCCGCCGTGTAGCCGAGCCGCCGGAGCGCCCGCGGGATCGTCTGGTTGACGATCCGCATGGTCCCGCCGCCCACCAGCTTCTTCTGCTTGACCAGCGCGAGGTCGGGCTCGATGCCGGTCGTGTCGCAGTCCATCATCAGCCCGATCGTGCCGGTCGGCGCCAGCACCGAGGCCTGCGCGTTCCGGTAGCCGTGCTGCTCGCCGAGCGCGACCGCCTCGTCCCACGACGTCTTGGCCGCCGTGAGCAGCGCCTCGGGCACGAGCTCGCCGTCGATCTCGTCGGCCGCCGCGCGGTGCTTTCGCATCACCCGGAGCATCGCGTCGCGGTTGGGCGCGTAGCCGGCGAACGGGCCGGTGTGGGCCGCGATCCTCGCCGACGTCGCGTACGCGTGGCCCGTCATGATCGCCGTCAGCGCGCCGGCCCAGGCCCGCCCGCCGTCGGAGTCGTACGGGAGCCCCCGCGCCATCAGCAGCGCGCCGAGGTTCGCGTAGCCCAGCCCCAGCTGACGGAACGCCACCGCGTTGCGCCCGATCTTCTCGGTCGGGTAGTCGGAGTTGCCGACGATGATCTCCTGCGCGGTGAACACGACCTCGACGGCATGCTTGTACGCCGCGACGTCGAAGCTGCCGTCCGCGTCCGCGAACTTCAGCAGGTTGAGCGACGCCAGGTTGCACGCGCTGTTGTCGAGGTGCATGTACTCGCTGCACGGGTTGGACGCGTTGATGCGCCCCGACGCCGGGCACGTGTGCCACTCGTTGATCGTGGTGTCGTACTGCATGCCGGGGTCGGCGCACTCCCACGCCGCCTGGGCGATCTCCCGCATGAGGCCCCGCGCGCGGACCGTCTCGACGGTCTCCCCGGACGTGACCGCCTTGAGCTTCCAGTCCTGGTCGTTCTCGTACGCGTGCATGAACTCGTCGGTCACGCGGACCGAGTTGTTCGCGTTCTGGTACTGGATCGAGTGGCTGTCCCTGCCGTCGAGGTCCATGTCGAACCCGGCATCGCGCAGCGCCCGGGCCTTGCGCTCCTCGACCGCCTTGCACCAGATGAAGTCGGACACGTCCGGGTGGTCGACGTTGAGGATGACCATCTTCGCGGCGCGCCGCGTCTTGCCGCCCGACTTGATCGTGCCGGCCGAGGCGTCGGCGCCGCGCATGAAGCTGACCGGCCCCGAGGCCGTCCCGCCACCGCCGAGGTGTTCCTTGGAGGAACGCAGCCGGGACAGGTTGATCCCCGATCCCGAGCCGCCCTTGAAGATCGTCCCCTCCTCGACGTACCAGTTGAGGATGGAGGACATCTTGTCGTCGACCGCGAGGATGAAGCAGGCGGAACACTGCTGCGGCGTGTCCGGCACCCCCACGTTGAACCACACCGGCGAGTTGAACGCGGCCTTCTGGTGGACCAGCAGGTGCGTGAGCTCCTCGGCGAACACGGTGGCGTCCTCGCTCGAGGCGAAGTAGCCGTCGTCCTCGCCCCACGTGCGGACGGTGTCGACCACCCGGCCGATCAGCTGGCGGACGCTGGACTCGCGCTGCGGCGTGTCGAGCGGTCCCCGGAAGTACTTCTGCGCGACGATGTTGGTCGCGTTCTGGGACCACCCCTTGGGGAACTCCACCCCGCGCTGCTCGAAGGCGTTGCCGCCCTCCTTGTAGTTCGGGATGACCGCGTCGCGGACCTCCCACTCCACCTCGTCGAAGGGATGCGTCCCCTCCGAGGTGAAATGCCGGGCGAACGTGAGGCCGCGCTGCTCGGACTGGACGTCCCGCTCCCGTGTGGCCACTCGAGGCCTCCTCTCAGGCTCATCGGGGAAGGGTTACAGCGGTGTGATTACGACCGTCGGATTCTTGTTCGGAGCACACCGCGTGTCAAGCGGTTCGCCGCACATTGTCCCACATCTTGGGCCCACCAGGCACCGCAACCACAACATCTTGTGGTTGCGCCCGACAGGCGTGTCGTTCAGGCGCGCGTCCGGCGCTTGGCCGGTTCGCGCTTCTGGAGGGTCCCCAGCTCCCGTTCGAAGTCGGCCGCCTGCTGGAAGTCCTTGTAGACGCTGGCGAACCGCAGATAGGCCACCTGGTCGAGCTTGGCGAGCACGGCAAGCACCTCGAGGCCGACGTCCTGGCTGGTCACCACGGGGCCCTTGCGCCGGAGGCGCTCCTCGATGCGGGAGGCGACGTTCTGGACCTGCGCGGCCGTCACCGGGCGGTTGGTGAGGGCCTTCGAGATCCCCGACACCACCTTGACCCGGTCGTAGGGCTCCTTGGTCCCGTCCCGCTTGACCACCATGAGCCCGAGATCCTCGATCCGCTCGAAGGTGGTGAACCGTCGTCTGCACGAGATGCACTCCCGCCGGCGCCGGATGGCGGAGCCCCGGTCGGACGTGCGGGAGTCCACCACGCGGTCGTTCTCCTTGCCGCACCAGGGACAGCGCATCCCGTACCGACTCCCCTCCCGGAACGAGGCTCCCGAAACCACAAGATGTTGTGGTGTCCCGACCGTAGCGAGTCGACCGCTCGTGCGTCAATGCGATGGACCGAGGACGGGACCGGTCAGGCGGGGATGACGAGGCGGGTGCCGACCGCGAGGGTTCCCCCGACGTGGTTGGCGCGCACGAGGGAGTCGAGCACCGCGCGTGGATCGGCCCTCGGGCCGGCGATGCGTGCCGCGATCGCCCACAGCGTGTCGCCGGGCCGCACCACGTAGTGGCGCACCGTGGCCTGACGGACGGCACGACCGGCGGATGCGGGGGTCCCCGACCCCGCCTGCGCGGAGGAGGCGGCGAGCGTGAGCGCGACCCCGACGGCCGCGACCAGTCCGCCCACCCGTCCCCATCGAACACGTGTTCGCGTCATGCGAGGAGTTTACCGAACGGACGTTCGGTGTCAAGCGAAGATCGAACAGATGTTTGATCGGGGTGCCCGGGGATGCTACGGTTTCGCGCGACGCGAAGGAGGACGCGACATGCCGCAGACCGACGATCTCACCGCCCGGCAGCGCCGGATCCTCGAGTTCATCAACACCGCCACGCACGAGCGGGGCTACCCCCCCACCGTGCGGGAGATCGGCGAGGCCGTGGGCCTCACGTCGTCCTCCAGCGTCCACAGCCAGCTCGAGAACCTCGAGCGCAAGGGCTACCTCCGAAAGGACCCGACCAAGCCCCGGGCCATCGCCACGGGCGAGACGGGCGCCGAACGCGGCGTCAGCGTCCCGCTCGTCGGTCGTATCGCCGCCGGCGCCCCCGCGCTCGCCGAACAGCAGGTGGAGTCGGTGCTCTCGGTGCCGGCCGAGTTCACGGGGCGTTCCGGCGAGCACTTCGCGCTGCGGGTCGCGGGGGACTCCATGGTCGACGCGGGCATCGACGACGGCGACGTGGTGCTCGTCCGTCGGCAGGACGATTGCGACGACGGCGACATCGTGGCCGCCATCCAGCCCGGCCCCGCGGAGGACGAGGCCACGGTGAAGCGCCTCCGCCGTGAGGACGGCCGCGTGGTGCTGATCCCGGAGAACCCGAGGCTGGAGCCATTCGAGCTCGCCGACGGGGGCCGGGTGCTGGGGAAGGTGGTGGCGGTCCTCCACCGCCTGTAGGGGCTGAGCCCCGGAACCGGGTGCCTACGCGCCGCCGGAGTCGACGATGTGGCCGAGGTGTTTCATCGCCATGACCCCGACCTCCTCGGACACGGTCCCGGTCGCCGCGTTGATCGCGAGGATCCGCTCCCCCGTCTTGTTCCGCATGAGCGCCAGGTAGTGCGGGAGGTAGATCTCCTCCTCGGCGGTGAGCTCGAAGAACGAGACCGGGGTCGGGATCCCCTGGGCGTTCAGGGCCATGTCCTGCCGTTCGTACTGCTGGGGTGTGCGCGCCTCGGACAGGCGCTTGGCCGTCTCCTCGATCTCGGCGACGATGGAGTAGGAGGTGATCTTGGGCCGGACGCGGTTCTCGGTGATGCGGACCGTCTCGGGCTCGCGGTCCCACTGGTCGTACAGCTGCCCGCCGAGGGCCTCGTAGACGTTCACGTAGATCCTGGTGCGCTGGCCGGAGCGCGAGAACCGGCCACCCTCCTCGCGGGTGTGGCGCACCCGGACGGGGAGGAACGGGAGCCAGTAGGGGCGGATCCAGGCGACCTCCTCGCGGTTCACGCCGAGCTTGCCCCGCCGTTGCCGGTTGGCCATCTCGCGGGCGGACTGCTCGCTGACGTTCACCCGGAGCCCCCGGATGGACGCGAGCGCGGAGCCGGTCTCGGGGTCGGGGAGGCGCCCCAGGCGACCCTCGATCTCGACCGGTCCCCACAGCTCGACCCCCAGGCGGCGGGCGGCCGTCTCCGCGCCCTGCGGCCAGTGCCGCGCGCCGAGGACGATCGCCTTGCTCATCCCGAGGTCGCTCGCCATGAGATGTACGCCGGCCACGACGTCGCGGTCGACGGACTGGTCCCAGCTCCGGGTGTGCACGAGCAGCCGGTAGGTGGTGACCTCGTCGGATTTCTCGGCCAGGACGTCGACGGTGTGGTTGGCGCCCGAGCGGCCCTTCATCGACACGTCGCGAGCCACCCGGTATCCATGGTGGGCCAGGTACTCCGCCACCGACTGGGCCAGATTGGCCGCCTTGCCCTCATCGCGCCCCGTGCGCTCGTTCACCGCCATGCCGTTCCCAACTCCGACATCCGTTCCGTCCTCAGATCGACCAGGATCGAACGCTCATCTCCCTGCGTGTGCCGGGTGCAACAGGGTCTCACACCGCGCGGGCCAATGCCGCGAACCAACGGAATTTCCGTCGTTTCGCAATGGGCGGCATCCTGGACTCGACGACCTGGAATCCCGCCACGCGCAGCATGGCCCGCACCGCCCCCGGCGACAGCTCCCACACGCCCTCGCCGGCCCGATGGGAGGAGAGCCCGCTCCCCCGGCGGTCCTCCTCCCGCACGGAGAACCGGGCCCACTGCCCGGGGACCCACACCAGTCGGGACGTCTGGAGCAGCAGGTGGGCGCCGTTCGCCGCCGCCGACCGGAGGCGCCGCAGCACGAGCACCGGGTCGGCCACGTGGTACAGGCCGCCCAGGCACAACACCACGTCGAACCGCTCCCCGCCGGTCGCGGCCCCCAGGTCGTACGCGTCCCCCGGGCGGAACTCCGGCACCGCCCGGTCCCAGCCGTGCGCCGACAGCAGTCCCGACACGAACTCCGCACACTCGATCCGCGGCGGGTCGAAGTCGACCCCCAGGACCTTCGTGGCCCCCAGCCTCGCCGCCTCGAACGAGAACGCCCCGTTCGCACAGAACGTGTCCAGCACGCGTGACCCCGGAGCCAGCCGCGCCAGCCAGTCCAGCACCAGCGCCCGCTTGAACTCGTTGTTCGCCTCGAGGGCCTCGAACCTGGGGTGCCTCGGGCTCTCCCCGTTCGCGAAGCGGAACTGTGTGAACCACCAGCGCGGGTCGGTTCCGGCGACGTGCCGGAGCTCTTCGGGGGTGAGCTCGACGTCGAGGACCAGGGTCAACGGGTCGTCCGCCCGGTGGCCACGCGTCGCGTGACCGGCTTCGTGATGAAGTCCCGAACCGCCGGGAGGTGGCGTTCGGCCACGCGGGCGTGGACGAGGGTGCCGTCCCGCTGTTCGTCGGCCTCCAGCACCTCGGCCTCGCGGTACAGGCGCGCGGTGACGTCCTCGCGACCGAACGGCACCAGCAACGTCACCTCGACGGGCGGGCGCGGGAGGGTGTCCGCGACCGCGGTCAGCAGCTCGTCCAGGCCCTCGCCGGTGAGCGCCGAGACGAGCACCGCTCCGGGGTATCGCCGGGCGGCGCGGGCCCGCTCGGATCCCCGGAGCAGGTCCGCCTTGTTGAGCGCGAGCACCTCGGGCAGGTCGCCCGCACCGATCTCACCCAGCACGTCCCGGACGGCCCCGACCTGCTGGTCGAGCTCCGGCGCCGAGGCGTCGGCCACGTGCAGCACGAGGGACGCCAGCGCGACCTCCTCGAGCGTCGACCGGAACGCCTCCACCAGGTCGTGCGGCAGCTTCCCCACGAATCCCACCGTGTCGGAGAGCGTCACCTGGCGCCCGCCGGGGAGCTCCAGCCGCCGCGTCGTCGGGTCGAGGGTCGCGAACAGCTGGTCGGCGACCAACACGTCGGCCCGGGTGAGGGCGTTCATCAACGTGGACTTCCCCGCATTCGTGTAGCCGGCGATGGCGACCTGCGGAATGCCGCTCGACTCGCGCCGCGACCGCTTCAGCTCGCGCGTCCTCGTGAGCTGCTGGATGTCGCGGCGGAGCTTCGTGATGCGCCGGCGGATGTGCTGGCGGTCCACCTCGAGCTTGGTCTCGCCGGGACCGCGCGTGCCGATGCCGCCGCCGAGACGCGACATGGCCTCGCCCCACCCGCGGAGGCGGGGCAGGAGGTAGTTGAGCTGCGCCAGCTCGACCTGGGCCTTGCCCTCCCTGCTCCGGGCGTGCAGGGCGAAGATGTCGAGGATCAACGCGGTGCGGTCGATGACCTTGGCGCCGAGGCGTTCCTCCAGGTTCCGGAGCTGCCCCGGCGACAGCTCGTCGTCGAAGATCACCGCGTCGGCCCCGTGCCGGTGCACGACGTCGTGGATCTCGCCGAGTTTGCCCTTGCCCACGAACGTGGCCGGATCGGGGTCCTTCCGACTCTGCACCACCCTGGCCACGGGCGCGGCCCCCGCCGAGTCCGCCAGGGCGGCCAGCTCGTCGAGGTCGCGGGGTTCGACGCCCGGCCCCACGCCGACCAGCACCGCCCGTTCCCGGACCCGCGGCCGCCAGGTCGCGGACAGAGGCGACTCGGACACGGTGCGCTGTCCGGCCGTCCGACGGGTTCGGTCGTCCTTCATGCGCGGAGCCTGCCGCCGGGGGGCCCGGACGCAAAGAGACGCCGGAGAATTCCCGGGAAGCGCCCCTTTCCCCGGAGTTGGGTCCGGCGTCTCTTCGGCACGGTTCTTTCCCTCGACTTCGGGGCCGAAACTGCGGGGCGCGACAAACTCGGGGCCATTTCGGGGTTCACGCTCGTCACCGGCACGGATCGGCGGCGGCCCCCGGGCCGGAGCCCGTCATCGGCCCACCGCGGCGGCGATGCGGTCCATGGCCTCGGCCAGCCGGTCGTCGGCCACCGTCAGCGAGACGCGGACGTAGCCCTCCCCGTTCGACCCGTAGCCGAGCCCGGGGGCCACGACCACACCGGCCCGGTCGAGCAGCAGATCGGCGAACTCCGCCGAGGTCTCGCCGCCCGGCGTCGGGAGCCACACGTAGATCGACCCGAGTGGCGGCTCGAGGTCCCAGCCCAGCCGGTTGAGCGTCCCGACCACCAGGTCCCGGCGCTTGCGGTACAGGTCGCGCATGGCGGCGACGTGGTCCTGGGGCCCGGTCAGCGCGGCCACCCCGGCCATCTGCACCGCGTTGAAGATGCCGGAGTCGAGGTTCGTCTTGAGGGTGGCGAGCGCCTTGACGGCCGGCGCGGCGCCCACGGCGAACCCGATCCGCCATCCCGTCATGTTGTAGCCCTTCGACAACGAGTGGAACTCGACGGCCACGTCCCGGCCGCCCTCGACCTGCAGCACCGAGGGCGCCACGTAGCCGTCGAACGTGATCTCGCTGTACGCGGCGTCGTGTGCGAGCAGCAGGTCACGCTCCGCGGCGAAGGCCACCGCCCGGGCCAGGTCGTCCTCGGACGCCACGGCCGCGGTGGGGTTGGTGGGGAAGTTCAGCCACACGAGCTTGGTCCGCTCGTCGACCGCGCCGGCCGCTGCGGACCAGTCCGGAAGGAACCCCTCCGCCGCCGGCAGGGGCAGCGATCGGACCTCCGCGCCGGCCAGCTGCGTGGCCGTGGCGTACACGGGGTAGCCGGGGTCGGGGACCAGCGCCGAGTCCCCCGGGTCGAGGTAGGCGAACGCCAGGTGAGCCAGGCCCTCCTTCGACCCCAGCAGCGGCAGGACCTCGGTGTCCGGGTCGAGTTCCACCCCGAACCGCCCCCGGAACCACGTCGCCACGGCCCGGCGGAACTCGGGCATGCCGTAGTACGAGGGGTACTGGTGGGTCGAGGCGTCGGCGACGCCACGCCGGGCGGCCTCCACCACGTGCTCGGGCGTCGGCTGATCGGGGTCGCCCACGCCGAGCGAGATCACGTCGACGCCGCTCGCGCGCCGTTCGGCGATCTTCCGGTCGAGCTCGGCGAACAGATAGGGAGGGAGGTGCTCGACCCGTCTGGCCACCCTCATTGCGTCGCCTTCCACACGCGCAGCAGCTCGTCGGCGTCGAACGTGCCCACGTATGCCCGTTCGGCGGGGCCGCTCAGGTACACGGTGTCGTCCGCCCACTCGCCGAGGAGCGTCCCGCCGGGGAAGTGGATGCTCGCCGTACGCGGGGCCAGGCCGGTCAGGCCGGCCGCCACCAGCGACGCGCACGCGCCGGTGCCGCAGGCCATGGTCTCGCCGACGCCGCGCTCCCAGACCCGCAGCTTGATGCCGTCCGCGGCCGGGGCGACGAACTCGACGTTGGTCCGGTTGGGGAACCGCGGGTCGTGCTCGAGCTGCGGCCCGATGCGGTGGACGTCGACCTGGTCGGGGTCGCGTTCGACGAACAGCACGAGATGGGGGTTGCCCATCGACACCGCGGTCGCCTTGTACGTCACCCCGTCGTGCTCGAAGGGCTCCGCGAGGAACCTCGAGCCCGCCGGACCGGCCATGGGGATCCGGTCGAGCTCGAGCTCGGGCGGCCCCATGTCGACGCGCACCGACCGGACGTGCCCGCCGTCCACGTCGAGCCAGACGCGCTTGCGCCCGCCCCGCGTGGCCACCGTGAGCTCCGTGGCGTCGACCAGGCCGTGTTCGAAGGCGACCTTCGCGAGGCACCTGACGCCGTTCCCGCACATCTCGGCGAGGGAACCGTCGGCGTTCCGATAGTCCATGAACGCGTGCGCGCCGTCGGCCTCGAGCCCCTCGCGGTCGGCCACGGCCGGCGAGGCGACGCGGATCAGCCCGTCGGCGCCGACCCCCAGGTGCCGGTCGCACATGGCGGCCACGAGATCGGCCGGCAGGTCGAGCTCGCCGTCCCAGTCCTCGACCATGACGAAGTCGTTCCCGGTGCCGTGCCACTTCTCGAATCGCAACTCAGCCATCTCGCAGGTACTCCGTCAGCTCGTCCACGATGCCGGCCGCGCCGTCCGGCCCTGCGCGGAACCACCGGATGCGGGGATCGCGCCGGAACCACGCCAGCTGCCGCCGGGCCAGCGCGCGGGTCCGCGCCGCGGTCCGGGCGGCGGCCTCCTCGAGGGTCATGCGGCCGGCCAGGTGCTCGATGATCTCAGCGTACCCGATGGCCTGGCTCGAGGTGAGCGATGGGCCCGCACCGTTCGCCACCAACGATCGCATCTCGTCGAGGAGGCCACCATCCAGCATCGCGTCGATGCGGGAACCGATCCGGGCCCGGAGCGCCGCGGGATCCATGTCCACCCCGGCGGCCCGCACGGCGTTCGGGTCGTACCGCCCCCAGTCCTCCGCGAACGACGAGAAGGGCCGCCCCGTCACGGCGGCCACCTCGAGCGCCCGGACGGTCCGCCGGACGTTGCCGGGTTCGATCTTGGCCGCCGCCTCGGGGTCGAACGCCGCCAGGCGTTCGTACAGGCGATCGGGGCCCAGGGCCTCGGCCTGGCGTTCCAGGTCCTCCCTCGTCGCCGGGTCGGTGGGCGGGAACTCGAGCCCGTCGACCACCGCCCGGAAGTACAGTCCGGAGCCCCCCACCAGCAGCGGGGTGCGCCCTCGCGCCGCGAGGTCCGCGAGCACCGACCGGGCGGCGTCCCGGTACTCCGACACGCTGAACGACCTGCCCGCGCCGGTGAGGTCGAGCAGGTGATGGCGCACTCGGGCGCGCTCGTCGCGCGTGGGCTTGGCGGTGCCGACGTCCATGCCCCGGTACACCAGCATGGAGTCGACCGAGACGATCTCCGCACGCAGTCGCTCGGCGATCGCCAGACCGGCCTCGGTCTTGCCGGACGCCGTCGGCCCCACCAGGGCCGGCCACGGCCTCGGGGGCTCCATGCCCGGCGTCGTCAGCCGGCGACCGGCGCCGGCGCGGCGACGTGGGCGCTCAGATGGTGCGGATGGGCGCGTTCGACGACCACGTCGAGGAACTCCCCCGGTCGTTCGTCCCCGGCGAAGTGGGCGATCTTGTTCGTCCTCGTCCGGCCCTGGACGCCGCCCTTGCGGCCGGTGCCCTCGACGAGGACCTCGATCGTCCGACCCTCGTAGTCGCGGTTTCGTTGCAGCGAGATGCCCTCCTGCAGCGCGACCAGCCGGTCGAACCGCTCCTGCACGACCTCCTTGGGCACGCGGTCCGGCCACGTGCCGGCCGTGGTCCCCGGGCGTGGTGAGTACTGGAACGTGTAGGCCGAGTCGAACCCCGCCTCCTCGACCACCCGCATGGTCCCGCGGAAGTCGTCCTCGGTCTCACCGGGGAACCCCACGATGATGTCGGTGGAGAACGCGATCCCGGGAACCGCCTCCCGGATCCGGCGGACCCACGACAGATACCGATCGCTGCGGTAGGACCGCCGCATCAGACGAAGGACGCGGTCCGATCCCGACTGCAGCGGGAAATGGATGTGCTCGCACACCCGCTCGCACTCGGCCATGGCCTCCACGACGTCGGGCGTGAAGTCGTGCGGGTGCGGGCTGGTGAACCTGATCCGCCGGAGGCCGTCGATCTGGTCGACCAGTCTCAGCAGCTCCGCGAACCGCGACCGCCGGCTCGACCCCGGCACCGTCAGATCTCGACCGTAGGTGTTCACGTTCTGCCCGAGGAGGGTGACCTCGACGACGCCGCCCGATGCGAGGCCCTGCACCTCGCCCAGGATGTCGCCGATCGGCCGGGAGCGTTGGGGCCCGCGGACGAGCGGCACGATGCAGAACGTGCAGTGGTTGTCGCACCCCACGCTCACGCTGACCCAGGCGCGATGCGAGTCGCCGCGGACGGCCGGGAGCGCGCTCGGGAACGTCTCCGTGTATTCGCGAACGTCCATCTGCGGGCCCTCGCGCTCCGCCCGGGCCACGAGGTCGAGGAGGGACGGCAGCGCGTGTGTCCCGATCACCACGTCGACCCACGGCGCTCTGCGCTGGATCAGACCCTGGTCCTTCTGCGCGAGACATCCGGCCACGACGATGCGCATCCGAGGGTTCCGTTCCTTCAGGGGACGGAGGTGGCCGAGCTGGCCGTACAGGCGGTTGTCGGCGTGCTCGCGGACCGCGCAGGTGTTGAGCACGACGACCTCCGCGTCGGCGGCCTCCTCCGTGGGGACGTAGCCGTCGGCGGTGAGGAGGCCGGCGATTCGCTCGGAATCGTGTTCGTTCATCTGGCACCCGAAGGTGCGCAGCAGGAAGCGGCCGCCCATCGGCCCGAGTGTATCGGGCGGCGGCGGCCGCCTCCGGGGGAGCAGGTGTACGGCTACTGCTCGACGACCATCGTGCCGGTCGTCGTCTGGAGCACCTCGCGCCGGCCTCCGAAGAACCCGGCGATCAGGCAGAGCAGCGAGCCGATGCCCCACAGCCACACGCCGGCGTCGACGGCGGCAAGGCTGCCGGTGGCCCGGTTGACGGCGACGAGGAACAGGACCGTCCCGGCGAGACCGACGGCCCCTGCGAGGCTCGTCAGGGTCCGCAGCGCCATGCCGACGATCGCGACCACCGCGACCACGATCATGGCGAAGCCGAGCGACGTGATGAACGTCGACCCGGAGAGGTCGGTCGTCCACAGCGACCGGAAGGGCACGTCCGTGCCGGCGGTGCCGTTCACGACGTGGGTGAACGTCCCGACGATGATCCCGGCTGCGCCCACGAGGGTCAGCACGATGCGCGCCACGAGGCCGCCATACGACGGCCTGGCACGCGTGGTCGCCACCGGGGCGGCGGCCACCGGCCGGCCGGTCGGGGTCGTGACGTGCTCATGGGGTTCGTAGATGGGCTGTCGTTGCGCCACGGGGAACCTCCTTGTCCGTGTCGTCGTTCACCAAGGAGTGTTCCCGCGACGCGTCGACGCTATGCCGGCCGGTGCCCGATGTGTCCGAAATCCGTGCCGACGCAGGCACGGATTCCGTCATTTGGCGTATTCGACCGCACGGAGCTCCCGGACCACCGTGATGCGGATCTGCCCCGGGTACTGGAGCTCCTCCTCGACCTGCTTGGCGATGTCGCGGGCGAGGACCTGCGCCGAGAGGTCGTCGACCTCCTCCGGCTTGACCATCACCCGGACCTCACGCCCCGCCTGCATCGCGAACGTCTTCTCGACGCCCGGGTGCGACGTGCAGATCTCCTCGAGTCGCTCCAGGCGCTTCACGTAGGTCTCGAGCGACTCACGGCGGGCACCGGGACGGCCCCCGGAGATCTGATCGGCCACCTGGGCCAGCACCGCCTCGATCGTCCGCTGTTCCACCTCGCCGTGGTGGGACTCGATGGCGTGGACGACCTCGGGCGGCTCCTTGAGCCGCCGGGCGAGCTCCGCACCGATCAGCGCGTGCGACCCCTCGACCTCGTGCGTCACGGCCTTGCCGATGTCGTGCATCAGGGCGCACCGCTTCACGAGGTGCGGGTCGACGCCGAGCTCCGCGGCCAGGCCGGAGCCGATGTGCGCCGACTCCACGAGGTGGCGCAGGACGTTCTGCCCATAGCTCGTGCGGTACCGGAGCCGGCCGAGCACCTTGATCATCTCCGGGTGAACGTCGGTGATCCCGACCTCGTGCAGGGCGCCCTCGCCGGCCCGCTTGATCTCCTCGTCCACCTCGCGGAGGGACTGCTCGTGCTTCTCCTCGATTCGGGCGGGGTGGATGCGCCCGTCGCTGACGAGCTTCTCGAGCGTCAGTCGGGCCACCTCGCGACGAACCGGGTCGAAGCAGGAGAGCACGACGGCCTCCGGCGTGTCGTCGATGATCAGGTTCACGCCGGTGAGCGCCTCGAACGCGCGGATGTTCCGGCCCTCGCGACCGATGATCCGGCCCTTCATGTCCTCGCTCGGGAGCGGGAACACGCTGACGGTCGACTCCGCTGTCTGCTCGGAGGCGACGCGCTGGATTGCGATCGTCACGATCTTGCGGGCGCGTTCCTCGCCTTCCTCCCGGGCCCGCTGCTCGAGCTCGCGGACCTGGCCCATGGCGTGGCGCTTCGCATCGCCGACGATGGTCTTGACCAGCGCCTCCCGGGCCTCGGTGGCCGTCATGCGGGCGACGGCCTCGAGCTGGGTGCGCTGATGCTCGGCCGTCTTCTCGAGCTGGCCCCGGATCCGTTCGAGCTCGCCGGCCCGGCGGTCGAGGTCCGTATCGCGGCGTTCGATCTCGGCGAGCTTGCGCTCGGCGGCGTCCTCCTTCGCGGTGAGCCGCTGCTCGGCCCGGCCGACCTCCTCACGCCGGGTCTTGACGTCCTCCTCGGCCTCGCGGCGCATGGCCGCGATCTCTTCCTTCACCTCGACCAGGGCCTGCTGGACCTTGGTCTGCGCCTCGCGTTCGGCCTCCAGGACGACCCGCTGGGCCCTGGTCTCGGCGGTCTGGACCTTGTTCGAGACCATGACGCGGCGGACGACGAGGCCGACGCCGATCCCGACCAGGAGGGCCAGGATCCCGACGACGACATAGATCATCGATGCCTCCACTCATGCGCGTTGAAGGAGGCGGGATCGGCCCGCTGCTCGCCCGGTGCGGGTGCTTCGATCAGGTCAGGACGAAGGCGCACGGGGGCGATGGCCCCCAGGTGCGTGCTCCCTTCGTCGCGGTCCGGTCATGGAACGTTCGTATTCGGTCTCGTTGAACTGCACAGGTCGAACAGTTGTCGGGTCGTGATCCGGCCTCTCGAATTCACAATGTACGGCTTGTGAACTCGTGAGGCAAGACGTTGGACAGGTCGCGTGGGCAGCCGCTCAGCACGGGTGCAGGACCTCGACGGCGTTGAAGTGGTCACCCCCCTCGACGCGGGCGGTGTCGCGCTGCTGCCCTCCGTTGAGCTGGTCCTCGTTTCCGTTGCAGGCGTTGAAGGTGTCCGGCCCGCCCAGGCCCGCCAGCGCCGAGCTCCCCACATCCGAAGCGACCAGCGTGTCCTTGAACCGCGTTCCGGTGACGGCTTCGACGGTCCCGTGCTCGATGAAGCACGTGCAGGCTCCGGTCACCTTGCCGGTCTTGAGGTTCACGGTCACGCCCCGAGTGATCCCGGCGACGTGGTTGAAGCTCACCTTGTCGCCGCCGGAGCCGCCGCCGTCGAAGTCGTCGCCGTGCGAGCCTCCCCACACCAGATCGTCGGAGCCGGGCCCACCGACGAGCTGGTTGATGAAGCCCCCGCGGGCGTTCAGGGTGTCGGCTCCGTCGCCGCCGTCCAGGACGTCCTCCTCGGTTCCGCCCGTCAGGGTGTCGTCCCCCAGGCCGCCGCAGAGCCACGGCCGGTTGGGCCCCCCCGTGAGCTGGTCGTCCCCGCTCGTGCCGTAGGCGCAGACCGAGTTCTCCCAGTCGGGATCGAAGCCGCTCGTCACCACCTCCGGGGTGTGGTCGAGGGCCCCGGATGCGACCACGATCTGGAGGCTCGAGCGCATGTAGGCGATCGCCTCCGAGCCGGGGGTGGGGTCCCAGGTGGGGGACGCATCGGCGTGTGGCGTGTCCGTGTACCGCGTCAGGTTCGTTCCGTTCGCCGACACCACGTAGATATCCCGGTTGTCGGGGTTGTCTCCCTTGGAGTCGAACGCGATCTGCGTCCCGTCCGCCGACCACGCGGGGCGAAGCGGATCGCCCGGCCCCGTGGTGAGCTGCGTCACGCTGCCGCCGCCCGCGGGGATGGTGAAGATCTGGTGGTTGCGGACGAAGGCGATCTTGGAGCCGTCCGGGGACCACGCGGGGTCGCTGCCGAGGCTCGTGAGGCGATGCTCGTGTGAGCCGTCGGCGTCCATCACGAAGATGTCGAAGGTCCCGTCCCGATCCGAGGCGAAGACGATCCGCTCGCCGAGGGGCGAGTAGTCGGGAGTGAAGTCCTTCCCGTCCGTCGTGAGCCGTTTGAGGTTCGATCCGCCCGCGGTCATCGTCCAGATGTCGGAGCTCCCGTTCACGGTGCGTGCGAACGCGATCGTCTGACCGGTCGGCGACCACGCCGGATCGGAGCCGCCGACGGTGTCGGGGGTCAGGCCGAGCGGGGCGGGGCCGCTCCCGGATCCGCCGACCACCCCGATCCCCTCCCCCTGGGCGACGCTCTCGAACACCAGGTCTCCGCTCGCCACGCACTGACCCGCCGCGCGGAACGGGCGGCCACCTCCCGACGGCGGCGCCGCGGGCGCGCCGCATCCTCCGAGCGTCAGGATGACGTTCCAGTCGGCGTGCAGGCTCATCGACCTCGGCGGCTGGCCGTCGCCGCTGGGAACGGCAGACTCGGTGAACAGCTGCACCTGGAAATCGTCCCCGCAGCAGGGGATGACCCCCTGGTGGGTCACCGACACGTTGCGCGACCCCGGCTCGCCGCACTCGGTGTTGCCTGCGACGGTGATGTCCTCGACGGACCCGAGCTCCACTTCCCCGTAGGCGCATTCGCCCCCCGCCGCACCGTTCGTGTCGGACGTGTGCATCGTCACGGTGAGGGTGTAGGGGACCTCCGCGGGCGTCTGGAAGGCGACGAACATGTCGCCCGAGCCCCGGCCGACCGGTGACTTCCCGGCCGGTGCGTCGTTCTTCCTGGTGGCGGACGAGTCGAGTCGCCCCCGGGAATCGACCGTGAGAACGTCGCCCGTGTTCGTGAGGGTGGTCGTGTTGGAACCGTTCGAGTCCGCCGAGCCCAGATCGCCGCTGTCCTGCACCTGGAGCGTGGACGTGAAGTGCGTGAGGTGGGTCGTCTCCTGGACCCGGTCCTTCTCCTGGGCGTCGCTCTGCGCGAAGACGCCGAGCCCGAGGAACGCCTCACTGTCCTGGACCGTGATGTCTCCCTGTGCCCGCGCGATCGGCGCGGCGAGCGCGGTGGCCGGGTGCACCGTCCCCCATGCCACCAACGTGACGGCCACGAGCCGCACGGGAATCCGCAGACGCTTCATCTCCTCTTCCCCCTCATCGCCTCGTGACCGGGCCGACGTCCGCGCTGATCCCACCGAACGGCGTCAGCATGGATGGATCCGTGAGCAGGGCCGTGAATCCCGTGACCCGCCGATGCCCCGCCTGCCCGATTTGTCGTCACATCCATCCCACCCCGTCAGCAGTGGTCGACCGTCTCCACGTCGCCGTGGACGTCGTCGACCCCCTGGTCCACCTTCGCCGTGTCCGCCGGTCCCGGACCGCCGATCACCGTGTCGAGGACGCCGTCGCAGGCGTTGATGACGTCGCTTTCCGTCCCTCCGTTCAGCACGTCCTTGCGTGTACCGCCGGCGAGAAGGTCACCCCCGGCCTCGCCGAGGAGCTTGTCGCTGCCCGCGTCGCCCGTGAGGTGGTCGGCGCCGTCGTCGCCCCGCATCTGGTCGTCGCCGGGACCGCCGTCGATGACGTCCCGTGCGTCCGACCCCAGGCCGGCGATGCAGGGATCCCCGTCCGGATCGACGGCGAACCCTCGGTTGCCGTCGATCAGGTCGTCGCCCCCGCCGCCGTGCATCGTGTCCTGTCCGAACCCCCCGGCGATCCGATCGGCGTCGGGTCCGCCGTCGATCGTGTCGGCCTGATCCGAGCCGCAGATGTTGTCGACGCCCGGGCCGCCGTCGAGATGCGCGTTCGGACCTCGTGCATCCGTGAGGAAGTCGCTCCCGGGACCGCCGTCGAGCGTGTCGTCGCCGACGTCGCCGATCAGCTGGTCCACGTCCCCCTGGCCCGAGAGGTCATCGTTTCCGGGCCCGCCGTCGATCGTGTCGCACACGTCGGTGTTCCCGGTGGGCGTTCCACCCGAGCCTCCGAGCACGACGTCGTCCCCGTCCCCCGCGATCACGTCGTCGCATCCCTCGTCGGAGAGGATGGTGTCGCTCTGCGGCCCGCCCACGATCGTGTCGTCGCCGCTGAAGCCGCGGAGGGCGTCGCCGCCCTCGCCACCGTGAATGATGTCGTTGTCGCTGCCCCCGAAGATCTTGTCGTTGCCGCCCAAGCCGTTCAGCCGGTCGACCCCGCCCATTCCGCAGATCACGTCCGCCTGCGGCGTGCCGTTCAGCGTCTCGCCCTCGGGAGTCCCGGTGATCGTGCACGCGCCGAAGGGCGCGCTCATGTTGACGGTGAACCCGCCGGAGAACGACTCGGCGCTGCCCTTGTGTTCGGCGGCGACGGAGCCGTCCACGGACACGTCCAGCTCTCCCTCGCCGGTCACGATCCCCGAGAAGCTCAGGGAGCCGGGTTCGACGGTCGGGTCGCAGTCGCCGCCCGCCCGTTTCGTCGCGGACCGGACGGACCCGTCGACGTCGAGCTCGGCGACCGCCTCCGTGCACTCGCCGTCGTCGCTGTCAACGGCGGACAGCGAGACGCTGATGTTCACGGGCGTCGGGTTGGGGAGCTCGAAGTCGAGGAGGAATTCGGCTGACGCGTCCGCGACGGGCACGCCCGCCGTGTTCCGGTCGGAACGGTGCACGGAGCCGGAGACCGTCCCGGTCGCGCTCGCGCTCTGGAGGCCTGCATCGATGTCGGCGACGGCGCCCTGGACCCTGGAGGAGGCCTTCGCGTCGCCCTCCGGGCCGGAGAAGGTTCCCGACCCCAGATGCCGGTCGACCGAGGCGAAGTCCTCGCGCTGCGCGTCGTCCTCCTTCGTATCCGTGGAGTTCAGGGCCACGAAATAGTCGAGGTTGGCGGTGTCGCTCACGCTCGGAATCGCCCCGCCTCGCCCCCCGGCGGACGCGACTGACCCGCCGGAGGCCGTCGCCAGGGCGAGCATCGCCGTGATTCCGCTCACCAGCCAACGCCGCCCGCGCGTCCGATACGTCGTCATGTCGGGTCCCCCCTCGGATCAGCAGTTGTTGACCGTCTCCACGTCCGCATGGACGTCGTCGATCCCCCGATCGACCTTGGCCACGTCGGCCGCCCCCGGACCGCCGATCACGGTGTCGAGAACCCCGTCGCAGGCGTTCAGGACGTCGTTCTGCGACCCGCCGTTGAGGACGTCCTTCCGGGTGCCGCCGGCGAGGGTGTCGCTCCCCGCCTCGCCCTCGAGCTTGTCGCTCCCCGCATCGCCGGTGAGATGGTCCGCGCCGTCGTCGCCGAAGATCAGGTCGTCGCCCGGACCGCCATGGATGATGTCACCTGCGTCCGTCCCGAGGCCCTGGATACAGGGGCCGCCGTCGGGCCGGGCTGCGAACCTCAACTGGCCGTCGATCTGGTCGTTCCCGTCGTCCCCCTCGATCGTGTCCGGGCCGAGCCCTCCCGCGATGTGGTCCTCGTCGGGACCGCCGCTGATCACGTCGGCCTGAGGCGAGCCGCAGATGTTGTCGACCCCGGGTCCGCCGTCGAGATGGGCATTCGGACCGTTGACGTCGACGAGGAAGTCACTCCCAGGCCCGCCGTCGAGCGTGTCGTTCCCTTTGCCCCCTGAGAGGTCGTCGACGTCGCCCTGTCCGGAGAGGGCGTCGTTCCCGTCGCCGCCGTCGATCGTGTCGCACACGTCGGTCTGCCCAGTGGGCGTTCCCCCGCTGCCGCCGAGCACGACGTCGTTCCCGTCGCCGGCGTCCACGTGGTCGCAGCCTCCGCCGGCGTCGATCGTGTCGCCTCCGGGACCGCCCGCGATCGTGTCCCCCCCGCCGAAGCCGTCGACGATGTCGCCGCCCTCGCCGCCGTCGATGGTGTCGTCGTCACCTCCCCCGAGGATCTTGTCGTTGCCGCCAAGACCGTTGAGATGGTCGGCCCCGCCCATCCCGCAGATCACGTCCGCCTGCGGCGTGCCGTTCAGGGTCTCCCCCCCGGGAGTGCCCGTGATCGTGCACTCGCCGAACGGCGCGCTCGCGTTGACGGTGAACCCACCGGTGAACGACTCGCTGCTGTTCTTGTGCTCGGTCGCGACCTCGCCCTCGACGGAGACCCCGAGGTCCCCTTCCCCCGTCAATACCCCTGAGAAGCTGAGCGAGCCCGGGTCGGATGACGGGTCGCAATCGCCGCCCGCCTCTTTGGTCGCTGACTTGACGGAGCCCCCGAGATCGAGTTCTGCGACCGCCTCCGTGCACTCGCCGTTGTCGCTGTTGGTTGCGGTCAACGTGACGCTGATGGTCACCGGCGTCGGGTTGGGGAACTCCCAGTCCATCGAGAAGAAGGCCGACGCGTCCGCCACCGGGACACCGGCCACGTTCCTGTCCGAATGGTGCGCGGAGCCGGAGACCGCTGCACTCACGATCGCATTCTCGAGGCCTCCGATACCGTCGTTCACCGTGATGTCGGTCACCGAGCCCTGGACCTTGGAGGAGGCCCTCGCGTCGCCCTCCGGGCCGGAGAACGTCCCGGACCCGAGGTGCCGGTTGATCGAGTCGAACTCTTCGGGTTGCGCTTGGTCCTCTTTGACGTCCGTCGAGTTCAGGGCCACGAAGTAGTCGAGGTCGGCCGAGTCGCCGAGTTCACCGCCCGCTCCACCGGCCCCTCGCCCAGGTCCGCCGGCATGTTGAGGCGTGTCGGCGGACGCGACGGACCCAGCGGCCGGGATCATCAGGGCGAACGCTCCGAGCACGACGACCGCGATGTGGACCAGGGCCGGGGACCTCCCGGCGACCCGCTGACCCCGCTCCGAACGACGACGCCCCCTCATGGCACCCCTCCTTGGATCGGTTCCCCTGCCGTACGTGCTTCGGCCGGACGTTCCGCGGCCGCCGCTGCGCCCCCGCAGTCGCCCGGACCTCCGACCAACGCCTCCACGATTCGGACGAAGGAGTGCCCGCCCTCGACGAGCGCCCGCTCCAGGACCGGCCTCGACGGCGCCTCGAACAGGCAGAGCGAGATCTCGTCGGCGGGGATCAGCGTCGACTGGACGTGCCGGATCCGATGGTCCTCGGTCACCATCCGGCCCTGGGGCCGGGTGGCGGAGCCGGCCGGCGCCCCGGGCACGTAGCGTTCGACGAGATATGTGGGCACAGCCCCTCCTCCTGCGCCCGAGACTAGGCACGGCCGGAGGGCGGGGAATCAGGGGAATCCGCGATGTTTGCCCGGGTCAGCGCTCCAACTTCGCGGCCAGCTCGGTCCGGGAACGCACACCGAGCTTCCGGTACGCGGACGACAGATGGCTCTCCACGGTGTGCTCGCTGAGATAGAGCGCCTCGGCCACCTCTCGGTTCGTCATGCCGTCGGCGGCGAGCTCCGCCACCCGGCGCTCCGACCCCGTGAGGTCCGTGCCCGAGGACGTCCGCCCGCCGATGCGGCCGAGCTCCGCGCGCGCCCGCTCGGCCCAGATCGCCGCACCGATCTCGTCGAACACCTCGACGGCGGCCACCAGCGTCGTGCGGGCGTCCCGCCGGCGCTGCGACCGGCGCTGGAGCGTGCCGAGGGCGAGGAGGGTCCGCCCCCGCTCGAGCGGCTGGGGGGACCGCTCGTGCTCGGTGAGGGCCCGTTCCAGCTCTCGCATCGCCCCGTCCGGATCGCCCCGAGCCGCCAGGAGCAGACCGCGGCATCGCGCCGACCCCGCGAGCGCCCACGGATTGTCGAGGGACCGGCCGCGCTCCTCCAGCCGGTGGATCAGGCCGTCGACCGCGAGGTCGCCGGCGCCGATCCGCGCCTCGATGGCGTCCGCGTGGACCGGCCGGACGCCGGGGTTCCGGTACCCCATCGCCTCGACGTCGTCCGGGAGGTCCCGTAGGAGCCGGTCGGCTTCGGCGGCATCGCCCTGCGAGAGGGCCAGGAACCCGAGGGCCCATCGATTGAGGACGCGGAACACCCCGCTGCCGCCCGCCTCGGCGATGGCGAGCCCTCGCTCCCCCGCCTCCCGCGAGGCGGCCACCTCGCCGAGATGCGCGGCGGCCAGCGACTCGGCGAACAGCGGCGCGGCCAGCGCCCACCCGCCGGTCTGCTCGGAGATCGTGCGGGACTCCTTCGCGTGCCGGGCCGCCAGCACGGGGCGGCCCGCGCGGCACTCGAGCTGGGTCAGATGGATCAGCAGGGAGTTCCGGTCCAGCTCGTCGCCGATCTCCGCGGTCCAGTCGAGGCTGGCCTCGAGCAGGTCGCGGGCCTCGTCCAAACGGTCGGAGTACATGAGACGGAGCCCGAGGATCTCGCGAGGGCTGTAGTTGTTGGAGGGTCGAGGGGCCGCCCGCTCCAGCTCGAGGGCGCCCTCCAGGAGGCCGGGGGTGATCGCCCCCGTGTACGTCTCGTAGTGGCAGAGCGTCCCGAGGCTCTCGATCAGCATCGCCGGCTCACCCACGCGTTCGGCCAGCTCGACGGCGCGCCGGGCGTGCTCCAGCGCGTGCGGGACGTCGCCGGACAGCATGGACATCTCGGCCGCCAGCTGGTGGCCTTCGGCCTCGAGGGGGTCGCCCCCGGCCTCGGCGATCGCCTGCAGGCACAGCTGCAGCGAGGTCGTGGGGCTCTCCTCCCCCATCCTCGCCATCCGGAGCAGGGCGGCGGCCCGAACCGGACCGGGGACGTCCGGGGCGGTCAGCGGCTCCAGGTGCTGGCGCGCCCCGGCGATGTCGCCCCCCCGGACCTCGTACGCGGACGCGTCGAGCCGCCGCCGGAACCGCTCGGGGTCGTCGGCGGGGGTGAGGGCGATCGCCTCCTCGGCCAGCTCCGCTGCGGGGGCGATCGCCCCCCTCGCGGCGGCCGCCCTCGCCGCCTCGTGCACCACGGCGGCGATCTCGGCCGACGGGCCGTCCGCACCGAGCGCGAGGTGACGGGCCCGTTCCTCGGCGCGGGGCACCAGGTCCGCCACCCGGCGGTGGAGCGCCCGTCGTTCCTCGGGACCCATCCCCGCGAGCACGACCTCCGCCAGGAGGGGGTGGGAAAACCGGATGCGGTCGCCGTCCGGCTCGATCACGCCTGCCCTGGTCGCCGAGCGGACCCGGTCCGAGGCCCGGCCGGCCGCGCCCGAAGCGGTCCCCGCGAGCTCCACCGTGGGATCGGAGACGATGGCCGCCGCCTCCAGGAACCGGCGAACCGGTACGGCGAGCCCGTCGACCCGCTCCCGGAGGATCCCGAGGAGGCTCTCGGGGACCGGCAGCGGCCGACCCGGCTCGAGGTGTTCGTCGGGCTCGCCCGCCCGCTCGGTGAGGACCCGCGCGATCTCGAGCGCGTAGTAGGGGTTCCCACCCGACGTCTCGTGGATCCGGATGAGCGTCGGGCGGGGGAAGGCGCGGCCGAACCGGTCCCGAAGGAGCTCGTGCAGCGCACCCGGAGAGAGCGGCTTGACCTCGAGCCGGACGATGCCGTCGTCGGTGGGACCGTCGCCTCCCGACCCGGCCCCCGGCTGCACGCGCCTCGTCTCGAGGAACCCGACGCGCTCGTCGCCGAGGCGCCGCCGGCAGAACTCGACCACGTCGCCCGTGGGCCGGTCGAGCCACTGTCGATCGTCGACGGCGACGAGGACCGGGCCCCGTGTGGCCAGCCACCGGATCGCGTTCAGGCTCGCCGTGGCCACCGAACGCGGATCGGGGGGCGCCCCCTCGGCCGGCGTGCGCAGCAGGGCGACGTCCAGCGCGGCGCGCTGCGGCGCGGGCAGGTGGGGGCCGACCTCGTCGACGACCGCGCCGAGGAGGTCGGACAGCCCCGCGAACGACAGGACGGTCTCCGCAGGCAGCGGGCGGGCGGAGAGCACGGTGAAGGCCTCCGCCTCGGCGTCGGCGACAGCCCTGCGCCACAGCACGGTCTTGCCCATCCCCGCCGGCCCCCCGATCTCGAGCGAGCGGGAGCCCCCTGGGATGCCTGCGACAAACCCTTTGACACGCTCGAGCTCGAGGTCTCGGCCCACCACGAATGGGTCCAATACGGCGCGAACCTCCCTCCCACGGCCTGCCGAGATTGTGGGTGACGCCGGGGTGGGAGGGCAAGGGTCGCCGCGGCCCTCGCACCGCGGTGGAATCGTCGGTCAGGACCCGTCGTCGTCGATCGAGAGGGCGGCACGGGCGGCATCCCGGCTCACGTTCGGCGGGTAGCCCCGTCGAGCGAGCAGGCCGCACAGGTGCCGGAAGGCGACCTCCGGCGCGAGCCCGGACAGCCGAGCGGCCCTGGAACGGGCGAGCGCCTCGGCCCGCCGGCGCTCGGCTCCCGGCTCGTCGAGTCCGGCCAGCGCCGCGGCCGCCGCCTCACGCGAGACGCCGCCGGTGGCGAGCGCAGCCGCCACGGCCCGCGCGCCGGACAACCGTCGCCCCGTGTGCTGTTCCACGAGCGCCCGGGCGTAGCGTTCGTCGTCGACCAGGCCGGCGCGCTCCAGCCCGTCGAGAGCCTCGAGCACGTCGTCGGGCTCGAAGCCGGCACGGAGGAGGCGCCGCTCGAGCTCGCGGCGGCTGCGGTCGCGGAAGGACAGGAGGTTCAGCGCGCGGTCCCGCGCGGTGCCGCGGAGCTTCGGCTCGCGCCCATCCGACCTCCCGCTCGGTCGGCCTGCCTCATGGCCGTCGGAGAGGTGATCCCGCCCGGGTACCAATCAGGCCCCTTCCCCAAGCAGCCCGCTCGCCACCCGGGCGGTCTCACGTCCTCCGCGGCGGTCCCCGGTCAGCCCGCCGGCGCCGCCGCCGGTTCCTTGCGGCCGCGCACGTCCCCGTCGGGCTCCGCCGCAGTCACCTCGCCCGTCTCGAGGTCCACGACCTCGTCGCCCCCGTCCTCGAACGAGATCAGCCCCACGGCCTCGCGGATACGGCGGTCGATCTCCAGCGCGGTGTCGGTGTGCTCGGCGAGGAACTGCCGCGCGTTCTCCCGGCCCTGGCCGAGCTGCTCGCCCTCGTACGTGAACCAGGCGCCGGACTTCTTGACGATCTCGAGATCGACGCCGACATCGAGGAGCGAGCCCTCCTTCGAGATCCCCTTGCCGTACATGATGTCGAACTCGCACTGCCGGAACGGCGGCGCGACCTTGTTCTTCACGACCTTCACGCGGGTGCGCGAGCCGACGACCTCGGTGCCGTCTTTGAGGTTCTCGATCTTGCGGACGTCGAGCCGGACCGAGGAGTAGAACTTCAGCGCCCGGCCGCCCGGCGTGGTCTCCGGGTTGCCGAACATGACCCCGATCTTCTCCCGCAGCTGGTTGATGAAGATCGCGGTGGTATCGAACCGCGAAAGCGTCCCCGCGAGCTTTCGCATGGCCTGGGACATCAGCCGGGCCTGGAGGCCGACGTGCGAGTCGCCCATCTCGCCCTCGATCTCCGCGCGGGGAACGAGCGCGGCGACCGAGTCCACGACCACGACGTCGAGCGCGCCCGAGCGGATCAGCATGTCGGCGATCTCGAGAGCCTGCTCGCCGGAGTCGGGCTGCGACACGAGCAGCTCGTCGATGTCGACCCCGAGCGCCCGCGCGTACGTCGGGTCGAGCGCGTGTTCCGCATCGACGAACGCGGCGATGCCCCCGTTTCGCTGGGCCTCCGCGATGATGTGCAGGCAGACGGTCGTCTTGCCCGAGCCCTCCGGCCCGAACACCTCGATGATCCGCCCGCGCGGCACGCCGCCGATCCCGAGCGCGATGTCGAGCGCCATCGACCCCGACGGGATGACCGAGATCCCCTGTCCCGCCGGATGCTCACCGAGCTTCATGACCGCCCCCCGGCCGTACTGCTTCTCGATCTGCGCCAGCGCGACGTCGAGCATCTTCTCCCGGTCCATCCTGTCTGCCTCCTTCCGCCCGAAGGCGCGGACCCCCTCGGTCACCGCGCCGCTCGGAACCCTGACCGAGCGGACCCTACCGACGAGGTCTGACATGAATTACATCCCTGAAGTTCGACGCGTGCAACTCGCAGGCTAGTCGAACAGGTGTTCGGCTGCAAGCATCCGAGCCGGCGCTCAGCCGGACAGCCGGAGCTCGCGCAGCACCTCGTACCGGGCGGCCGGCCGCTGGAGGTGGCTGCGGTACAGCCGGACGGCGCCGACCCGGAACGGCCGGCTCGTGACGTCCAGCGCGGCCAGCTCGTCCGGGAGCCGGGCCTGCTCCTTCAGCCGGGCCAGCGTGAGGTGCGGCGAGAAGGGGCGTTCCTCCCTGGGGAACCCGAACTCGAGCGCACGGTCGATCGACCGCGCCAGCGCCGCGAGCTCCCCGTGGCGCCCCTCGACGCCCACCCACACGACCCGGGCGCGGCGCGCCGACGGGAACGCCCCGACGCCGGAGAGCCGGGCCCGGAAGGCAGTGTGCTCACGGACCGCATCCCCCACCGCCCCGGCGACCTCCTCGACCTTGGCGGCCGGGACGCTCCCCAGGAACTTCAGCGTGACGTGCCAGGTCTCCGGCCCGACCCAGCGGGCCGACGGAAGCGACCCGTGGAATGCCGCCACGGCGGACGCCAGCGCGTCGCGCACGTCGTCGGGGACGTCGACCGCCACGAACAGCCGGAGCGGGCGCGGCTCGGGCGCCGTCACTCCCCCAGCCGGCCCTCGGCCCAGCGCCGCACCAGGTCGAGCGACGCCTGTTCCGCCCACCGGATCACGAGCTGCCGGTCCCCGGGGGCGTGGAGGTGGCGGGCCGTTGCCGTGTCCGCCGCGTCGAGCGCGATCCAGACCTCCCCGGGCGCGTGGCCGTCGTGCGGGTCCGGCCCGGCCACCCCCGTCAACGACACGGCGACGTCCGACCCGAACACCCGGCGTGCGCCCGCCGCCATCTCCCGGGCGCACTCCTCGCTCACGACGCCCGGGCCGTCGATCGTCTCCTGCCGGACGCCGAGGACGTCGCGTTTGGCGTCCGCCGTGTACACGACGGCCGAGCCCCGGAAGTAGTCCGAGGCCCCCTCCGCCGACGTCAGCCGCCCGGCCAGCCCGCCGCCCGTCAGGGACTCGGCGCACGCGAGCGTCGCGCCCCGGTCGCGGAGCGCCCGGCCGACGACCTGCTCCAGCTCCTCGTCCACCGACGTGAACACGTTCGCTCCCAGGATGCCTTCGACCTCCCCGGCGACGGGGTCGATCAGCGCGTTCGCCTCGGACGGCGAGGGCGCCTTGGCGGTGAGTCGGACCTTCACCTCTCCCGCCGAGGCCAGATAGGCCACCGTGGGGTTCGTCGTCGAGCCGAACACCCCGGCAAGCAGCTCCGCCACCTTCGACTCGGCCAGGCCGGTCACCCGGATCACCCGCGACACGATCGCCGCCGACCCCGCCCGCTCACTGAGCTCGGGCAGGATCGTCCCATGCATCATCTCCCGCATCTCCGCCGGCACCCCGGCCACCGCGTACAGCACGCGGCCGTCACCCGCCGGACAGACGAGGGCCGGCGCCGTGCCGCGTTGGGGGAGGACGTACCGGGCACCCTCGGGGACGTCGGCCTGGAGCAGGTTGATCTCCGGCATCTCCCGCCGGAACGAACGGAACCGCTCCCGGAGCATCTCCTCGATCTCCGGGTGGCGCACCAACGGGACGCCGAGGACCGCGGCGATCGCGTCCCGCGTGATGTCGTCCTGCGTCGGCCCGAGCCCGCCGGTCGAGATCACGACGTCGGACCGCGACAGGGCCAGCCGGAGGGCCTCGACGATGCGATCGAGGTTGTCCCCCACCACCTGGTGGTGCAGGACGTCGACGCCGATCTCGGCCAACCGCTCGGACATCCACTGCGCGTTCGTGTTGGCGATCTGGCCGAGGAGGATCTCCGTGCCGATGCCGACGATCTCCGCCCTCACGCCGCGGTCCCGGCAGGCCGGCGGACGTGCACGAAGTAGTCGATCCCCGAGAGGACGGTGAACGCCACCGCCACCACGAGGACGGCGAGCTTCACCCCGTCAGCGCCGGGCCCGAGCGGCAGCAGGTACAGCGTGACGGCCAGCAGCTGCGTCGCCGTCTTCGCCTTGCCGAGGCTGGATGCCGGCATCGACGTTCCCCGCGTCCCCCGCACCGCGCGGAGCACCGTGACCGCGACCTCCCGCACGACGATGGTCACCGCGGCCCACAGGGGGAACCGGTCCACGATCACGAGCGCGATCACGGCCGCCGACACGAGCAGCTTGTCCGACAGCGGGTCCAGCCACATTCCTGTCCGAGTGGTCATGCCGTGGCGGCGGGCCAGCCAGCCGTCGAGCCCGTCGGAGAGCCCGCCGAGGACGAACACGGCCGCGGCCGCGTAGGAGGCCGCCCTGGTCTGCACCAGGATCAGCACGACCAGGAGCGGAACGAGCGCGATGCGGAGCGCCGAGATGAGGTTCGGCCATCCCAGCCCGAGCGGTGCTACGCGGCCGGCGATGACGACTGCACCCGGTAGTCGAGCGGCGTGTAGGACGCCGCGTATTCCTTGTCCCTCGTCCCCGGCGACCCCAGCTCGTGGCCGTTCACCGTGATGGCGACCACGCCACCCCGCGACAGCCACACCCGGGCGAGCGTGGAGGCGGTGAACTGCTGGGGCTTTCCCGGCCGCAGTGTCCCCGAGAACATCCTCGTCCCGTCCGCGATCACCGTGGCGTCGACCGGCTTGGACGCGACCAGGTACACGTACGTCAGGTCCGAGGACCGGAGCGGCTGCCCGGACGGGCTGGGGGTGACGGTGGCCGCCGTCGCCTCGGGCGTGGACTGGCGGTGCGACAACCACCCGGCGGCGCCGGACGCGGCCAGCACGACGACCGCCACGAGGAACGCGAGCTTCCAGTTCGCGCGGCGGTGGAGGGTTCGGATCGGCCTGGGCTCCCCCGCGGGCGGCTCGTCCCCGGCAGCGTCGACCGTCTCGGGGGCGGCGTCCACGGCGTGCGAGTACGCGGCGACAACCTTGTCCGGGTCGAGTCCGAGGTACGCCGAGTACGAGCGCAGCTCGCCGCGCGCGTAGACGTCGCCTCCCACGGCCCCGAACGACTCGCGCTCGAGGGCCTGCAGATGGCCGACCTTGATCTTGGTGTCCCGGCTGGCCTCCTCGAGGCCTTTGCCGAGCGACTCCCGGGCCTCGCGCAGCGCGGGCCCGATGCCGGTCGTGGGACCAGGCACGAACGAATCATCCTCCCGTGGGCTCGGCCGATTCTAGCGGCCGCTCCGGGATCGGACGCCGGAACCGCGGGCCGCCTCACCCCCGGTCAGACCCGCGAACGCGACTCCTGCCACTCGTCCCAGGTCATCAGGACGTCGCGGGCCTTGGAGCCGACGCTCGGTCCCACCACCCCCCGCTCCTCCAGCAGGTCCATGATGCGGCCGGCCCGGGCGAACCCGACCTTCAGCTTGCGCTGCAGCATGGAGGTGGAGCCCAGCTGCGACCGGATGACCAGCTCCGCGGCCTGTTCCAGCAGGTCGTCGTCGTCGCCGAGGCCGGACGAGTCCTCGCCCTCGGCCGGCGGCAGGCCCATCCCCTCGACGCTGGCCTCGTACTGCGGCTCCCGCTGTCCGCGGCACCACTTCGCCACGGCCTCCACCTCGACCTCGGTGACCCACGCGCCCTGGATGCGCACCGGCTTGGAGTAGTTCGACGGCAGGAACAGCATGTCGCCGTGCCCCACGAGCTTCTCCGCGCCGTTCTGGTCGAGGATCACGCGGGAGTCGGCCTGTGACGACGTCATGAACGCGATCCGGGACGGGATGTTCGCCTTGATGAGGCCGGTGACGACGTCGACCGACGGTCGCTGCGTGGCGACCATCAGGTGGATGCCCACCGCGCGGGCCATCTGCGCGATGCGGCAGATGGCGTCCTCCACGTCGCGCGGCGCCACCATCATGAGGTCGGCGAGCTCGTCGACCACGACGAGCATGTACGGGATGTGCCCGAAGTTCTCCTCCTGCCCGGGTGGGACGCGGAGGGTCCCCTCCGCCCGGGCCTGCTGGTACGAACGGATGTCCCGCATCCCGACCTGGGCGAGCATCTCGTAGCGCATCTCCATCTCGCGAACGACCCAGGACAGGGCCTCCGCCGCCCGCTTGGGGTGGACGATCACCGGGGACAGCAGATGGGGCAGGTCCCGGAAGTGGGAGAGCTCGACGCGCTTGGGGTCGATCAGCACGAGCTTCACCTCGTCCGGCGTCGTCCGCATGAGGATCGACGTGAGGAACGAGTTGATCAGCGACGACTTCCCTGCCCCGGTCGCGCCCGCGATCAGGATGTGCGGCATCTCGGACAGGTTCACCATGACCGCGCGGCCGTGGACGTCCTTGCCCAGCCCGACCGTCAGCGGGTGGCGCGCCTCGCGGGCGGCCTTCGACCGCAGCACGTCGCCCAGCATCACGAAGTCCCTGACCTTGTTGGGGACCTCCACGCCGATCGCCGAACGGCCCGGGATCGGCGCGATGATGCGCACGTCGGGCGTGGCGAGCGCGTAGGCGATGTCGTCGGCCAGGCTGAGCACACGATTCACCTTGGTGCCCAGCTCCACCTCCACCTCGTACATGGTGACGGTCGGCCCGCGGTGCGCGGCCGGCACGCTCGCGGCCACCCCGAACGTCCGGAACGTCCGCTCGAGGGCCTCGACCGTGTGCTCCTCGTCCCGGGTGTCGGTGCTCCCCTCGGGAGCCCGGCGGAGCAGGTCGAGAGGCGGCAGGCGGTACCCACCCCTCCCGGGCGTCGGGAACCGGATCTTCGCGGCCGGTATGACGGTCTCCGACTCCGGCACGGTGACGACCGGGGGCGCCACGGCGCGTTGCGCGGCCCCAGGCTCGTCGTCGTCCTCCGGGCCGCGCGTGACCCGGGCCCGCCGGGGCGTGGTGTCCTCGATCTCGGCGTCGAGGTCCTCCGCGTCGACGACGGGCCCCTTGAACCAGTCGACGATCGCCCGCACGACGGTGGAGAGCGGGGTCCCCGTGAACACGAGCAGCCCGAGGACGACGAGGCCGGCGCACACGATGACGCCGCCGATCGGCGATGCGACCCTCGACAGCGGCCACCCGACCACCGCGCCGATCAGGCCGCCCGATGAGCTGACGCCCGTGTACCCGGACGAGGGGCTGGGGTCGCTCCGGACGATGGACAGGATGCCGAGCGCCCCCGCCAGCAGGATCAGGAACCCGAGGACCATGCGGATGCGGTCGTCCTCGGCGGTTCCCCGCAGCAGCAGGATGCCCCAGTACAGCGCCACCACGGGCATGGCCACGGCGGCGATCCCGGTGAACGCGTGCGCCGTGGAGTCCACGGCCCCGCCGAACGGCCCGCCGGAGTCGAGCCACAGCCCCAACACGGCCAGCATCGCGAGCACGATGAGGCCGATGCCCAGCGCGTCCCGGGCCCACGGGGCGAGGTGCCTGGCGGCCCTGCGGGGGATGCTCGGCTGGTCGCTGCGTCTCGGAGGCTTGCGTTTCGCGGCGTTCGAACGCCGGGATGCGGGCTTGCGTGAATGCTTCGTCGCCATGTCGAACTCCGCCATCTCCGGGGCCGCGCTGCCCTTTCGCGGCGAATGTTCCGACTGATCGTCGAATCTACACCTCGAGGATCACCGGCACCACGGTCGGCTTCCGCTTCGTCTGCTCCCAGAAGAACTTCCGCAGCGTGCTCCGGAGGTTCTGCTGCAGCACCAGCGGGTCGGTGACCTCCTGGGCCGCCGACTCCTCGAGGGACAGCATGACGAGTTCCCGGGCCCGTTCAAGCACGTCGGGCGAGGCGTCCTCGTCCACGACGCCCCGGTTCACGAGGTCCGGCCCGCCCACGAGCTCGCCGTGGTGCGCGCCGACGGCCACCACCACGAACAGGATCCCGTCGGCCGCGAGCCGCCGGCGGTCCCGCAGCACCACCGGCCCGACGTCCCCGATCCCGATCCCGTCGACGAACGTCACGCCCGCCATGACGCGCTCGCCGAACCGGCACTCGGGGCCGATCTCGACGGTGTCCCCGTCCTGCGCGATCAGGACGTGGTCGGCCGGGATGCCCACCTCGCGGGCCAGCCTCGCGTGGTGCGACAGGTGGCGGTACTCGCCGTGCACGGGGACGAACCACCGCGGCCTGACGAGGCTCAGGACGAACTTCAGCTCGTCCGCGCCGGCGTGGCCCGACACGTGCACAGGTGCGGTCTGCACGCTGTAGACGTTGGCGCCCCGCCGGTACAGCCCGTCGATCACGCGATGGATCGCGGGTTCGTTCCCCGGGATCATCGAGCTCGACAGGACCACCGTGTCGTCGGGCTCGAGCTTGACCCACTTGTGCTCGCCCGCCGCCATCAGCGACAGCGCGGAGAGGGGCTCGCCCTGCGAGCCGGTCGAGATCACGACGACCGTGCGGGGGTCGTGATCGGCGAGCTCCTCGATGGGGATGACGTTCGACTCGGGCACGTCGAGGTACCCGAGCCGCCTCGCCGCCGCCACGCTCTGGTGCATCGATCGGCCGAGGAACGCCACCATGCGCTGGTCGGCGAACGCCGCGTCGGCGGCCTGCTGGATGCGGTGGATATGGCTGGCGAAGCAGGACAGGACGACGAGCCGCGGCGCCCTCGCCACCAACTCTCGGAGCACGGGGCCGACGGTTCGCTCGCTCTGCACGTAGCCCGTGTCCTCGGCGTTGGTGGAGTCGGCCAGCATCAGGTGCACGCCCCGGCGGCCCTCCTCGGCCAGCGCCCGGAGGTCGGTGGGCCGGTTGTCGAGCGGGGTCTGGTCGAGCTTGAAGTCACCGGTGTGCAGCACCGTACCGTGGGGCGTGTCGACGGCCACGGCCACCCCGTCCGGGATCGAGTGCGTGACCCGCAGGAACCGCATCCGGAACGGCCCGGCCTGCGCCTCCTCCCCCGGCACGATCTCCCGGAACTCCGCGCGGTCCCGGACGTTGTGCTCGGCCAGCTTGCCCTCGAGCAGCTCCAGGGTGAGTGCCGTGCCGTACACCACCGCCGGCATGTCCCGGAGCAGGTACGGCAGCGCCCCGATGTGGTCCTCGTGGCCGTGGGTGAGGACGATCGCCTCCAGGCGGTCGGCCCGCCGGCGGAGGAACTCCAGGTCCGGCAGCACCAGGTCGACGCCCGGCATCCCCTCGTGGGGGAACGACAGACCGCAGTCGATGGCCAGCACGCGGGCGTCCATCTCCAGACAGGCGATGTTCCGGCCGATCTCGCCGACGCCGCCCAGGAAGGCGATGCGGCAGCCGTCGAACGGCGGCGCGGGTCCCTCGACGACGTCGCCCTCGAGCACGCCCGGAGCCTGGCCGTCAGAGGAGACCGGCGTCCTCCAGCGTCCGGCGGATCCGGTCCCGCTCGTCGTCGGTGGCCGGGACCAGCGGCAGGCGGGGATCGCCTGCGGGCAGACCGACCATGCCGAGCGCCGCCTTCAGCGGGATCGGGTTCGAGGTGATGAACAGCATCGAGTACAGGGGCGAGAGCTCCTCGTGGATCTTGCGCGCCGAGGGCACGTCGCCGTCGAAGACCATGTGCAGCATCTGTGCGATGCGGTCCCCGACCAGGTGGGCGGCCACCGACACGATCCCGGCGCCGCCCAGGCAGGCGATCGCGAACGTCGCCCAGTCGTCGCCCGAGTACACGTCGAACCCCGGAGGGGCCTCCCGGACGAGCCGCGAGACCGCGTCGAGGTCGCCGGTGGAGTCCTTGACCCCGACGATGTTCGGAACCGCCGCGAGCGCGAGCATCGTCTCGTGCTCGATGCGGGTCGCCGTCCGGCCGGGGATGTTGTACGGGATCACCGGAAGCTCGGTCGCCCGAGCGACCTTCGTGAAATGCGCGACCAGGCCGCGCTGGGGCGGCTTGTTGTAGTACGGGGTCACCACGAGCAGCGCGTCGACGCCGCACTCGGCCGCCTCGGCGCCCAGCTCGATGGTCTCCGCCGTGCTGTACGTCCCGGTGCCCGCGATCACTCGTCCCTTGCCCTTCGCGACGCCGACGACCGCGCGGAACAGGTCGAGCTTCTCCCGATGGGTGAGCGTCGGGGACTCGCCGGTCGAGCCCGCCACGACGATCGACTCGGTCCCGTGCTCGAACAGGTGCGCGGCGAGCGTCTGCGCGCCGTCGAGGTCCAGCGACCCGTCCTCGGCGAACGGCGTCGCCATCGCGGTGAGCACCGCTCCGAACCTTCCGGCCATGCGCTCCTCCCTTCCGGTGCCGATCCGACGCCCACCCGGCGGCGGCCGTTGCGGGCATCCCCCGTGCCACCGCGGGCTCCGCGGCTCCCGGGCCTCTCGAGTCACACTCGCCCCACGCGCCACATGTTGCACGCGAGCAGCACGCCGGTCCCGTTCGCCGCGGCCGCGTCATCGGGCGCGGGGCCCGGACCGGCCGCGGCTATCCTAGCGCCGTGCCGCGCATCTACACGGGAACGGGCGACGATGGGACCACCGGGCTGCTGTACGGCGGGCGGATCTCCAAGGCCGACCCCGCCACCGAGGCCTACGGGACGGTGGACGAGGCGGTGGCGGCGCTCGGCGTGGTGCGTTCGCACACGGACAACGTGACGTTCGAGGCGGAGCTGCTCCACCTCCAGCGGGAGCTGTTCGTGGTCGGCGCCGACCTGGCCACCAACCCCGGGGAACGATCACGGCTCCAGCCGGGGGTGTCCCTGGTGACGCACGACATGGTGGCCCGGCTCGAGCAGCTCATCGACCGGACGGTCGCGGACCACCCCCTGCCGAACGAGTTCATCGTCCCCGGCGCCACGCCCACCTCGGCCGCGCTCGACGTCGCCCGGTCGGTGGTGCGCCGGGCCGAACGCCGCACCGTGGCCTTCCGCGACGCCGGCGGCCCCGTGAGCGACGACCTCCTGCACTACCTGAACCGGCTCTCCGACCTGCTGTTCTGCCTGGCCCGGTGGCAGGCCGGCGAACACGAGCCGTCCAGCCGCGAGTCCTGACGCCCCGCGGCCACCGCCCGGTACGATCCGCGCGACACCCGACGGACGACGGGAGGACGCCATGTACCGGGTCCACATCTGGCTTCGGAAGAACGACGACGCGACCACGGAGGAGTTCGCCGACCATTGGCTGAAGGTCCACGCCCCGATCGCGCGCGACGGCTACGAGCACCTGACGGGCTACGTCGTGAACGTGGTCACGGGGGCCGGGCGCGACCAGGAGGTCCCCTACGACGGGCTCGCCGAGCTGACCTGGGACAGCCGGGAGGACTTCGTGGCCGACATGAAGAGCCCGGCGGCGGCCGCCGGCGCGGAGGACCTCACGACCTTCACGTCGCAGATGGGGCTGCTGTTCGTCGACCGGACCGTGGTCAAGTAGCGGATGCCCCTGCGCCGGTGACGACGTGAACCTCTCGCACGCCGCCACCGGGTTCGGGCTCGGCATCGCGCTCGGCGTCTCGCCCGGCCCCGTCCAGCTGCTGCTCCTGACCGAGGCGGCGCGGGGCGGCGTGGCCCGGGGGTTCCGGGCCATGGCGGGCGCGAACGGCACCTTCCTCGTCCTCCTGCTGCTCCTCGCCGCCGGGTTCTCCGCCATCGCCCCCACTGGCACCGCGATCCGGGTGCTCGAGATCCTCGGCGGGGCGTTCCTGCTTTTCGTCGCCGTGGACGCAGCACGCGAGGCGCTGCGCGGCGACGACGTCCGCAACGCCGAGGCGGCCGCCGAACGGGCCCGGCAGGAGGCCCGGTCCGGGGTCCGGGCGGCCGTCGTCGCCCACCCGGCGACGCGCGGCGTGGTCGCGGTGCTGCTCAACCCGGGGTCGTGGCTGTTCCTCGCCACGACCGCGTCCGCGCTGCTGGCGAACGCGGTCGACGACGGCGGGCGGCCTGCCGCGTTCGTGACGGCGATCGCGCTGATGGCGGGCGTGTCGGTGATGGACGGGATCACGGTGCTGCTCGGCGGCGGGAGCGCGCTCCTCACCGGGCGGGCCGGCCGGTGGATCCGGTTGGGGCTCACCGGCGTGCTGGGGGCGATCGGGGTGGTGTTCGTGGTCCGGGGGATCGCTGGCTGATCGGCCGCCACGCCGGGCGCCGTGCACGGGGGTCAGCCTGCCGCTAGCATTTTGTACGTGCTGACCCTTGGGGGATGGCGCCGGGGCGTGCTCGCGGCCATCGTCGCTGCCACACTGCCCGCAGTCCTGGCGGGGTGTTCGTCGTCGAAGGGCGGCTCGGGCACGACGACGCCCGCGAACCTGCCTGCAGCGGCGGGGTTGCTGAAGTCGTCCGAGCAGGCCATGAAGCAGGTCAAGAGCGCCAAGTTCCACCTCGAGGGTAAGGGCTCGATCGCGGGCGTCGAGGTCGACAGCGCCGACGGCACGGTCACGAGCGACGGAAAGGCCCAGGGCACGGCGAAGGTCGTGCAGAACGGGACCCTCGCCTCGATCGACCTCGTGGTGGTCGGCGGCGACATCTACATCAAGGGCCCGACCGGGACCTTCGCCAAGCTGCCGCCCGGCGCCGCGGGCACCTTCTTCGACCCGTCACAGATCCTGAACCCGGACAAGGGCCTCGCCCAGCTGCTGCACTTCGCCTCCGACCCGCGGACCGTGGACGAGGAGACCGTGAACGGGGTCGACGCGTACAAGGTCCAGGCCCAGCTCGACGGCGCCCTGGTCTCGCACCTCATGCCGATCACGGCCGTGAACAAGGTCCCCGGGACCCTGTGGATCGCGAAGGACGGCAACCAGCTCGTGCAGATCTCGGTCAGCGCGCCGCAGGTCGGCGGGAAGACGGCCCAGCTCACACTCGACCTCTCCGACTTCGGCGTCACGACGAACATCACCCCACCCGCATGAGCCGAGCCGGCCGGAAGGCCGAGGACCCCGAACCAGGCGGACCCCCGGGAGCGGCCGTCCGGGGCGCCCACGACCGCCGCGTGGCCGTCGGGATCGCGGGCCTGGGGGTGCTCGTCGCGGCGCTCGACGCGTACGTCGTCACGACCATCCTGCTGACGATCTTCAACGGCATCGGGCTCGTCGCGAACCACCCCGAGCTGGCGTTCCTCATCGTCACGCCGTACCTGTTGGGGTACGTCGCCGCCATGCCGCTCCTCGGGCAGCTGTCGGACCGGGTCGGGCGGAGGCCGGTGATCTACGCGTGCCTGTTCGGGTTCGCGTTCGGGTCGCTGGTCTCGGGCGTGGCGACCAACCTCCCGGTACTGGTGGTCGGGCGGTTCATCCAGGGAGCCGCCGGCGGCGCGCTGCTCCCGGTGACGTTCGCCCTCGTGGGCGACCTGTGGGACCCCCGGACGCGGCCGATCGCGCTCGGCGCCGTCGGGGCGACGCAGGAGCTGGGGAGCGTGCTGGGCCCGCTGTACGGCGCGGGCGTCGCCGCGCTCGTCGGGTGGCGGGGGGTGTTCTGGATCAACATCCCGCTCGCGATCGCCGCGGCGTTGATCATCCGCCGGAAGGTCCCCGGCGGGAAGCTGACCGCCCTCGACCACCGTCCGCGAGTGGACGTGGTCGGGGGCCTGCTGCTGTTCGTCGGGCTGTCGGCGGTGATCGCCGGGTTGTTCAACCCGAACCCGGAGAACGGTGTGCTCCCCCCGTGGGGAGCGCTCGCGATCGCAGGCGGCGTCCTCGTCCTGGCGGCGTTCGTGGTGTGGGAGGCGGTCTCCCCCACCCGCCTGCTCGACCCGGAGGGGATCGAGACCCAGCCGTTCCTCGCCGCGATGGGCACCAACCTGCTCGCGGGCGCGGCGCTCATGATCACGCTGGTCGACGTCCCCCTCGTGGCGCAGACGATCCTCGACGAGACCGCGCTGGGCGGGGCGCTGTTCCTCTCGTGGTTCCTGATCGGGCTCCCGGTGGGCGCGCTCCTCGGCGGCCTGGTGACCGTCCGGACGTCCGAGCGACTCACGGCGACGGTCGGCATGGCGCTCTCGACGTTCGCGTTCTGGCTGATCTCGGGGTGGCCGGTGGCCGTCCTCCAGGCCCGGCACCACCTCGGGCCGCTCTCGCTGCCCCGGGCCGACGTCGACCTGCTGCTGGCGGGACTCGGGCTCGGGCTGGTCATCGCCCCCGTGACGTCGGCGACGCTCCGGGCGTCGGACCCGGCGCAGCACGGCGTGGCGTCGTCGGCCGTGGTGGTGGGCCGGATGCTCGGCATGCTGGTGGGGATCGCTGGCGCGGCGGCGTGGGGGCTCCACCGCTACAAGCAGCTCACGGCGAACCTCAACGTCACCCTCCCCACCAAGGTCTACAACCGCCGGCTGAAGGCCGCGCTCCGCATCGAGTACCACGAGGTGTTCCTCATCTCGGCGGTGATCTGTCTGGTGGGCGTGTTCACCGCGCTGGCGCTCGGGAGGCGCCACGCCGGCCTGCTGGCCGCGGATGCCGGCGCGGCCGCGCCGGACGGACCGGCGACGCCGTCGCAGGCCGCGGAGGGCTGACGCAGGCCTGGAGGCGGTCGTCCGGGTGGGCGCACACGCCCGCCCGGCGAGGCGTCACAGGCCGAGCAGGCGGTCGAGGCCGACGGTGAGCCCGGGGTGGTTCCCGACCTCCTTCACCGCCAGGACGACCCCCGGCATGAACGACGCCCGGTCCATGGAGTCGTGCCGGATGGAGAGCGTCTGCCCGGGCCCGCCGAGGATCACCTCCTGGTGCGCCACCAGCCCGGGGAGCCGGACCGAGTGGATCCGGACCCCCTCGTGGTCGCCCCCGCGGGACCCCGCCAGCGACTCCGCGTCCGGGCCCCGGTAGGCCTCCCCGCGGGCGGCGGCCACCCTCCGGGCGGTGGAGAGCGCCGTCCCCGACGGGGCGTCCACCTTGCCGTCGTGGTGCAGCTCGAGGATCTCGACCGCCGGCAGGAACCGGGAGGCCTGTTCGGCGAAGTGCATCATCAGGACGGCCCCGATCGCGAAGTTCGGCGCGACGAACACGTTCGAACGCCGCCCGCCCTCTTCGATGGCGACCTCGATCCGCTCGAGGTCGCCGGGCGTCCATCCGGTGGTGCCCACCACGGCGTGGACGCCGTTCGCCACGCACCACAGCACGTTGCCGAGCACGGCGTCCGGCCGGGTGAAGTCCACGGCGACCTCGGCGCCCGTGACGATCAGGGCCTCAGGCCGCGTCGCGACGTCGAGCCCCTCCACCTCGCCGCCCGCGGTGTCGACGGCGGCCACGAGCTCGAGGCTCGGGTCGGCGGCGACGGCGGCGCAAACGGTTCGGCCCATCCGGCCGCTCGCCCCGAGCACGCCGACGCGGATGGCCATGCGGTCAGCCCTCCGCGGTCCCGGGGTCGTTCCTGCCGAAGGCCTCCGGGTCGAACGGCCCGAGCACCGTGAGCGTCATCGGCCGGGACAGCACGGCGTGGGCCACGCGGTTCGCGTCCTCGAGGGTCACGTCCTCCACGCGTTCCAGCATCTCGTCGAGCGACAGGATCTCCCCGTGGCCGGTCTCGGAGCGGCCCAGGCGGGACATTCGTCCGCTGGTCTCCTCCAGCGACAGCACCATCGAGCCCTTCACATGGCCCTTGGCGCGCTCGAACTCGTCCTTCGTCAGGCCGTCGTCGGCCATCGCGGCGGCCTCCTTGCGGAGGAGCTCGAGCGCCTCCTCGGCCCGCCCCGGCGTGGTCCCCGTGTACATCGCGAACATGCCGGCCTCGGCGTACATCTGATGGTAGGAGTACACCGAGTAGGCCAGTCCGCGCTTCTCCCGGATCTCCTGGAACAGCCGGCTCGACATGCCGCCGCCGAGCGCGGCGTTGACGATCCCGAAGGCGAAGCGTTCCGGGTGGCTTCGAGACAGCCCGTTCGTCCCGAGCATGATGTGAGCCTGTTCGGTCTGGCGCCGTTTGATCAGACGGGCCCCCGACGGACGCGGCGGCCGGCCGGCGGTGCGCAGGCTCCAGGCCGAGCGCCCCCGCGACAGCACGCGCCCGGTCTCCATGCCCCGGCGGAGCCCGGCGAGGAGGGCGTCGTGGTCGACGTTCCCCGCGGCGGCCACCACCAGCCGGGCCGGTGTGTAGTGCCGCCGGTAGAACCGGAACACCTGGTCGCGGTCCACCCCGTTGATGCTGTCGACGGTCCCGAGCACCGGCCGGCCGAGCGGGTGTCCGGACCACAGCGTCTCCGTGAACAGGTCGTGCACGAGATCGTCGGGCGTGTCCTCGTGCATGTTGATCTCCTCGAGGATGACCTGGCGTTCGGCCTCGAAGTCGTTCCGGTCGAGCACCGACCCCTGCAGCATGTCGCACAGCAGGTCGAGGGCCATGCCCAGGTCGCGGTCGAGCACCCGGGCGTAGAAGACCGTGGTCTCCTTCGACGTGAACGCGTTGAAGTCGCCCCCTACGGCGTCGAAGGTCTCGGCGATGTCCCGGGCCGACCGCGTTCGCGTCCCTTTGAACAGCAGGTGCTCGAGGAAGTGGGACGACCCCGCGACCTGGGGCCGCTCGTCGCGGGACCCCGCGGTGACCCAGAACCCCAGCGTGACGCTGCGCACGGACGGCATGCGTTCGCTGAGCACCCGCAGACCCGAGGTGAACTCCGTGCGCTGGAGCTCGGGGGGGTCGACGCGCCGCGCGGCGGGAGCCGCGCGGCGCGTGGCGGACCGGGCGCGGACCGGCCGGGCGGCCTGCGGCCGCCCGGCCGACCCCCCGCTCCTGGTTCGAGGCGTCACCGGTGCCGGTGCGCTACTCGCGCCGGTCCCGGTCCCGGCGGTCGCGGTCCCGGTAGCTCCCGCTCCGGCGCGGCCGGCGGTCCCGGTCGCCGTCGCGGCGCTCGCGGGGACGGTACTCGCCGGCGTCGCGCTCGCCGCCCTCCGGCCTGGGCCAGCCCCCCTCGGGCGGGTCCCAGCCCTCGCCGACGGGCTTCAGCGCGATCCGCCCGCGGTCGGGTTCGACGTTCTCGACCTCGACCGTCAGGTGGTCGCCCTGCTTCACGGCGTCCTCGACGTTGGACAGGCGCTTGCCCCGGCCGAGCTTCGAGATGTGCACCAGCCCGTCGGTCCCCGGCATGATGTTGACGAACGCCCCGAAGTCGGTGGTCTTCACGACCGTGCCGTCGTAGCGCTCCCCGATCTCCGGCATCTTCGGGTTGACGATCTGGTCGATCATCTTGATCGCCTCGGAGGCGCCGGCGCCCTCGCGGGACCCGACGAACACCCGCCCGTCGTCCTGGATGTCGATGTCGGCGCCGGTGAGGGCGATGATCTCGTTGATCCGCTTCCCCTTGGGCCCGATGACCTCGCCGATCTTGTCGACCGGGATCTGGATCATCTCGACGCGGGGGGCGTTCGGGTTGGGCTCCGTGCGCGGCTCGGCGATCGCCTCGTGCATCACGTCGAGGATCTGCAACCGGGCCTCCTTGGCCTGCTTCAGCGCGGCGGCGAGGGCCTCGGCCGGGAGGCCGGTCACCTTCATGTCGAGCTGGATGGCGGTGACCCATTCGGACGTCCCGGCGACCTTGAAGTCCATGTCGCCCAGCGCGTCCTCGGCGCCGAGGATGTCGGTGAGGGTCACGTGGTTGCCGCCCTCGGCGATCATCCCCATCGCGATGCCCGCGACCGGCGCCTTGATCGGCACGCCGGCGTCCATCAGCGACAGCGTCGACGAGCACACGCTCGCCATCGACGTGGAGCCGTTGGACGACAGCACGTCGGAGACGAGTCGCAGCGCGTACGGGAACTCGTCCTCGTCCGGGATGACCGGCACGAGCGCCCGCTCGGCGAGCGCGCCGTGGCCGATCTCGCGGCGCTTGGGGCCCCGCATGAAGCCGGTCTCGCCCGTGGAGAACGGCGGGAAGTTGTAGTGGTGGATGTACCGCTTCGACTCCTCCGGATCGAGGGTGTCGATCATCTGGGTCATCCGGAGCATCCCGAGCGTGGTGACGTTGAGCACCTGCGTGTCGCCCCGCTGGAAGATGGCCGAACCGTGCGCCCGCGGGAGCACGCCGACCTCGGCGGCCAGCGGCCGGATCTCGTCGGGCCGGCGGCCGTCCAGCCGCACGCCCTCGTCGATCACGCGCTTGCGCATGACCTTCTTCTGGACCTCCTTGAAGGCCGGGGAGATCTGCGATTGCTGCTCCGCGTACTTCTCCTCGCCCCACGTCTGGGCCAGGTGCTCCTTGAGCTCGGCCTTCAGCGCGTCGATGTTGGCGTCGCGCTCGGCCTTCTGCGGGACGAGCGCCGTGGACATGCGGTCCCATGCGAACCCGGCGACAGCGTCGTAGGTCTCCTGGCTGTACACGGGCTTGGGCTCCCAGGGCTTGCGTTCGACGCCCACCTGCCGCAGGAACTCGTTCTGGAACTCGATGAGCTCGCCGATGGCGACCTTGGCCGCCTCGAGGCCCTCGGCCACGACGTCCTCGGTCGGGGCGGTGGCGCCGTCCTGGATGTGGTTCCACGCCTCGTCCGGCGCCTCGCCCTCGATCATCAGGACGTCGATCGAACCCTGGTCGTTGCGACGCCCGGCGACCACGACGTCGAACGTCGCGAGGTCGAGCTCCTGGTAGGTCGGATTGACCTTCCACTGGCCGCCGATGTTGGCGACGCGAACCGCCCCCACCGGCCCCTCGAACGGGAGCCCGGCGAGCATGGTGGCGAGCGACGCGCCGTTGATCGACGGGATGTCGTACGGCTGGGCCATGTCGACCGACAGGACCGTGACGACGATGTGGACCTCGTCGCGGAACCCGTCGGAGAACGACGGCCGCATCGGGCGGTCGGTGAGGCGGGCCGTGAGGATCGCGGTCTCGGACGGCCGGCCCTCGCGGCGGAAGAACCCGCCGGGGATCTTGCCGGCCGCGTACATGCGCTCCTCCACGTCGACCGTCAGCGGGAAGAAGTCGATCCCCTCGCGTGGGTTGCTGCTGGTGGATGTGGCGAGCACCTGTGTCTCGCCGATGGTCACGGTCGCCGCGCCGCCCGCCTGCATGGCGAGCTTGCCGGTCTCGAACGTGACGTCGGTGCCACCGATGTTCCGGGTGGCCTTGGTGGATTCCATCTGGTCGTTTCCTCCTGGTCGTGGCGCCGTCGGTCGTGCGTGTCTCGGCGGCACACGGGTGGGGTGGGAGGTCGGCCAGTTGTCAGTGGTGGGTCACCGGGCACGATCGGTCCGGGGACTCGCTACTGATAACTGACCCGCACGCGCTCCCAGCCTCGTTCGGGTCGGGGCTCGGTCCTGGTGCGTTCCTCCCTGCCTGATCCTTCGTACGAAGAAGGGCGGCTCGCGCCGCCCCGTTGTTCCTCGCTACCGACGGAGACCCAACTTCGCGATGAGGGCCCGGTAGCGTTCGATGTCCTCCCGCCTGAGGTAGTCGAGCAGCCGGCGCCGCCGGCCCACCAGCTTCAGCAGGCCGCGCCGGGAAGCGTGGTCCTGCTTGTGCATCCGCAGATGCTCGGTGAGATCCGAGATGCGCCGTGTGAGCACGGCCACCTGGACCTCCGGCGAGCCGGTATCGGTGTCCGAGCGCCGGTTGTCCGTGATGATCTGCTGCTTGAGGTCCTGTGCGAGAGGCATACGAGTTCGAACAAGGGTACCAGAGGGGTCCGGCCGCTCCGCCGCTCAGTGCCGGGACGGCCGCCGAAGACGGAGCCAGAGCCGGTCGTTCCCGGCGTGGCGCAGCGTGGACCGCTACTGCAGGACCGGGTGGCCGTTCGACTCGATGATCGTCGGCAGGAGGCGCGCCGTGAACCTGCCCTGCGGCGAGACATGCACCTCCGCCACCGCGGTGGTCGCGCTCGCTTCGGACAGGCGGGGCCAGACGAAGTTCCCCAGCGAGTAGAACACGGGCTTCCCGTCGATCATGTCGAACGGCTGGAGGCGATGGGAGTGGCCGCCGAAGATGATGTCCGCGCCGGCCGCCACCAGCTGATGCGCGATCGCCACGTCGTCGGCCCGGGGCGTCGTGTCGAGCTCCACGCCCCAGTGGATGTCGACGATCGTCAGGTCGCTCACCGCCGCGGCCCGCTTGACCTCCTGCACCATGCAGTTCACGTCGTGGCCGCACGCGGTTCCGGGGTGATCCGGACCGGCGATGGCCTCCGGGTAGGGGTCGACCACCTTGTCGATGCCGACGACCGCGATCGTCCAGCCCTTCACGTGGTAGATGGCCGGTTGTTCGGCCTGTTGCGGGTCCTTGCCCGCGCCCACGGCGCCGAGCCCGGCGGCCTCGATGTTCTTGCGGGTGTCGACCAGCGCGTCCGGCCCGTAGTCGTACGAGTGGTTGTTCGCCATGTTCGCGACGTCGACGCCCCCGCGCTTCAGGTACGGGAGCGCCGCCGGGTCGCCGTGGAAGTTGAACTCCTTCGGTACCGGGGTCCCGATCTTCGTGACCGAACACTCCAGGTTCACGACGGTCAGGTCGTCGTGGACGAACAGGCCGCGCATGCCCGAGAGCAGCGTGTCGTAGTTCGACGGCGACACGCGGATGTAGCTTGAGTCCACGTTGGTGTCGCCCGCTCCGTGGATCACCAGCGCGCCCTTGGGCTGCGGCGACGGGCTGGTGTGGCTCTTGGAAGGTGCCGGACTCGAACCCGATCCCGAGTTCGACGTCTGCCCGCCGCCCGACGTCGCCGGCGGCGTGGACGCCCCGCCCACCGAGGTGATGTTCGCCGACGGCTTCCCCGAATCCCCGTGTGAGAGCACGGCCCGGGCGCCCACGACCAACCCGGCCACCACGACGATGGCCACCACCACCGCGGCGAACGGGAACCGCGGCGGCGCCCGGTGACGGGAGGGGATCGACATCGCGGCCTACCCTCTCACGCCGCCGGGCTCTCCGAGGGAGCGCTCGACGGCGAATCCAGCCGCCACAGGAACTCGCGCGGCGTCAGCCCACTCGCGTGGATCCGCGCGGCGAGCGGCCGCCCGAAGTACCGGTAGTGCCACGGCTCGTAGGCGTAGCAGGTGAGGTCCTCCTTGTCGCGCGGGTACGACATCACGAACCCGAACTTCCACGCGTTCGCCGCCATCCACGCGCCGGCCGGCTGCGACTCCCAGTCCTCCGGCACGTCGACCTGTCCCTTCGTCCGGAAGTCGATCGTGGTCCCCAGCTGGTGCTCCGAGTGCCCCGGTCTTGCCGTCTTGGCGAGCGCCTGCTGGTAGCCGACCTGACGGACGTGCTCGCGGAACAGCGCCTGCTGCCGCGCGAAGCTCCGGTACCCGATCAGCACGTCCACGGGGTTGCCGGCCCGCTGCGACGCCCGCAGCAGGGCCTCGAGGTCGGGGACGACGAACGACCGGACCAGCTCGCCCGCGGAGGATCCGGCCTCGGACACGGGCACGAGGTCCGTCGGCGCGTAGTCCGACGGGAGGGCGAACGTCGTGTCGAGCAGCGTTCGCTGCCACGACCCGTACCGTGCGTCGGGCGCCGGCAGCACGGCGTACCGGCACGCCGGCAGGTCGGCGACCGTCGAGGGCGTCGTCGGGCTCGGTCCCGACGTGGTCGCGGCCGACGTCGTGGGAGGGGACGTCGTGGCCCCGCCCGTGGCCCCGTGCGTGGGCTCGCCGGACGAGCCCCCGGCCACCAGCACGGCGACCACGGCTACCGTCACGGCGAGCACCCCGAGGACGAGCCATCCCCGTCGCGTGACCCGGACCCTCGTCCTTTGCGGAGGCGGCGTGCCGCGGGGCCGCGCGGGCGGGCGGGGCGGCGTGCTCACCCCAGCGCTCCGTCCGGCAGCGACACCACCTCGC
>DATBHM010000269.1:0-12972 GCA_036557505.1 Actinomycetota bacterium | reverse complement strand
CTGGTGGTCTGCACCGCGGGGAAGTCGACGAACATGGCCTGCGCGGTCTCCGGGCGGAGGTAGGCCACCGCGGCGTCGTCCTCCACGGGGCCCATGTGCGTCTTGAACATGAGGTTGAAGTGGCGGGGCTCCATGAGCGTCCCGCCGTCGTTGGGGCACCGCAGCTCGTCGAGGTCCTTCCCCGGCTCGTAGCCGGGCAGGTGGTCGAGCCGGAACCGCTGGTGGCAGGTGGTGCATTCGACGAGCGGGTCGGAGAACGACTCGACGTGGCCGCTCGCCTGCCACACCAGCGGGGACATGATGATGGCCGCGTCGAGGCCGACGACGTCGTCCCGCAGCTGGACCATCGAGCGCCACCAGGCGTCCTTGACGTTGCGCTTCATCTCGACGCCCAGTGGGCCGTAGTCCCAGCTGGAGCGCAACCCACCGTAGATCTCGCTCGATTGGAAGACGATGCCCCGGCGTTTGGCCAGGGACGTGATGGCCTCCATCAATTCGGCCATTGGGGGTGCGCTCCTTCCTCTCTCCCGGCCGGTGGCTCCGGCCGCTGGCGTGCCCGCAATGGTACCGGCCGTCGGCAGGTGGACGCCGTCGCCAAGCTCCGCCCGGGTCGGCCGACGTCCTCGTCTCGGACGAAGGCGCGCGACGCATGGTCCCGTTGACCGCTCGCGGGGGGCGACCTACGATCCGCCGGTTTCGGCGGGGCAGCCAAGGAGGGACGATGGTGGAGCGCGGAGGAAGGCGCTGGAGTCGCGGGGCCAGGGTTGCGATCGTTGGTGCCGCGATCGTGGCGACGTCGGTGGCCGTCTCGACCGTGGCGTTCGCGACGCTCGGAAGCGGAGCGACCGTCAACATGTGCGTGAATGCCCAGCACATGGTCCGCGTCGTCGGCGGCAGTGCCGGCTGCCAGTCGGGCGAGCAGGCCGTGCAGATCTACACGAAGGCCGGGGCCGATCAACGGTTCGCCCTGAGAACCCATTCGCACACCCTGAATGTGTTCGAGCAGGAGTCGTCGTGCACGACCGGGTCGACCGGATCCGGCAACGGACAGGTGGGGTTCTTCACCTGCGCCCTCTACGGCAACGCCGACATCTCGGGGAGCTCCGTCGGCAGCGAGGACAGCTCGTTCGTCGGCCCCCTCGGCGGTCCCGACGAGGCCGCGGTCACATTCCACCTCGCCCGCGGCGACATCCAGGCGGCTGGAATCTACGACGGGCACACGGCCAGCCACTTCTCGATCACGGGGGGAACCGGCCTCTATGTGGGGGCGACCGGCACGGTCGGCGGAGTCTTCTACAACAGCGCTGCGGACTTCCACTGGACCGTGAACTACCATCGCTAGCCGGCCGGGTGCCGGCCTCGACCTCGGGCGATCAGAGGAGCGTTTGCCCGTCCGCCGTCAGCATGTCGACGATGCCGACGACCACGCTCCGGACCGGTGCCGCCGGGTCGGAAAGGACCTGACGCGCCGAGTTGCCCTCGTCGACGATGAGCACCGTCTCCCCGGCCCCCGCGCCGACCGCGTCCACGCAGATGAGGTAGGTGCCGTCCGGATCGCCGTTCGCGTCGAGCAGGTCGCACGTCAGCAGGCGCCGGCCGTCGAGCACCGGCGCGTTGATGGTGGAGACCACGGTGCCCACCACGCGCCCGACCTTCACAGGTCCGCCACCTCGTCCACGATCCCGACGATCGCCTGATCCACGGGGACGAACGTGTTCGGCATCGCCACGGCCGCCTCGCGCGCGCTCACGTAGTACACGAGCTCACCCGGCCCGGCCATGTGGACCGCGTCCGCGGCGACGACCGGGTCGCCCTTCGGTTCCTGCCGGCGGTCGAGCGGCTGGATGAGCAGGAACTTCACGCCGTCGAGCCCCGCGGCCTTCACCGTCGCGACCACGGTCCCGATCACGCGCGCGAGCTGCACGACCCGTCAGCTCCCCTTCCGGCGCGCCGCGACACGGCGCCGCTTCGCGGCCGCCGGCCCGGGCTTCGCGGGGCGCGCGAGCGTTCCTCCGGTGCCGGGCCGGGGCCGGTCTCCCGGAGGAGGCACCGGACGGCTGCTCGGGGGCCCCTCCGACTTCGACACGCCCGCAACCCGTTGGACGAAGCGCGGATCCGCGTCGAGGTTCTCCCGCATCTCGCCGTGGAGCTGGGCGATCACGACGGAGCCGACTGCCGCTCCCCCGACGCGCGCCTGCCCGGCCTCGACGGCCGTCTCCACCTCGGACACCTCGCCGCCGAACAGGACGTAGCCCTTCCCGCCGAGGTCGTCCGCCAGCCGGAGCTCGCGGATCGTCACGCGGGCGGCCTTGACCCCGGCGTCGGCGGCGCGAAGCACGGCGGCGACCGTGGACGTCTCGACCACGCCAAGCGCCTCGCCGGTGTCCTCGACGCGGCGAGCCCCTCCGATGGACGCCACCACGTCCGGGTGCACGTCGGGGAGCAACAGCTCGTCCACCACGCTCCCGACCGTCCGGCCGGCCTCGAGTGCCTCCTCCACGTCGGCCGTCAGCCCGCCGACCAGCACGAGGAACCGTCCCGGATGCACCGTTCCCGCCCGGATCACCTCGAGCGGCGAACGCTTCGCCATCGCGTCGCCCGCCTCGATCCCACCCGCGATGGAGTCGAACTCGAGCAATCCGACGGCCGGGTGCACCACGCTCAGCCCCGATCAGACGATCCGCAGCGCGCCGACGACCGTGATCCGCCGTTCCCGCGAAAACGTCCGTGGCCGGGTCAGGCCGTCTCCCGTCGGCGACGCGATCGAGAACGAGGTGAACCCCTCGCCGCCCTCGCCGAGCCCGGCGAAGTTCGGCCCGTTGGCCACGAAGATCGAGCAGTTCATCGCCCGGGCCATCCGCGTGATGGTCTCGACGTTGGTCGAGTGGATCGATGCGGTGTGCCGGAACCCGTGCTCGCTGCGCACCGCCAGGTCGATGGCGGCATCGACGGTCGACACCCGCGTCACCGGCATGACCGGCATCATCTGCTCCGTCCACACCAGGTTGTGCTCGTTCGGCACCTCGGCCACGACCAGCCGCACGTCGCTTCCGACCCGCACGCCGATCTCACCGAGGATGAGCGATGCGTCCTTGCCGATCCACCTCGGATTGATGTGGCCCGGCTTCCCGGGTGGACCCATCTCGTCGAAGATCACGCGTTCCAGCCGGCGGAGCTCGTGCTCCTTCAGCACGTAGGCGCCGTTCGCGGCCATCGACCGCACCAGCCGGTCGGCCACCGAATCCACGACGATCGTCGTCTTCTCGTCGGTGCAGATGACGTTGTTGTCGAACGACCCCCCGCGGACGACGTCGCTGCCCGCTCGTTCGACGTCCGCGGTCTGGTCGACCACCGCCGGCGGGTTGCCCGGTCCGGCGGTGACCGCGCGCTTGTCCGTCTTCAACGCCTCCCGGACCACGGCCGGCCCGCCGGTCACCAGCAGCAGGCGGACCGTCGGGTGGCTCATCAGCTCCTTGGCGCTGTCGATCGTCGGGGTGGGCACCGCCGTCACGAGGTTGGCGGGACCGCCCGCCGAGCGGATCGCCCGGTTGATCAGCCGGACGTTCTCCGCGGACGTGCGCCTGGCGTTCGGATGGACGTTGAACACCAGCGAGTTGCCGGCCGACAGGATCGAGATCGAGTTGTTGATGATCGTCGAGGTCGGATTGGTCGTGGGCGTGATGGAGGCCACCACGCCGAAGGGCGCGAACTCGGTGACCATCATGCCCTCCTCGCCGGTCACGGCCTCCACCTCGAGGTCCTCGGGGCCGGGCGCCTTCGTGCTCACGAGGCGGTTCTTCACGATCTTGTCGGCGACCCGCCCGAGGCCCGTCTCCGCGTGGGCCATCTCGGCGAGGCGTTCGTTGTGCTCGAGCATCGAGGCCCGGATGGCCGAGATGATCGTCTTGCGCCCGCCGAGCCCGACGCTGCGGTACTCCTCGAACGCCCGCGCCGCGGCCGAGACGGCGTCGTCGATCGTGGGGAAGATGCCGTCGCCGAGCTCGGCTTCCCCCGACGCCGACAGCTCGTCGGCGGCCCGCAGGCCGGCGCCCGCGTCGGATCCCGCCTCCCCCAGCCGGCGCCGGACGCGCTCGATGATGTCCTGGATGTCCTGTTGCGACAGCGTGCTGCTCATTCGTCACCCCGCCTGCACGTCATTTGTGGAACTTCTCCTCGCCGCCGACCTCCCACGTGTCGACGATCGCCATGATCACGGCGTCGCACGGCCGGTCCCGCGTGGCCCCGGTCTGGCGCGCCGAGGACCCGGTCGCCACCATCACCACCTCGCCCACGCCGGCGCCGACGGCGTCGGCCGCCACGACGAACCCGCTCGCGTCGCGGTTGTCCACGTCGAGATACCGCACGACGAGGAACTTCAGTCCCTCCATCGAGGGCTCCTTGCGGCTCGCGACCAGGGTCCCGGCCACCCGTCCCAGGAGCACTTGTCCGGTCTCCTTTCCCGTTGCGCTGCAGGCCCGACGAGCTAGGAGGCCTGCCCCATCTCCCCCTCCGCCTGCTCGCGGCGGCCGAGCGGGAGCACCACGTCGATGTTCGCGTGCGGCCGGGCGATCACGTGCGTCGCGATGATCTCGCCGACCTTCTCCGCGTTCTGGATTCCGGCCTGGACCGCGGCCTTCACCGCCGCCACGTCCCCGCGGACGATCGCGGTGACGTAGCCCCCGCCCGTCTCCTCGTAGCTCACCAGCTCGACCTTCGCGGCCTTGACCATCGCGTCGGCGGCCTCGACCATCGCGGCGAAGCTCCTGGCCTCGATCATCCCCAGCGCGTCTGCCATGTCCGTTCTCTCCCTTCCTCGAGCTCCCCCGCCGGACCCGCCACTCGGGCGTCCCGGCGACAACCTTGCCCTAGGCGCTGCGGCCCTTCATCTCGCGGCCTTCCAACCCCTCGAGCGCGGCGACCGCCGCCTGCCAACCGACGTCGATGTCCTGCTCCTCACCCCCGAGGTAGATGCGCCCGTTGGAGCCGACGGACCGAACCTCCAGCACGTTGATCTCCGAGGCCTTCTCCGCCTCGTTCGCTGCGAGCGCGGCGTACGCGGCCGGCTCGCACTCCAGCACGTAGAGGGTCTGGCCCCCCAGGATCATCTGGCCGTGCCGCGTCCGGTTGATCAGCTGGGCGTGGTGGTCGGTGATCCGGCGGACGATCTGGCTCGACAGGATGCGCGGCTTGATGCGGTCGGTCTCCTTGGCGCCGATCTGCTCCAGGATCTCCGCGCCGGCCGCCCGCGCGTCGGCCTGCTCGGACGAGTGGATCTCGAGCATCCCGTAGTACCGCTCGATGATCTGCATGCCCGGCGTGACGTTGGTCGACTTGAGGGCGATGTCGGTGAGGCGGTTGATCTCGATGCCCGGCGAGATCTCCACGTACAGCGACGCGTCGCCGGGCAGCGGCAGGAACCCCTGCGCCACCGTCCCCAGGAACGCGGCGTACTGCGGCTGGAGGCTGTCCAGGAAGCAGTACGCCCGCAGTTCGATGCCGTTGGTCACGCAACCCCCCTTCGCTGTTCGCCCACGATCTGGACGCCGGCGGAGGCTCCGATGCGCGTGGCCCCCGCGGCGATCATGTCCCGCACGTCCTGCAGGGTCCGGATCCCCCCGGCCGCCTTGACGCCGAGCTTGGGCCCGACGGTCTCGCGCATCAGCAGGACGTCCTCGACCGTCGCACCGTGCGGCCCGTAGCCGGTGGACGTCTTCACGTAGTCCGCCTTGGCCTGCTTCGACAGGAACGACGCGACGACCTTCTCCTCGTCGGTGAGCAGGGCGGCCTCGATGATCACCTTGTTCAATGCCCCCGACTCGTGGCAGGCGTCGCTGACCTTGCGGATGTCGCCCCGCACCACCTCGTGCATGCCGCTCTTCAGCGCGCCGACGTTGATGACCATGTCGATCTCCCGGGCGCCGTCCCGCAGGGCCCGCCGGGTCTCGAACGCCTTCGAGTCGCCGGTCGTGGCGCCGAACGGAAACCCGATGACGCTGGCCACGCGGACGTCCGTCCCGCGGAGGCGGTCGGCGCAGCGGCGGACCCAGAACGGGTTGACGCACACGCTGGCGAACCCGTACCGCCGGGCCTCGTCGCACAGCGTGTCGATGTCCGCCGCCGTCGCGTCGGGCTTCAGCAGCGTGTGGTCGATGTACTTCGCGAGGTCGGCCGGGACGTTCGCGCCGTCGCCGTGGTAGCTGATGCGGCCGGCGCCCTGCCCCACGATGCCCCGGACCTTGTCCGAGCAGTGGGCGGCGCACGAGCCGTGGCAGTCGGCGCAGACGTCGCCCGGCTTCGCGCTCCGTCCGCCCAGCACGGCCACGACCTCCCGCGTCACCGCCTCGATGAGGTCTTCCCTGGTGCTCACGTCCGATTGCTCCTTCCGGCCGGTTCGCCCGTGAACCGGCGTTCGATCTCCGTGATCTTGTCCACGCGCCTGGCGTGGCGGCCCTCGCCCCACCCCGTCGAGAGCCATGCCTGCACGATCTGCAACGCGAGCGCCTCACCCAGCAGACCGGCCCCCAGCGCGAGCACGTTCGCGTGGTTGTGTTCGCGGCTGTTCCGCGCGCTCGAGATGTCCCAGCACGTCGCCGCCCGGACGCCGGGGACCTTGTTGGCCGCGATGGCCGAACCGATCCCCGCACCGTCCACGACGATCCCCCACCGACACGACCCGTCGGCCACCAGCTGCGCGACGGCGAACGCGAAGTCGGGGTAGTCGACCGTCTCCGCCGAGTGCGTCCCGACGTCCCGCACGCTGAACCCGTGGTCCCGCAGGTCGGCCGCGATGCGCTGCTTCAACGCGAACCCACCGTGATCTGCGCCAAGCGCGATGTCGCCATCGCCGGACGGCCGGGGGCGATCCTCGACCCCAAGATCGACGGGGGCCCGGGGCGGATCCAGCGCCGACACGATCTCGGCCACGAGGGCGCGAACATCGTCCTCGCTCGGCGCGTCGCTCATGCTCGGCCCCCCGATCCGACCGGCGGCTGCATCGCCACCCGGTACTCGTATCGCTCGCTGACGAACAGCAACCTGGTCGACTCGACGACGCGGTCGTCCGGCGTCCAGCTGATCCGCTTGACCACGAGCACGGGCTCGCCGGGCTCGCACTCGAGCCGCCCGGCCAGCGCGTCGTCGGCCACGCTGGCCGAGATCGTCTCCTCCGCCCGGTGCAGCACGAGCGACACCGGAGGGCGCTGGAGCAGCTCGTACAGCGAGCCCCGGTCCAGCCGGCCCTGCTCGAACAGCTCCTCGTTCTCGGCGATCAGATCGTGCGGCAGCCAGGTGTCGGCGAGCCCGACGACGCGCTCGTCGGCGAGCAGCAGCCGGACCAGGTGCCGCCCCTCCGACCCGGACAGGATGGCGAGGTCGTCCGCCACGTCCTCGGCCACGGGCTCCAGCGACGAGCTCAACATCCGGTGCGACGGAACGAATCCCTGCGACCTCGCCAGCTCGCTGAACGACTGCAGGCGTGGGACGTGGCGGATCTTCGGCGAGGCGACGAACGTCCCGAGGCCCTGGACCCGCCGGACGACCCCCTCGTGCTCGAGCGCGGCGAGGGCCTGGCGGATGGTCGCCCGCGACACGCCGTAGGAGCGTTCGATCTCCGACTCGGTGGGCAGCCGGTCGCCGGTCTTCATCCCCCGTTCGCGGATCTCCCGCAGGAGCGCCTCCCGGAGCTGGAAGTACAGGGGCGTGGGGGCGCCGCGGTCGAGCACGGCCGCTCCGGCGAAGGGCGGGTTCGGGCTCATCGGCGTGACGCTGCGCCGGCCGGAGGCATATTCCTCCGGTCATCATGATGACCGTACATATCAGCCGCATCATCGGCCCCGAACCGGTGGAAGTCAAATGGGCTGCTGGGGGGCTACTTGATGGCGCCGAACCGGCGATCGCGCTTCTGGAAGTCGCGGATCGCCTCGAACAGGTGCTCCCGGTTGAAGTCCGGCCACAGCACCGGCGTGAACCAGAACTCCGCGTACGCCGCCTGCCACAGCAGGAAGTTCGACAGGCGTTGCTCCCCCGCCGACCGGATGATCAGGTCTGGGTCGGGCATGTCGGGGCGGTACAGCCGCGACGTGATCGAGTCGGCGGTGATGCGTTCGCCCTTCAGCCGCCCGGCGTCGTGATCCTCGAGGATCCGCTTCACGGCGTCGGCGATCTCGGTCCGGCCGCCGTAGTTGAACGCGATCGTGAACGTCATCCCGGTGTTGTTCCTGGTGAGCTCCTCGGCGGCCTCCATGTCCCGGAGCACGTTCTTCGGGATCCGCCAGTCGACCCGGCCCAGGAACCGGATCCGGACGTTCCGCGAGTCCAGGTCGTCGCGGCGCCGCCGGAGCAGCACGCGGTTGTAGTTGAGGAGGAACCGGACCTCCGACGGCGGCCGGCGCCAGTTCTCCGTGGAGAACGCGTACACGGTGAGCCACCGGACCCCCGCCTCGATGGCGCCCTCGACGACGTCGAACAGCGCCTCCTCGCCCTGCTTGTGCCCCTCGGTCCGGGGAAGCCCGCGCTGCTTCGCCCACCGGCCGTTGCCGTCCATCACGATCCCGACGTGGGCCGGGACGTTCGAACGATCCAGGTCGTGCAGGTACGTGCTCACGCCGGCGCCCCCCTCGCGAGCAGGGGCAGCGACCGGATGCGCCGGTCCAGGTGGTATTCGGCGAAGCCGAACAGCATCGCCCGCGCCTGCTTCCGGACCGCCCCGTCGGCCGCCGGCGCCGACCCCACGGTCTCCAGCCCGGCCCCGGCGAACGAGGCGAGCAGCGTCAGCGACTCCGGCGCCACCAGCTCGGCGTCGTAGTCGGCGCACCCGCCGCACACCGCGCCGCCCTGCGAGGACGAGAACAGCCCGGGGTCGAGCGGGCCGCCGCACGCCGCGCACGCCGAGAGCGACGGATGGAACCCCGACAGCGACAGCAGCTTCAGCAGGAACGACTCCGCCACCGCGGACGGATCGGCCGGCGCTCGGTCCAGCGCCCGGAGCCCCTGGAGCAGCAGCAGGAACAGCCGCACGTTGCGTTCGTGCTCCTCCGCCACCTTGTCCGTCGCCTCGAGCATGGCCTCGCCCGCCGTGATCAGCGAGTAGTCCGAACGCAGCACGTGGTGCGCCGACAGGATCTCGGCCTGGGTCACCGTGTCGAGCGACCCCCTGCCCCGGTACATCAGCACCTGGACGTGCGTCATCGGCTCCAGGCGTGCGCCGAACCGGCTGAGGGTCTTGCGGGCACCCTTCGCGACGGCCCGGACCTTGCCGGAGCCCTGGGTCATGATGGTGACGATGCGATCGGCTTCCGCCAGCTTGATCCGGCGGAGGACGACGCCCTGCTCGTGGTACAGCGGCATCGCGGCGAATCGTACCCTCGCGTTCCGACGCTCCCCTGGCGCCGACGTGCGATTTTCGTGACATCCCGGGCCCAGGCGCGTCCGGGCGGGCCCGTAGACTCCGGCCGTGATCACCTGCCCCAGCTGCGGCGAGCAGAACCCCGACCGGGCCAGATTCTGCCTGGCCTGCGGCACGTCCCTCTCGGCCGAGCCCCCCGTGACCTCCGAGGAGCGCAAGGTCGTCTCGATCCTGTTCGTCGACCTGGTCGGGTTCACCGCGGCCTCCGAGGCGGCCGATCCCGAGGACGTCCGGGCCCGTCTGCGCCCGTACCACGCCACCTTGAAGCGGGAGATCGAGCGCTTCGACGGCACCGTGGAGAAGTTCATCGGAGACGCCGTCATGGCGGTGTTCGGCGCTCCGGTGGCGCACGAGGACGATGCCGAGCGCGCCGTTCGCGCCGCCCTGAGGATCATCGACGCGATCCCCGAGCTGAACGAGGAGCACCCCGGCCTCGACCTCGCCGTGCGCGCGGCCGTGAACACGGGGGAGGCGGTGGTGGCTCTCGGCGCGCGCCCGGAGCGCGGCGAGGGGCTGGTCGCGGGCGACGTCGTGAACACGGCGTCGCGCCTGCAGGGCGCGGCACCGGTCGGCGGCGTGGTGGTCGGCGAGGCCACCCATCGCGCCACCCGGGAGGTGTTCCGGTTCGAGCAGCTCCCACCGGTCGCCGTGAAGGGCAAGACCGGGCCGGTCGCGCTGTGGCGGGCCCTCGAGGCCACCGGGCGGTACGGCGTCGACGTCGAACGCCCACGGACGCCGTTCGTCGGCCGGGGGGAGGACCTGGGGCTGCTCCAGCAGACCCTGCTCCGCTCGGTCCGGGACCCCGGCGTGCAACTCGTCACGATCACCGGCGAGCCCGGCGTCGGGAAGACCCGCCTGGTCGCCGAGTTCCAGGCCTGGGTCGACGACCTGCCTGAGCTCGTCACCTGGCGGCAGGGCCGATGCCTTCCGTACGGCGACGGGGTCACGTTCTGGGCGCTCGGCGAGGTCGTGAAGTCCCATGCGGGCATCCTGGAGTCGGACGGCCCGGCCGAGGCCGCCCAGAAGCTCGCCGAATCCGTCGCCCTGCTGGCCGATGAGCCGGACCGGGAGTGGCTCCGGGCCCGGCTCGCGCCGCTCATCGGCCTCGAGGACGCCGGGGCGCCGTCCTCCGCCCGATCCGAGTCGTTCGCCGCGTGGCGCGCGTTCCTGGAACAGGTCGCGGCGACGGGGCCGCTGGTGCTCGTGCTGGAGGACCTCCATTGGGCGGATCCCGCGATGCTGGAATTCGTCGACGACCTCGTGGAGTGGTCGAGCGGTGTTCCGCTCACGGTGGTCTGCACGGCGCGGCCCGAGCTGTACGAGGTCCATGCGGGATGGGGCGGCGGCAAACGGAACTCCGTCACGCTGTCGCTCACTCCGCTCTCCGGCGACGACACATCCCGGCTGATCTCGTCGCTGCTGGACCAGGCCGTGCTCCCGGCAGAGACGCAGTCGCTGCTCCTGGAGCGGGCAGGTGGCAATCCGTTGTACGCGGAGGAGTTCGTCAGGATGCTGGTCGACCGGGGCATCCTCCGGCGCAGGGGCCAGGCCTGGACCCTCGTGGCGGACGAGCCCGTCCCCGTCCCGGACACCGTCCAGTCGATCATCGCCGCGCGCCTGGACACCCTCCCGCCGGATCGGAAGGCGATGCTCCAGGACGCGTCCGTGGTGGGGAAGGTGTTCTGGTCGGGCGCGGTCGCCGCCCTCGGCGGTCGGGAGGAGCGCGACGTCCGGGAGGGGCTGCACGACCTCGCCCGCACGGAGCTGATCCGGCCGGCCCGCCGTTCATCCGTCGACGGGCAGGCGGAGTACGCCTTCTGGCACGCGATCGTCCGGGACGTGACGTACGGCCAGCTCCCCCGCCCGGCTCGGGTGCGGCGGCACCGGGCCGCCGCGGCCTGGATCGAATCGATGGCCGGCGAGCGTGTCGGCGACTTCGCCGAGCTGCTCGCCCACCACTACCGGGTCGCGCTCGACCTCGCGCGCGCGGCCGGCCGGACACCCGGTTCCGAGATCCGGGACCTCGAACGAGCGCTCCATCGGATCCTGCTCCTCGCGGCCGAACGGACGATGCCCCTCGACCAGGGCCGGGCCGCGGAGTTCGCGAGCGCGGCGGTTCAGCTCGCGCCGGAGGCGGAGCGAGGCCCCTCGCTGGCCCTGCTCGCGAAGCTGCTGATGCGCCGGGGCGAGTTCCGCGAATCCGCCCAGATCTCCGAACAGGCCATCCACCTGCTCGAGGCCGCCGGCGACGAGACGGGCGCGACCGACGCCACGCTCGTGTGGACGACGACGCTGCGTCAGCTCGGGGAGACCGCGAGGGTGTCTGCGGTGCTCGCGGATCTCATCGACGCCCTCGAACGGCGGCCGCCCGGCCGCGAGCTCGTGAGCGCCTACACCACCTCCGCCGGCAACTTCATGCTGGAGGGAGCCTCCGCCCGCTGCCTCGAGTACGCGGAGAAGGCCATCGAGCTGGGCGAGCGGTTCGGCATGACCGAGATGGGCACCCGGGCGCTGCAGTTCCGGGGTGCGGCGCGGCAGGAGCTCGGCGACAGCGAGGGGGGGATCGCCAACCTCCGCGAGGCGGTCCGGATCAGCAGGGAGCTCGGCCTCCCGGAGGCGCCCGCGGCGTACGTCAACTTCGGTGATGCGCTCTGGGAGTACGTCGGGCCGGCCGAGGCCCTGCAGGCGTACACGGATGCGATCGACTACGCCGAGCGCCGCGGACTCCGCGGGATGGCCACGTGGGCGATGGGCCAGACCACGTGGGCGCTCTTCGACCTCGGGGAGTGGGACCGCATCATCGAGGTGACCGACGCGGTCGTCCGCCGTGACAACTGGACGAGCCAGACGAGCGTCCTGCCCATCCCCTTCCGCGTTCGCGTCCTGGCCCTCCGGGGACGTCTCGCGGAGGTGTCCGCGGAAGTTCCCGACATGCTGGACCGGGCGCGGCACATCCAGGACCCGCAGATCCTCGTCCCGGCGCTGACCGCTGCCGCGTACGTCGAGGATCAGCTCGGGCACGGCGAGGCCGCCCTCGAGCTCATGGCCGAGGTCGAGGATCGGGATCTTCCCGCCTGGGGGCCGGACTTCTGGTTCGAGGGGATCAGGGTGCTCGTCCGGGGCGGCGCCGTCGCGCGCGCCCGTGCCCTGACGGACCGGATCGTCATCGAGATGGGCCCCCGGATCGCCGGCCTCAAGGAATCGTTCGCCGCCTCGATCGCGGAGGGGGAGGACGACCCCGCCCGGGCCCTCGAGCATCACCGGCGGGCGAGCGGGATCTGGGAGACCTACGACCACGTCCTGGAGCGGGCCCATGCGTTCCTGGGGATCGGGCGGTCGCTGCTCGCGCTGGGCCGGGCCGAGGAGGCGGTCGGCTCGCTCCGCTCCGGCCGGGAGATCGCGGTGGGCCTGCGTGCGGTCCGGCTCGTGGACGAGACGGACCGGCTGCTGGCGGAGGCGACGGCCCTGTCGTCCTGAGCCACGACCGAGCTCCCCGGATTGCGCCGGAACACGGTCGCGGCGTGAACGCGGCATACTGCATCGACGCCGTGGCTGTCCGCGCGAAAGGT
>DATBHM010000268.1:0-21383 GCA_036557505.1 Actinomycetota bacterium | reverse complement strand
GGCCTGCATCGAGTCGGTGGCCGACCTGATCGGCCCGGTCGCGGCACGCAAGGGCCTCGAGGTCGCCTACGAGATCGAGCCGGGAACGCCCGAGACGGCCGTGGGCGACGTCAGCCGCCTCCGCCAGATCCTGCTGAACCTGCTGAACAACGCGGCGAAGTTCACCGACACCGGCGAGATCGTGGTCACCGCTGGCGGGACGTCGTCGGGTGGCTCGGTCGAGTACCACCTCACCGTCCGCGACACCGGGACCGGCATCCCGCCGGACCGGGCGGCGCGGCTGTTCCAGTCGTTCAGCCAGGGCGACGTGTCCACCAGCCGGCGGTACGGCGGGACCGGACTGGGGCTCGCCATCAGCCGGAGGCTCGCCGAGCTCATGGGCGGGAACGTCTGGGCGGAGAGCGCCGGCGTGCCGGGCCGGGGGAGCACGTTCCACGTCACGCTCCGTGCCGAGGCGACCGACATGACGCCAACCGCGCTCCGGCGGGACGGCTCGTTCGACGGTCGCCGCGCGCTCGTGGTCGACGACAACGAGACGAACCGGCGCCTGATGGCCGCCCTGCTGGGCGCGTGGGGGATGCGCTCGGTCGTCGCCCCCGACGCCCGGGCGGCGCTGGCGACGCTCGACGACGAGCCGGTGGATATCGCCGTTCTCGACATGCTGATGCCGGGGATGGACGGACTGGATCTCGCGACGCGGATCCACGAACGGCTCCCGCAGCTCCCCATGATCATGGCGACGTCGATGAGCCAGCACGACGTCGCGGCCGACCCGCGGTGGGCGGCGTCCGGCATCGGCGCGGTCGTGACGAAGCCGATCAAGGCGTCGCCGCTGCACGGCGCGATCTCGACGGTGCTCGGAGCGGCCGCCGACGAGTCGGACCGGGGACCGGACAGCGCGCTCGACGAGGACCTCGCCTCGCGGCACCCGCTGCGGGTCCTCCTGGCGGAGGACAACGTGGTGAACCAGAAGCTCGCGATCCGGCTGCTCGAGAAGCTCGGCTATCGCGCGGACGTCGCCGCGAACGGCATCGAGGCGATCGAGGCGCTGGAGCGACAGCCCTACGACCTGCTGCTCTCCGACGTGCAGATGCCCGAGATGGACGGCCTCGAGGCCACGCGGCGCATCCTCGAGCGGTGGCCCGAGGGCGAACGCCCGTGGATCGTCGCGATGACGGCCGAGGCCATGAGCGGCGATCGCGAGCGCTGCCTGGCCGCAGGGATGAACGACTACGTGGCCAAGCCGATCCGGGTGGACGAGCTGGTGGCCGCCATCAAGCGGACGCCGCGCCGCGCCGTCGCCGTGCCCGCCCGCCCGGCGCCCGGGCCGGCCGACGGCGCGATCGACCGTCGGGCCCTGGAACGCCTGGCCGATGGCGTGGGGGGCGACGATCAGTTCGTCACCGACCTCATCGCGCAGTTCGCCGTGGACGCGCCGGGCCTGCTCGCCGCGGCCCGCGCCGGGCTCGACCGGGCCGACGCCGAGGCGGTCCGGCGGGCGGCGCACACGTTGAAGTCGAACGCCGCGACGTTCGGCGCCGGCGCGCTCGCGGAGCGGAGCCGCGAGCTCGAGGACGCCGCGAAGCGGGGCGCGCTCGACGACGGTCCCGAACGCATCGGGGCGATCCAGCGCGAGCTGGACGTGGTGATCGACGTGCTCCCGGCGACGTGGCGCGAGATGTCCGGGACGACCTGAGCCGACGGGCGCCGTCCAACCGACCGGCCGTCCCCGGCCGGTGCATCGGTCCGGTCGGGAGCGGGGCCCGGCGCCGGACGCGCCGGGCCCCGATCGCCGTGGCCTCCTAGCTGGCCTCTGTCGGGCAGGGGTTTTGCGGCAGGACCTGCCGGAAGTTGTTGAACCGCGTCGAGACGGCCGGGCTCCCCGAGCTGTCCGTCCCCGGGTACCGGTTCACGAGCAGCGGGCCCCATTCGTTGATCCCGCCGAATCGGTTGGTCGTCCCGGGCAGGTATTTCCCGCCGAGTTGCCACGTGCACTGTCCGTTGAGCGTGCCGGTGCTGTAGGTGGGATAGAAGCGGGACTGCGGCGGCGGCTTCACGCAGTCCTGGCCCGGGTGCGGGTCCGACGGATTCGAGATGAACCGCTGACAGTTCACCGTCACGCCGCCGAACGGCGCGTCCGGCCGGAAGTCCTCGATCCGGGGCAGGTCCGCCTCGAACGCCACCCGACCGTAGTTCTGGCCGCCCGAGAACGTCGGACTGTTGAATTGCAGCGCGCTCGACGCGAGCGCCTTGTTGACCGCCTCGTTCGACGTCGACCCGGGCCACGCGTGGTCGTCGTAGGAGACGCCGTCGAAGTCCAGGTCGCTGTCGCCGAACGACCCCAGGCATCCCTTCACCTTGATCAGCAGGGAGTCGGTCGACGGGACCCCGGGGATCGGCAGGCAGGCGTTGTCGTCGCCCGTGTCCGGCTCGTGCGTGTTGGTGTCGAACCCGCCCGGGTCCGCGCAGGAGAGGATGGCGTCGGCCCGGACCTTGTTGCAGTACTCGAAGTGCCCGATCTCGTCGGAGATCGCGACGTTGTAGCTGTGCGCGGCCCACGGCACGCGGGTGTTCTCGCTCGACGTGCTGTACGCCGGGTGGAACGCGTGCTTCGTGATCGAGCAGGAGGACGCCGACGGGTCGAAGTTCACCGACGCGAACCCGTTGGCCGCGCTGGCGACCATCGAGCCGTGCGTCCCGGTCGTGAGGTCGTCCAGGCGCACGGTGAAGCCGTCGGACGTGTCCTGCATGCCGACCTCGATGCGGTCGCCGCCCCCCATCAGGTACGTGTCCGAGGTGGGCGTGAACCGGGCGTTGTTGAGCGGATCCGCCGACGTCTCCGACGTGCCGGTGGGGGTCAGGAACGCGAAGTTCACCGGCTCGAGGCCCGCCGAGTTCAGGCAGTCGTTGTTGTTGACGGCGTTCGTGTTCATGTCCTGCGAGAAGCTGTCGATGTTCAGCGCGGCGCACCACTGGGTCGCGTCGCAGCTGGTCCCGAGCGGCCACGGGACCCACCCCGGCGGGTAGAACTGCATCTCCATGAACGCCGTCCCGGGGTGCGCGCCCATGTAGGTGGACGCGTCCGTCGGGTCCTCGCCGATGAAGATGTTGCTGTCGCTGTCGGGGGTGCAGTGCGTCGACGCCGGATACATGGACCCCGGGTAGTCGGGGTTCGGCGCGGACTCGTCGTCGCACATCGCCATCCCCAGCCAGAAGGTCGGCCGGATCTGGAAGTTCGCCGATCCGCCGCCACCGTCCTGCCTGGGCGTGACCGTCGGCTCCTTGGGCAGCGTGAGGTCATAGGTCTGGTTGTTCCCTGCCCCCGCGTTGTGTGAGTAGAAGAGCAGGGACGGCTCGTCGTGCCCGATGTACTCGTTGATGTTGACCTGCTTGCTGACCCGGTCGAACCAGGAGAAGTCCTCCCAGTTCTGATAGGGCTCGGTACAGGTGACCCCATTGGTATTGCACCAATGGGTGACGGGGGCGGTGTTCGCCCCGGCCCTGGCGCGCCCGAGGAAGTCGACCTTGGGCTTGCCGTGGGCGCCCGACGCGTCGATGGAGCCGAACGCGGCGATCACGAGCGCCGCCGCCGATACAGCAAGGATCCGCCGCATGCGGTACCTCCTGTGCGGTTGGGGCGCCGGACCAATCCTTTGCGCGAACCGGCGTTTTACGCAAACGCACACGGCCGACGGCTCTCCCGGGTGCCGCCGGAGGGATTGAGCGCCGGAAGGCCCAGGGCGTACCGTTCCCTCGCGATGGCTGCGCAACGGCTCTCCGGCCTCGACGCGTCGTTCCTCTACCTGGAACGGCCGGCGATGCACATGCACGTCGGTGGCGTCAGCGTCCTCGATCCCTCGAACCTGCCGGGGGGCAAGCTCTCGTTCGACGAGCTCGCGCGCGTCATCACGTCGCGGCTGCATCTCGTGCCGCGGTTCCGTCAGAAGGTGGTCGAGGTCCCGTGGAACGCCGCACGCCCGGTGTGGGTGGACGACGCCGAGTTCGACGTGGAGTTCCACATCCGGCGCGCCGCGCTGCCGGCGCCCGGGGGGCGCAAGGAGCTGGCGCATTCCGTCCAGCGGGTGGCCAGCCGGCCGCTCGACCGGTCGAAGCCGCTGTGGGAGATGTACCTGATCGAGGGCATGGAGGACGGCCTCGTGGCCCTCCTCACCAAGGTCCACCACGCGATGATCGACGGGATCTCGGGCATCGACATCGCCACGGTGCTGTTCGACTTCTCGCCGGAGCCGCTGGTGCCGGTGCCCCAGCCGTGGGTTCCCGAGGAGGAGCCGTCACGCTCGCAGCTGCTCCAGACGGCGGTCGCCGAACAGCTCCGGAACCCGGTGGCGCTGATCGGCGAGACCATGAACACGCTGGTCCGGGCTCCCGTGCGGATGGCCGGCAGCATCGGGCGGTCGCTGGGGGGCGTCCGCGAGATCCTGGGACTGGGGGCCCCGCCGAAGGGGCCGTTCGACGGGAGGGTCGGACCGAACCGCCGGTTCGCCATGGCCGACTCGCCGGTCGAACGGTTCAAGGCGATCAAGAACGCCGCCGGCGGGACGGTCAACGACGTCGTGCTGGCGGTCGTGGCCGGCGCGCTGTCGAAGCTCATGCGGGCGCGGCACGAGACGACGCGGGGACGGACGCTCCGGGCGATGGTGCCGGTCAGCGTGCGCGCCGACGACGAGAAGATGGCGCTCGGCAACCGCGTGTCGATGATCTTCGTCGACCTGCCGGTCGGGCCGGTCGACCCGGTGAACCGCCTGCACCGCGTGACGGCGGCCACGAAGGACCTCAAGGAGTCGATGATGGCCGTCGGCGCGGACAGGATCATGAACCTCAGCACCTACGCGCCGCCGACGCTGCACGCCATGGCGGCCCGGCTGGTGTCGCGGGGGCATTGGTTCAACGTCGTCGTGTCGAACGTCCCGGGCCCGCAGGTGCCGATGTACGTCGCCGGCGCCCGTCTGCTGGCGGCCTACCCCGTGATGCCGACGGCCGAGAACGTCGGGCTGTCGATCGCGGTGACCTCGCTCGCCGGGACGATGGGCTTCGGGTTCACCGGCGACTGGGACCTGGTTCCCGACATCGACTTCCTGGCCGTGTCCCTCGAGGAATCGGTCGACGAGCTGGCCAAGGCCGCGGGCGTCTAGACCGCGTCGGCGCGATCGACCCGCGCGATGCCGGTCGAGTCCAGCCAGTCCTCGACCGTGGCCACCCAGCGGGCCGGGACCTCCATCTGGGCGGCATGCCCGACGCCCGCGAACTCGACCAGCTTCCAGTTGGGCCGTCCGCCGGCCGCCCGGCGCGCCAGGGCCACGTTCACGAGACGGTCCTGGTCGCCGTGGATCACCAGGACGGGCACGCGGACGCGGTCGAACAGCTCGTCGATGAACTCGCGGCGCTCCCCGGTGCGGAGCATCGATCGGGTCGCCTCGAGGAACGCGGGGATGGAGTCGGGATCGGCGGCGTGCAGCCGGGCGGACTCGACGTGGGCCGCGACCAGCGCGGGGTCGACGCGCGCCGGGTCGGCCATCACCAGGCGGAAGCCGATCTCGACCATGCGTTCGGGGCCCAGCCGGTCGTTCCTGGCCCGGACGAACCACTCGCCCAGCCGGGGCATCCGGTACATCGCGAACGCCGCGAGGATCAGGGCGGACGGCATGCCCCCGCGTTCCCAGGGCAGCGCGGGGCTCGTCAGGACCACGCCCGCCGCCGACGACGGCTCGTAGGCGGCCTGCAGCATGGCCATCGCGCCGCCCATGGAGTTCCCCACGAGGACCACGGGCGGTTCGGCCATCCGGGCGATGAACCGCGACAGCAGGGAGCGGTTCGAGGGGAGGCTCGAGCTTCGCGCCGCGCGGGGTGTGAACCCGAACCCGATGAGATCCGGCGCGAGCACGCGGCCGGACCGGGCCAGCCCGGGCGCGACGCCCATCCAGTTGAGGTGGGAGCCGCCCAGGCCGTGGATGCAGACGAACGTCGGGCTGCCCGGCCCGGCGTCGGACCCCCACTCGCGATAGGCGACGGGGCCGTCGAGGTCGACGGTCCGGAGCTCCGGGAGGCCGGCGAACGGGTCCATGGGCGCCGGCAAGCCTACCGCCGCGCGCCCCCTGGTCCCGTTCGATGTCCTCGCCGGCCGACCGGCGGGAGGCGCCGTGCCGACCACGTCGATCGTCGATCAAGACGACATCGCGGCTGCCCCGCTCATGATCCGCCCCACGTTGGCCGGATCGAAGAACTCGGCCGGCGACAGGGTCCCGGCCACGACGCTCACGAAGTCGTCCATCGAGCTCTGGCCGGCGGCGACCGCGCCGAGCAGCTGCTGCATCTCGGGCGGGGGTGGTTCGAGCGTCGCGAGCTGGGACGTGAACTCGAACATCGGCAGCTCCATCGCGTCCCGTGCCCGGTGGAACTCGGACATCGCCTCGTCGAACGGTCGCGTCCCCCCGAGGAACCGGTCCAGCCCGGTCGCGCAGAGCTCCGCGTCGCGGAAGGCGTCGCTGATCCCCTGGGCCGTGATGGGATCCTTCGTGCAGCCCGCGTCCCCGACGAGCGCCCACCCCGGGCCGAACGGCTTCCGGAGGAAGTTCGGGACCCCCCCGCCCGTGAAACGTTCCTCCCTGGACGCGCCGCGGACGCGCTCGGCGAACTCGGGGGCGAGCTCGAACGTCTTCAGGTAGTTCCCCTCGATGTCGGCGCGGTACGCCTCGGCCTCGGCGCGGGGCCAGCCGACCACGACGACCGTCTGACCGTCGTTCGTCGGGATGGCTCCCCAGCCCCGGTCGGGGCGGATCACCGTCTCGACGCCGTCGACCGGAAGGCCGCTCCAGAACGTGTAGTAGGCCCACTGGAGCTTTGGCTTGTCCACGTACTGCTCGGGGCGGACCGCGGCGGCGACGTGCGAGTTCCGGCCGTCCGCGCCGATCACGACGCGGGACCGCTCGATCACGACCTTCCCGTCGGCACCATGGCCGCGGATGCCGGTGACGGCGCCGTCCTCGGTGATCACCTCGTCGACGTTGAACCGCTCGCGCACCTCGACCCCGGCGCGGGCCGCCGCCTCCACGAGGACCGTGTCGAGGACCGTCCGCCGGGGGGCGCACGCGATGGCGGCGCCGTCGGAGGGCCGCGGCGTCCCCGCGATCGTGAACGGCCCGAAGTCGAACGAATACCTTCCGATCGGGGGACAGTTCGAGGCCAGCACCTGGTCCAACAGCCCCCACCGGCGGAGGGCGGCGACCCCCGGGGCGTGGATGAGCAGCGTGGAGAGCGTGTCGCTCGGGAACGACGCCCGGTCCACGGCCAGCACCCGGTATCCCCGCCGGGCGAGCAGCATGGCGGTGGGGGCGCCGGCGCAGCGCGTTCCAACGACGATGGCGTCGTACTGGGTCATACGATCCTCCCAACGGCTCGGCGAACGAGGCTCACGATGGCGCCGGCCGGCCGCGGGCGGATCGGGGAACTCCCCTATTTCGAGGCTGGTTTCGCGCGCGCCGCGTACGCGGCAGCCTCGGCGCGGCTGCGAAGGGCGAGCTTGGCGAGGATGTTTCCCACGTGGTGCTCGACCGTCTTACGGCTGATGAACAGGCGATCGGAGATCTCGGGGTTGGACAACCCGTGGCCGAGCAGCTCGAGGACCTCGGCCTCGCGCTTCGTCAGCGCGCCGGCGCTCCGTCGGCCCGAGCCCGGCCGGGCCCCGAGTAAGCGCAGGAGCGCGGCGGCCGCGTCGGTGTCCCGCGCGGCATGCAGCCGTTCGAACGTGTCGAGCGCGGCCCGCGCCTCGGCCTGTGCCACCTCCGGGTGGTTGACGGCGAGGGCCGCGGCGAGCTCCAGACGGGTCGTGGCCAGCTCCACCGGCATGCGTGCCCGGGCGAACCCGGAAAGGGCGTCACGGAAGCACGCGTCCGGGTCGCCGGTGCCTGTCGCGAGGCACACGCGGCCGCGGGCGAGCGAGGCCGCCGCCCGGAGGTAGTCGTCGGCGGGGTGACGGGCCGAGCACGCCTCGAGCTCGCCGGCGGCGCGCTCCGCGTCGTCGAGGCGGTCCGCCGCCACGTCGGCCTCCACCACGATCGTGAGCAACGGGGCCGCCGCGGCGCTCGAGGGGGTCAGCTGGGACAACGCACGACGAAGGACGTCCAGGGCCAGCGCCGTGCGCCCGAGGGCCAGGTGGAGGGCGGCGAGCGGACGGGCCGACTCGACGTTCGCATCGACGTCGTATCCCTCGAGGAGCTGTTCGGCCTCCTCGAACCTGCCCTGCCGGACGCGCAGGTCGGCCAGGCGAACGAGTGCCCCGTCGCCGAGCGTCGAGCGCCGTCCGCCGACGTCCCACTCGCGAACGGCATCGCTGAGGGTCGCCTCCGCCTCCGGCCACCGTCCCGCGGCCGTCAGCACGCCGCCGTAGTGCGTGTGGCAGAACGCCGACACGGCCGGGAGCCTGCGCCGTTCGGCGATGGCCTCCCCGACCCGGATCCACTGGTCCGCTCGCGCCACATCGTGCGCGAGCTCGCACGCCGCGAAGAGCTGGCAGAAGATCTCCTCGAGCACGATGAAGTCGTCGACCTCGCTGCCGGCGACCGCCGCGAGCGCCTCGTCGAGGAGCGGCATCCCCTCGTCGACCCGGTCGTCGTGCACCAGGCTCGCGCCCAGGTAGGCGAGGGCCGTGAACTCGAGGTCGGCGTCGCTCATCCGACGCCCGGCATCGAGCGCCTCGCGGAAGCGTTCGTTCTTCGCGGCGCGGTCGCGTTCGAACATCCCGGCAGTCAGGGCCACCCATCCGGCCTCGCCCGAGTCCTCTCCGCCGATGAGCGAACGCGCCCGGGCGATCCAGCCGGCGCAGACGGCCCCGTCGCCGACCAGGGAGCCGTACATGCCTCCCAGGGTTCGGGCCACACGAACCGCCCCCGGCCGGTCGCCGGCCTCCCGGTAGGCGGCGTACGACTGCTCCCACAGTCCGATGGCGCGGGGAAAGTCGAGCTCGAGGTATGTGGCGCGGGCGAGCCCCTCGAACGTCTCCCCCGTCGGGGATCGCGCGTGGGCCGGCTCGAACACCGCCCGCGCCGCGTCGGGGTCGCCGCGCCGGAGCGCCACCCAGCCCTCGTCGAGCCTGCCCACCGGCCGTGTCATACCCGGATGTTCGCACCGGAGGGGTCTCCTCCGACAGCACCGACGTGCCCCCGCGCCAGCCACGCCTGCCGGATGCGACGGCGCTGAAGCTCGGGACCGAATATCGGCCGGTTCCGTCCGCCGGGGCCCGCGGATTGGCATACTGCTCCGGCCATGGATCCGGGCGCCGACCTCCGTTCCTTGCTGACCTCCAGGTATCCGCTCCTCATCGTGGAGGCGCGGGACGAGCCGAGGTTCCTCATCCTGCTTCGGGCGGCGGCCGATGCCGTGAACGCACCGACCTGGACGTGGTCGGCGACCCGCGGCCTCAACCGGATGGGGTTCCAGGCGCAGTACGACACGGTCGACCCCAACAAGGCGCTCGCGTTCGTGCAGACGCTCACCGATCCCGGGGTGTTCGTGTTCGAGGACGGGCAGCGGTTGTTCGCCGATCCGATCTTCCTGCGGCGGGTGAAGGAGATCGCACAGGCGGCGCGGCAGGGTCAGACCCTCGTGGTCACCGGGAGCGGCCACACGGTTCCGGACGACCTGTCCGACCTGGCGCTCCCGTGGATCGAGCCGACGCCGAGCCCGACCGAGCTGGAGGGCGTCGTCCAGGGCGTTCTGAACGACCTGACCGCCGGCGGCGTGAAGGTGAACGTGAGCCCGGACGACCTTCAGAAGATCGTCGAGGCGGTGCGCGGGATGTCGACCGGCGAGGCCGAGCGCCTGATCCGGCGGGCCGCCACGGACGGCACACTCGACGGGAGCGACGTCGAGGGCATCCGCAGGGATCGCGCCGAGACCGAGGCCGAATCGGGGTCGCTCGAGATCGTCGACACCGAGGGCACGATCGGCCAGGTCGGCGGCATGGACCACCTCAAGGAGTGGCTCGCCACACGAGCCAAGGCCATGTCGCCCGGCGCCGAGGCGTTCGGCATCGATCCGCCCCGCGGCATCCTGCTGACCGGCGTCCCCGGATGCGGGAAGTCGATGATGGCGAAGGCGGTCGCGAAGTCCTGGAACATGCCACTCGCGCTGCTGGACCCGGCGCGGCTGTTCGGCTCGTATGTCGGCGAGTCGGAGGGGCGCCTCGCGAAGGCGCTCGATCAGGCCGACGCCATGGCGCCGGTGGTGCTGTGGATCGACGAGATCGAGAAGGGGTTCGCCCAGGGCGGCGAGTCCGACGGCGGGGTCGCGCAGCGCATGCTGGGGACGTTCCTGCGGTGGATGCAGGAACGTACCAGCGCGGTGTTCCTGGTCGCCACCTCGAACGACGTGTCGCACCTGCCGCCGGAGTTCCTGCGGAAGGGCCGGTTCGACGAGATCTTCTTCGTGGACCTGCCCGGGCCGGGGGAGCGCGAGGCCATCTTCTCGACGCACCTCACGCAGCGGCACCGCGACCCGTCGAAGTTCGACCTCAAGGCGTTGGCCGCGGCGAGCGACGGGTTCTCGGGCGCCGAGATCGAGGCCGCCGTCGTGGGGGCGCTGTACCGGGCGTTCGCCGCGAACAGCGACGTCACGACCGACTCGATCGTCGCCGAGCTGAAGGGGACCGTGCCGCTGTCGCGCTCGCGGGCAGAGGACATCGCCGCCCTCCGGCTGTGGGCGACCACCCGCGCCGTCCCGGCCTGATCGCCGGTTCGTATCACCTCCAAACCGAGCGATGAGTTCAGGTTCCGTCGGGAGTCGCTAGATTCGCAGATGCCGGAACGAAGGGGAGACGCCATGGCGAAGGTGGTGCTGCGTTCGCCGCTCCGCGATCTCGCGGGCGGGAAGACGTCCGTGGACGTGGCGGGCGGATCGGTCGGCGAGGTGCTCGGCCGGCTCGAGGGGGACTATCCGCGGCTGGTGGGGTGGGTCCGGGACGAACAGGGGCACATCCGCCGGCACGTCAATGTGTTCCTGAACGGCGAGCGCGCCAGGTCCGGGGAGGAGAGGGTCGCCGCCGGCGACACCATCCACATCCTGCCGAACATCTCCGGCGGGACCGACGCCGAGGTCCTGGTCGGGACCCACAAGGGGCTGTTCGTCCTCCGGGGCGAGCGGGGCGGCCCGATGGACGTCGTGGCCCGGCAGTTCGTGGGCGTGAACGTCGAGTTCGCCGTGCGTGACCGCCGGACGGGGACGTACTACGCGAGCGTCACCGACGGGCAGTACGGCCCGCGGGTCATGTTCGCCGACGACCCGACGGGGGAGTGGACCCAGGCCGACGGCCCCGCGTTCCCCGAGGACACCGGCGTGACCGTCGAGCGCACGTGGATCATCCAGCCCGGTGAGGAGGATGGCGTGCTGTGGGCCGGCGTCGCGCCGGCGGCGCTGTTCCGGAGCGAGGACGGCGGCCGGTCGTGGGCGCTGAACCGCGCGCTGTGGGACGACCCGACGAGGCCGAAGTGGAATCCCGGCGCCGGCGGGCTGGCGCTCCACTCGATCGCGCTGTGGCCGGGCGATCCGGACCGGCTTGCCGTGGGGGTCTCGGCGGCCGGCGTGTGGATCAGCGAGGACCGTGGGCGCTCGTGGCACCGGGGCGTCAAGGGCATCACCGCGCCGTACCTGCCCGCCGACGTGGAGGATCCGCTCGACCTGTGCGTGCACAACATGCACCGCTCGCCGGTCCAGCCGTCGACCATGTACCTCCAGTTCCACGGCGGTGTGTTCCGGAGCGACGACGCCGGCGAGACCTGGAACGACATCGGGCCCGGGCTGCCGTCGAACTTCGGGTTCCCCATGGTCGTCCACCCCGCCGACCCCGACCGGGCATACGTGATTCCGCTGATCGCCGACCGGGATCGCGTCACGCCGGACGGGCACGTGCGCGTGTACGAGACGACCGACCGCGGATCGACGTGGACGGCGCGGGGGGCCGGCCTGCCCCAGGACGACGCATACCTCACGATCCTCCGGCAGGCCTTCGGACACGACGGCGGGGACCCGCTCGGGCTGTACTTCGGGGCGGAGTCGGGCGAGGTGTTCGGCTCGGCGGACGGCGGCGCCACGTGGCGGGTGGTGACCGACCACCTGCCGCCCGTGTACTCCGTTCGCGCGACGGCCTGAGCCGCGCCAGCGGCCGCCGCGCGTCGGGTGTCGCGCCCGGCCGGTACCCTGCGCGGGCCGATGGACTCCCTCTCGATCGTTCGCGCGCGGCGGATCGCCCTTGCGGCGCAGGGGTTTGCGGACCCGAGGCCGAACGGTCCGGTCACGCGGCGGCACCTGCGGCGGGTGTTCGATCGGGTGGGGCTGATCCAGATCGACAGCGTGAACGTGCTGCAGCGGTCGCAGTACCTGCCCGTGTTCGCGCGGCTGGGCGCGTACGACACGCGACTGCTCGACGACATGGCGTACCGTCACCGGGAGCTGTTCGAGTACTGGGGGCACGAGGCGTCGCTGATCCCCGTTCGGCTGTATCCGCTGTTCCACTGGCACATGGCGCGCGCCAGCCAGGGCGACGCGTGGGGCCGGATGACCCGGATGATTCGTGAGCGGCCGGACTACATCCAGCGCGTGCTCGAGGACGTGCGTGCGAACGGGCCGATGTCCGTCTCCGAGCTCCACGATCCGGGCGAACGGGCCGGCGACACCTGGGGATGGAACTGGAAGGACGGCAAGGTCGCGATCGAGTACCTGTTCTGGGCTGGCGAGGTCGCGGCGGCCACCCGGGTTCGCTTCGAACGCCGCTACGACATCCCCGAGCGAGTCATCCCGGCCGAGTACCTGAACGCACCCGAGCCGACCTCCGAGGACGCCCAGCGACAGCTCCTGGAGATCTCGGCGAGGTCGCTCGGCGTGGGGACGGTCGCCGACATCGCCGACTACTTCCGCATCCGCGTGCCGGAGGCGCGGCCGCGCATCCACGAGCTGGAGGAGGAGGGCGTCATCCGACGCGTGCAGGTCGAGGGGTGGAGGCAACCGGCGTTGCTCCACCGCGAGGCGAAGTCACCCCGGGCGCTCCGCACGCAGGCGCTGCTGTCGCCGTTCGATTCGTTGATCTGGTTCCGTGACCGGACGCTGCGCCTGTTCGACATGCACTACCGCATCGGGATCTACACGCCGGCGCATCTGCGAACACACGGCTACTACGTGCTGCCGTTCCTGCTGGACGAACAGCTCGTCGCGCGCGTCGACCTCAAGTCCGACCGCAAGCAGGGCGTGCTGCTGGTGCAGTCGGCGCACCTCGAGGAGCACCAACGCGACCCGCACGCCGTCGCGGGGCCGCTCGCGAACGAGCTGCGTGCGATGTCGGCCTGGCTCGGGCTGGGCGGGGCCGTCAAGCTCGCACGCCGCGGCGACGGTCTGGCCCGAGCCCTCGCGCAAGTGCTCGGAGACTGAGCGCCTCCGGGCCTACATCACGTCCATGCCGCCGAGGTTCTTCATGAGGTCGCTCATGACGTCGGGGTCGGTGACGCAGTCGACGACGGCGACGCGGCCGCTCTCGACCGCGCGCTGCAGGGCCGGGCGCAGCTGGCCCGGTTCGGTCACGCGCTCGCCGTGGCCGCCGACGGCCTCCGCCAGCCGGTCGTAGCGCATCCCCGAGAGCACGGCCCCGGTGTCGGCCTCGGCGCCGTAGAACGCCCGCTGCTCGTGACGGACGTCCCCCCACCCGCCGTTGTTCACCACCACCACGACGACCGGCAGGCCGTGCCGCTGGGCCGTGTCGAGCTCCATCGCCGACAGCCCGAACGCGCCGTCGCCGGTGAACACGATCACCGGCTCCTCGGGGCGGGCCGCCTTCGCCGCGATCCCGAACGGCAGCCCGATCCCGAGGGTCCCGAACGCGCTGCCGATGTACAGCTGGGTCCCCGGCCGGTGGGCGCGGAAGAACGCGATCCCCCACAGCACGCTGTCGCCGCCGTCGCTCACGGTGGTGCACGCACCGAGCGACTCCGCGAACGCCGCCGTCTCCCGGGCCAGCCACCCCGGGTGGATGCCCTTCGCCGGACGGTCGCATTCTGCCGACCACTGGTCGTGGCTCATCCGGGCCCCGCCTCGCGCCTGTTCGACCCACGCGGCCCGGCTCTCGGCGTCGTCCCCGTCGGGCCACGCCGCTACGAGCTGGTCCAGCACGACGGTGCAGTCGCCCGCGACGGCCACGTCCGGGAGGCGTTCCCCGCCCAGATGCTCCGGCCGGACGTCCACCTGGACGACCCGCCCCTCGAAGGGGAACAGGGGTGCGCCGCCCCACAGCAGGTTCGCGTTGAACCGCGAGCCGAGGACGAGGACCGCGTCGCTCGACGCGAGGGCGATGCCCGCGTGGACGAGCCCGCCGAGGCAGCGGGGATGGTCGTCGTCGAGCAGCCCACGTGCAGCGCTGGTCGTCATCACGGGGATGCCCGTCCGTTCGACGAACCGTCCCAGCGCCCCGCCCGCGCCGGCGAAGAACGCACCGGAGCCCGCCAGCACCACCGGCCGCGCCGCTGCGGCCAGGGCGGCGACCGCGCGCTCGATCTCGGTGGGCCCTCCACCCGGCCGGGCGGCGGCCGGGAACCCCTGCGGCCACGGCTTCCCGGCGGGCTCCGCGGCGGCCCCGAACAGGTCCTGCGGGACCTCGAGGTAGGCGACGCCGGGAGCCCCCGACCTGGCATGATGCACGGCGGTCCGCACGTACTCCGGGATGCGCTCGGTGGCCAGGCACTGGTCGCGCCACTTGGTCATCGGGGCGACCGCAGCCAGCTGGTCGAGGTCCTGCACGGCCTCGCGGCCCCGCTGGCGAAGGGACGTCCGGCCGGAGATCACCACCACCGGCGCTCCGGCCTTGTTCGCCTCGGCGATGCCGGGCAGGGCGTTGGTGAATCCGGGCCCGGCGGTCACGGAGGCCACGCCGACCGTGCCGGTGGCCTGGGCCCACCCCTCGGCCATCATCACGGCGCTCTCCTCGTGCCGCGTGTCGATCAGTCGGATGCCAGCGACGCGGGCACCTTCGAACAACGGGAGGTTGTGGCCGCCGGGCAGCGCGAACAGCGTGGTGACGCCCGCCTCCTGCAGTGCGCGCGCCGCGAGGATCCCGCCGTGTTCCGCCACACGACCTCCTTCGGAACGTGGCCGCGAGTGTAGAACGGGGCCCGCGGGCGAACTCGTGGCAACCTCCGGTGGGCCCCGGTGCGTTCCAATCTCGAGGGCGCATGCATCACGTCTCGGAGGTGGTCACGGCAGGCGGCGAGCGGATCGAGGGCGACGTCCTCGTGGAGCTGTACGTGCGGCACGCCGACCGGGCGATGCGGGTCGCGTACCTGCTCACCGGGGACCGGGCTCTGGCGGAGGACATCGTCCAGGAGGCGTTCCTCCGGCTGTTCGGCCGGTTCCTCCACATCAGGAACCGCGCGGCGTTCGACGCGTACCTCCGCCGGACCGTGGTGAACCTCGCGAACTCGCACCATCGGCGGCGTCGCGCTGAGCGCTCGAGCCTCGCCCGCCGGTCGGGGCTCCGCGACCCCGAGCCGGCGAGTCGGGACCTCGGGGAGGCCGACGCCATGCGGCGGGCCTTGCTGCGGCTCCCGCCGCGCCAACGGACGGCGATCGTGCTGCGGTTCTACGAGGACCTCTCGGAGCAGCAGACGGCCGACGTCATGCGCTGCGCCGTCGGGACCGTGAAGTCGCTCGTCTCGAGGGGCAGGGAGACCCTGCGGGCGAGCGTGCGAGCACAGGAGTCCGAGTGATGGACGACGAACGCGATATCCGAGAGGGCCTCGAGCGGATCGCCGGGGCTGCGGCGCCGACGGGCCGCCCGCCGAAGGGGTTCCGGGGGCGGGCCAGGCGGCGGATGGCGCTCACGGCGTCGGTCGTGGCCCTCACCATCGTGGCCGTGGTGGCGGGGGGAGTGGCCGGCCTGTCCGCGCTCGGTCGACCGCCGGTGCCGGCCACCGGCGGGACGAGCGGACCGACGCCGCCGCCCTGGGACCCCAACGCGCTGCACATCGCGTTCCAGAGCAACCGAACCGGCGACTGGGACGTCTGGGCCATGGAGACGGACGGCTCGAACCTCGTGGACCTCACGCGGGATCCGTCCGCCGACGAGGAGCCCACGTGGTCACCTGACGGCCGCAGGATCGCGTTCGCGAGCGACCGCTCCGGCGACTGGGACATCTGGGTCATGGACGCCGACGGTTCGAACCCCGTCGACATCACGAACACGCCGGACGTCTCCGAGCGCTCGCCGGCCTGGTCTCCGACCGGCGAGTCGATCGCGTATCTCCGCGCGGAGACGAAGATCGAGGGCATCTCGCAGACGCAGATCTGGCTGATGCGCCCGGACGGGTCCGGCCAACGCGCACTCCTGCTTGACGACGCCGCCCACGGTCCGCCGTCGTGGTCGCCGGACGGATCCGATGTCGTCTTCGCCCGCGTGATGCGCACTCCGGGCACGCTCGCGAGTTCCCTGTGGATCGCCGACGCGGGGGCCGGCAAGCTCTCGGTGCGTCGGCTCACCGATGGACCGGACGACTCCGATCCGAGCTGGTGTTCCGACGGCAGCCCGGTCGCGTTCGTCCGCAGCCGGCAGGCCGACTCGGCGAGCTCGGACTCCATCTGGTTCGTGGATCCGGGCGGCGGGTCGCCCACACGAGCGCCGGTCCCGGGGGTCGGGTCGCCGTCCGACCCGGCCTGGAGCCCCGACGGGAGCGAGCTGGCGCTCGTGTCGAATTCGAGACCGACGCCTGCCGGAGACATCGAGATCGTCGAGCCCCACGCTTCTGCGTCGTTGCGGCTGACCTCGGGTCCGGCCGACGACCGGGCGCCCGCGTGGCAGCCACGGGCCGCGTGAACGGCGAACTCAGTCCAGGTCGAGCTCGTACGCGTACCACTCCGAACGGGTGGCGCCCGTGGCGTCGTAGACGCGCTGGGCGGTCGTATTGTCCGGCGCGGTCTCCCACGCGAGGGCCTCGCAGCCGCGTGCCCGGCCCGCGTCCGCGCACGCATCGATGAGGGCTCGGGCGAATCCGCGGCCCCGGGCCCGTTCGGCCACGAAGAGGTCGTTCATCAGCGCGATGTCCGCGGCCCGCGTCGACGAGAACGTCCAGTAGACGTTCGCGAAGCCGACCAGGTCGTCGCCGTCCCAGGCCCCGAGCAACAGCCCGGCCTCCGACGGGTCGCAGAAGCGCGAGAAGAACGCCAGGTTGGCCTGGTCGTTGGGGTCTGGGACCTCGTAGAAGGTCTGGTACCCGGCGAACAAAGGCAACGCCTGGGTGACCTCCTCGGGACGGATCGGCCGAATCTCCATCGCAGCCAAGCGTAGATCAGCGGGCCTTGCTGCGCCCTCCCATCCACCCGAGGTGGGTGTGCTTGAACGCATCCGGGTACTTGAGGCCGTACCCGACCAGGCGATCCATCCCGATGTGGCCGAACCAGACGAGGGCCACCGACAGGCACAGGTTGTTGCCGGCGAGCACCCCGATCGCGGCGAGCACCCCCGGGGGCAGGTACGTGTGGACGATGTCGTAGGTGAACCCCCCGACGCGAGTGTTCCGGAGGTAGCCGAGGGCTCCGAGGTCGGGCGCGAGCAGCAGCACCACAAAGAGGATCCAGGATCCTCCGAACTTCGCGTACAGAAGGATCGACAGTGCGAGCAGCACCGCGCCTTCGGTGCGGAGCAGCACGAGGGGCAGCCCCCTCACGATGCCGTCATCCGTCCGAGCGTCCGTCTCGACCGCAGCCATGGCTCCTCCTCCCCGTTCCTTCACCCGTCGCGGGTCAGGACCGGCGGGATCGGCCGCGCCCATCCTCGCCCGTTCGAGCCCTGGTGTCCGCGCCATCTGTGTCCCGCGCGGCTACGATGCGCCGCGTGCGGGCTGCGTTCTTCACCGGCTACCGCGCATTCGAGGTCCGGGACGTGGAGACGCCCGCGCTCCGGGACGGCGAGGCGCGGATCAGGGTGCGCTACAACGGCATCTGCGGGTCGGACGTGTCCCTGTGGAAGGTCGGTGTCCTGGCCGGCGACGACCGCGTTCCCGGACACGAGATCAGCGGCGTCGTCGAGGAGGACCCCACGGGGCGGTTCCAGCCGGGTCAGCGCGTGACCTACTACCCGGCCCGGGGGTGCGGCGAGTGCCTGTGGTGCACCGAGGGCCATCCCCGCTACTGCCTGAACCCGCCCAACTTCTGGGGAGGCTACGCCGAGACCGTGAACGTGCTTCCCGACCTGCTGCTCCCGGTCCCCGACGCGGTCGACGACCGGGGTGCGTCCCTCTGCGAGCCGCTCGGGGTCGCCCTGCGTGCGGTCCACGAGGCGGGCGCCGGCGAGGGCGACCTGTGCTACGTGTCGGGGCTCGGCGCCATCGGCCTGCTGACGGTGGCCGGGCTCGTGGACCGGGGCGCACGGGTGATCGGCTCGGACGTCCGGGAGGACCGGCGGGCGCTCGGGGAGGAGTTCGGCTGCGAGGCGACGTTCGACCCGGTCGCCGAGGACCCGTTCTGGAGGCTGCTCGCCGTCGACCTGCACGGGCCGGGGTTCGCGTTCGAGTGCTCGGGGGCGGCACCGGCCGTCCAGCTGGCGTTCAACGCGTGCGGCCACATGGGGACGGTGGCCCTCCTGGGGATCCCGTTCGAGCCGGCGATGTTCATCCCAGCCGTGATGTCGGTGAAGGAACAGCGCGCCCTCGCGATCAGCGGACCGTCGAGGGGCTCGATGAGGGCGGCGCTCGATCTCCTGGGGCGCAGGCCCGACGTGGCCCGGGTGGTCACGGGGGTGCGCCCGCTCGAGGAGGTGCAAGAGGCGTTCGAGGCCCAGGCGGAGGGCACGGGGGGCGTCAAGGTGCTGATCGACCCGAGGTGACGGTCGTCCCGCCGGATCCGGCGTCTGATGGCCCCGCCGACCGGGCGTCTGCGGTCCCCCCGGCGCCGCTCGCCTCGGGCTGCCGCCACAGGATGAACGGTGCGAAAACAGACGAAGAACAGTCCAGACGGGGCTTTCCACGGAAACGCAACAGGGCGGCGGAGGATTGTCGGGCTTGAGTTGGGGAACACTCCGTGTTAGCCTGCTGCCTCAGGTGGCCGCCCGAGGCCCATTTCAGTCTGCCCAAGGGTAGCTGAGGCGCCTCTCCGGAATTCCGGCTCGAACGGCGCTGTTGCACCTGGAGAGACTGGACAAAGAAGGGAATCCGAGAACCGACATGGCTGAACCCGCTCGCCCTCTGGGCACCGACGACGCCGACGATCTCCGCCTCTACCTCGAGGCCGCGGCCCGAGAGCCGCTCCTCACCAAGGAGGAGGAGGTCATGCTCGCCATGACCATCGAGAAGGGCAAGGAGGCCGGCGAACGGCTCGATGCCGGCCGCCTGCGCTCCGACCGCTCGATCATGAAGGCCAAGGCCGACATCCGGCAGGCCGAGGCGGCGCGCCAGCGGTTCATCATGGCCAACCTCCGCCTGGTGGTCTCCGTGGCCCGGAAGTACCAGGGCCAGGGGCTGCCGCTCCTCGACCTCATCCAGGAGGGGAACATCGGGCTCATGCGCGCGGTCGAGCTGTTCGACTGGCGGCGCGGATTCAAGTTCTCCACCTACGCGACGTGGTGGATCCGCCAGGGGATCACGCGCGCGATCGCCGATCGCTCGCGGTCGATCCGGCTGCCGGTCCACATCCACGACCGCCTGCGCAAGCTCAACCGGACGCGGTTCCAGTTCGCGCAGCAGATGGGGCGTGAGCCGTCGCGGGAGGAGCTGGCCAAGGCCCTCGACACCACGGTCGACGAGATCGACGACCTCACGGAGATGGGGCGGCGCGAGCCGCTGTCCCTGCAGGCCCCGGTGGGGGAGGAGACCGAGCTCGGCGACCTGATCGAGGAGGCCGACTCCGAAGGGCAGTTCTCCGAGGTGGAGGACGCGCTGCTCCGCGAGGAGATCGGCGAGGCCGTGGACCGAGTGCTCGAAGAGCGCGAACGCCACGTGGTGGAGCTGCGGTACGGGCTGCACACGGGCCGTCCGCTCAGCCTGCGCGAGACCGGGAAGGTCCTGGGGCTTTCCGGGGAGCGCGTGCGGCTGATCGAGCGCGAGGCGCTCCGCAAGCTCCGCGACTCCAAGGAGATCGCGGGCGCGGTCGCCCTCTAGCGCCGGAACTCGAGCGGCGTCGCGACGACACGAAGAGGCCGGGCCTTCGGGCCCGGCCTCTTCGCATGTGCCGGGGCAACGGGGACATCGCGCCGATGCGGGCGCGTTCGCGCCGACGGCCATCGTCGGAGCCTGCCTCATGCACGGCAGGGGGAGCCAGGCCGGCGACACGCCCCCAGGACCCCCTGCCGTAGGATCGCCGCGACCATGCGCCGGACGTGCGCCGTGCTCGCAGCGATCGTCGTCGTCCTGATCGTGGCCGCCTCGCCGGCGTGGGCCTGGCCGCCCGATGTCCAGGCGGCCAGGGACTACGCCGCCACCCGGAGGGGCGAGCTCTCGTTCACGGTCGTCGGCCCGAAGGGGAACGTGTACGGATGGCGGGGCGACCGCGCGGTGCCCCTCGCCAGCACGGTGAAGGTCATGTTCATGGTGGCCTATCTGCGCATGCCTTCGGTGCGCGACCGGGACCTGCGGCCCTCGGACCGGGCGCTGCTGGCGCCGATGATCGAGCGTTCGGACAACCTTGCGGCCACGCGCGTCTCCGAGATCGTGGGGGGCCGTCGCCTGTACCGGCTGGCGAACCTCGCCGGCATGCGCCACTTCCACTTCGTGCCGCATCCGTGGGGGCTGTCGAGCGACACCAGCGGGGAGGAGGCGCGGTTCATGTTCCACCTCGACCGGTACATCCCGGCCCGCCACGACGCGTACGCGCGGTACCTCCTCGCGCACATCACGCCGTCCCAGCGGTGGGGGATCGGCCGGCTCCACCACGACAGGTGGAGGCTGTTCTTCAAGGGCGGGTGGGGGTCGGGGACCGGGGCGGTCGAGCACCAGATCGCGTTCATGGAGCGGGGCGACCTCCGGATCGCCGCGGCCGTGATGATCACGGACAGCCCCAGCCACCCGTACGCGGAGCAGACGCTCGAGGGGATGTTCCGGCGGCTGTTGCATGACCTGCCCAAACCATCCTGAATCCATCGGTGCCGGACATTCAGCCCGTACCTAGGACGGAAGTCCTCGGTCCCTCAATGGACCGACGGCGGGGCCGAAGGGTCCGAACGGCCGTGGATGCCATCCCCCGGGGCGTGCACCATGGGGGGGCCGGATCCGGGGCCTCGCGTGCGGCGTATTCCCTGCCCGGACCCGGCGACCCGCCCGCGTTCTCCGCGGGGGCCCGGCTCGGCCTGTCTCCGGGGGGGAGCGGTCGGGCCGCGAGGCCCGCGGCCATCGGCCGCGGGGCTCATCTCC
>DATBHM010000267.1:0-39477 GCA_036557505.1 Actinomycetota bacterium | reverse complement strand
CGTTCGCCTCGAGGTTGGGGATGTAGTCGTGATTGAGGGGCTGGACGAGGTCCGCCGCGACCAGCTTGCCCAGCACGTCGATCGTGGGCACGAACACGTCCGCGTGGAGCTGACCGGTGCGGAGCTTGGCGAGGCCCTCGTCGATGTTGTTGAACGTCGTCACCTCGACGTCGACGCCGAACTGCTTCGAGAAGTCCTTGACGACCCGCGGGTAGATGTACTCGGACCAGTTGTAGAGCTGCAGGGGGCCGCTCTCGGTGGGGCGACCGCTCGGGATGGGATCGCCGTTCATCGGCAGGGTGGCGGGGTCGCTCGGCCGCGAGAGCTTGAACGGCTCCACGCCGGGCGGGAGCGTCCCGGGCCGCGCGCACGCCTCCAGGATCGCGCCGGCGAACGGCAACGCCAAGGCGCCGCCTGCCGCCTTCCGGAGGAACTCCCGACGGCTCAGCCCCCGCCCCGGCGCAACCGGGGTCAACCGCTCCCGTGGATGCCGCATCGACCCACCCGCCCCCGCACGTGTTCCGGTCGTACCGCCGACGTTGAACGGCCGTTCAAATCCGAAACCCTAGTGGGGCCTCCCGGATCGCGCAACCGAAGGGCGGGCCTCAGCGGATCGACTCGGCGAGGTCCTCGGGCTCGGGGGCGACCGGCCGGCCGGACAGGTAGGCCCGGGCCATGAGGATGTCGAACAGCCGGACGCACCCCTCCCGGTCGGAGAGCGGACCGGGGACGAACCCCCGCGAGGCCATCCCCCGGTAGACGCCCTCGATGGCGCGCCAGTCCTGGCGGTTGGTGATGTCCCAGAAGTCCACGGCGAACCCCGGGTCGAACCCCGGATCGGCCACGTCCTCCGGGGAGAACAGCCACTGGCACTCGATCTCGGTCCGCCCGGCTTCGAGCGCGGTGATCCGGTGCGACATCACGTAGTCCGGGTGCAGGCTGAGCAGGAGGTTGGGCAGCAGGCCGATGTACAGGACCTGACGGGCACGTTCGGGCGACAGTCCACGAAGCGTCGAGGCCCGCGACTCGCCGGTGAGGGACATGGTCGCGGCCCCCGGGCGGAGGTCCATCGAGCCACCCGACCACACGCCCTTCGGCCGGAGGTCCCTGCCGCTGTCGGGCGGCGTGACCACACAGAGCTCCGGATGGATGTTCGAGCAGTGGTAGCACTCGTGGTAGTTCTCGTGGGCGATCTTCCAGTTCGACTCGACGACGTAGCGATGCTCGGCTCCCACCACGAGGCGCTCGGGCTCGTGGTGACGGACGTGGTCGTCGAGGTCACCGAGGTGCGCGTCGAGCGGCGGCGCGTCGCCGGAGACGTTCACGAACGCCCAACCGTGCCATTCCTCCACTCGGACCCCGCTGAGGGCGAACTCCTCGCGGTCGAGCCGGTGGAAGCCGGGGGCACCCCGGAGCCCGCCGTCCAGGTCGTAGACCCACCCGTGATAGGGGCACATCACCGTCCCCCGACACGCCCGGTCGTCGAGGGCCAGCAGCTCGTGGCCGCGGTGGCGGCAGGTGTTGAAGAACGCCCGCAGGGCCCCGTCGCGGCCCCGCACCAACAGCACGCTCTCCGACCCCGCGGCGACGGCGACCTGGTCGCCCGGCTCCGAGAGGTCGGCCGACCGGGCGGCGCACACCCAGGACCGGTCGAAGAGGCGGTCGACCTCCCAGGCGAACACCTCCGGCGACCGGTACGCGACCGCCGGGAGCCCGGTGCTCGTCCCGAGCGGCAGGAACACCGACGCGAGCTCCTCCGGTCGGAACGGCGCCCACCCGTTCGTCAGGTCCTCGATCCGCTCAGCCATCGGCGGTCCGTTTCGCCGCGGCGCCGGCCCCGCGTGGGGCCCGCGACCTCGCCGAACGCTTGGGGCGGACCGCCGCCGGGATCTCGAACCCCAACTCCCGCGCGGCCATGTCGAGGCAGACCTGGAACATCCGCGCGGCGGTGACCTCGGGATCCCGCAGCACGACCTGGATCGCCAGGCCGTCCACCAACGAGGCCAGCAACAACGCGAAGTCGTCGGCGTCGGCGTCGGTGGTGAACTCACCCGACGCCTGACCGCGCCGAACGATCTCCGCGATCGTCTCGCGCCACCGGAGATCCATGGCCTCGCGGTCCTTCGCGACCTCGGGATCGCGGTAGGCCCGGCTCCACAGATCGAGCCACAGGACCCATTCCTCGATCCACTCGCCGCGGGGGGCGCCGGCCGCGCACGACAGCTGCAGCAGCCGGACGAGCTGTCCGATCGCCGTCGGGATGACGTCGAGCTCATCCTGCGTCTGCGCGTAGAAGCGTTCCTCGGAGAAGGCGAGGGCCTCGGCGAGCAACCGCTCCTTCGTCTGGAAGTAGTAGACGACGAGCGCGGACGACGTCCCCGTGCGCTCCGCGATGTCGGCGATCCGCGTGTCGGCGAGGCCGCGTTGCCCGATCACGTCGACGGCGGCCTCGAGGATCTGCGTCCTGCGTTCCTCCGAAATCCTCCGGCGACCGCTCATTCGATCCCGCTCCCAGCCATGTCGGGTGGATGATCGCAGGGGCCATGCCCCCGTGTCCCGTTCGGGTCGTGGCGCTTGCGCGGCCCTGCGGAGCCAGAATAAACTGAACGTTCAGTCAATCTCAAGGCGGATCGGAGCGACCGATGGCGAACGCATACGACGCGATCGTGGTGGGCGGCGGGCACAACGGGCTGATCGCCGCGGCCTACCTGGCCCGGGCCGGCGCGCGGACCGTGGTGCTGGAGGCCCGGCACAAGACGGGCGGCGCGGCGGCGACCGACCAGCCCTGGCCGGAGGCCCCGGAGTTCAAGGTCACGACGCTGTCCTACGTGATGAGCCTGCTGCCGCCCACGATCGCCCGCGACCTGTCCCTCGAACGCCACGGCTACAAGGTGTTCCCGATGGGGCCGTACTACCAGGCCTGGCCCGACGGATCTTCGCTCCAGCTATTCGCCGACGACGCGAAGCGGAACCACGACGAGATCTCCAAGTTCTCGAAGAAGGATGCGGACGCGATGCCGGAGTGGGACGCCTGGCTGTCGGGGATCGCTGACGTGATGGCGCCGCTGTTGATGGAGACGCCCCCGAAGGTCGGATCGCTCAAGGTCGGGGACCTGATCGACCAGCTCAAGGTGGTGTGGAAGTACCGCGGCATCGGCGTCCGCCGCGTCGGGGACATCACCCGGCTGTTCACGATGAGCATCGCCGACCTCCTCGACGACTGGTTCGAGTCCGAACAGGTCAAGACGTCGCTCGCCATCAACGGCGTGATCGGGACGTGGGCCGGGCCCCGCGAGTCCGGGACCGCCTACGTCATGGCGCACCATTCCATCGGCGACATCGGCGACGGCCACCTCGGGAACTGGGGGTTCGCCGAGGGCGGCATGGGGGCCGTGGCCGAGGCCTGCCAGCGCGCGGCCGAGTCGTTCGGCGCGACGATCCGGACGAACGCCCCCGTCGAGCGGCTCCTGATGTCGAACGGCCGGGTCCGGGGCGCGGCCCTGCGCGACGGCGAGGAGATCACCGCGCCGCTCGTGGTCACCGCGATCCACCCGAAGATCACGTTCCTCGACCACATCGACCGCGGGGAGCTCCCCGCCGACTTCGTGCGCGACATCGAGCAGTGGAGGGCCCGGAGCGGCGTCGTGAAGATCAACCTGGCGCTCGCCGAGCTCCCCGACTTCATCGCCAACCCCGGCACCCGGGTCGCCGAGCACCACACGGGGTCGGTCGAGATGTCGCTCTCGATCGACCACCTCGAGCGGGCGTTCATCGACGCCCGCGAGGGCCGCGGGGCCGAGCGGCCGTTCAGCGACGGCTGCATCCCGACGGTGTTCGACAAGACGCTCGCGCCGGAGGGCAAGCACGTCATGTCGCTGTTCACGCAGTGGGTCCCGCACGAGTGGTCGGAGGAACCCCACACCGACGAGCTCGAGGCGTATGCCGACCGGGTGATCGACTCGTACACGGAGCTCGCGCCCAACCTCAAGGGCGCGATCCTGCACCGCCAGGTCATCGGGCCCTACGAGATGGAGCAGGAGTACGGCCTGATCGGGGGGAACATCTTCCACGGCGAGCTGTCGCTGGAGCAGCTGTTCCACATGCGGCCCGCGCCGGGATATGCGGACTACCGGTCCCCCATCGCCGGGCTGTACCAGGCGAGCAGCGCGACCCACGGCGGGGGCGGCGTCTGCGGCATCCCCGGCCACCACGCGGTTCGCGAGATCATGCGGGACCGGAAGCGGGCCGGGCGGAGCCGCAGGTCGAGGTGAGCGCCGGCCCCCGGCGGGAGGGGCTCGCCATCGCGGAACCGATCGGGACGCTCGATGTCATGCTCGACGCGCGGTCGGTCGCGGTCGTCGGCGCGAGCGCGCGCACCGGATCGTTCGGCGAGCAGCTGATGGTTCAGCTGCAGACGGGCGGCTACACGGGCGACGTATTCCCCGTGAACCCGTCCTACGACGAGGTCATGGGCCGGGCGTGTTTCGCGCGGATCGGCGACGTCCCGCAGCCGGTCGACCTGGCGATCCTCGGCGTCGCCAACGCCCGGCTGGAGGAACAGCTCCGGGCCGCGGCGGAGGCGGGGGCACGGTCCGCCGTGGTCTTCGCCAGCACGTACGAGGAACCCCGCCCCGGCGTGACACCGCTCCGGGACCGGCTCGCCGCGATCGCCCGCGAGGCCGGCATGGTGATCTGCGGCAGCAACGGCATGGGGTTCCTGAACGTCGAACGCGGCCTGCGGGCGTGCGGGTTCCTCGAACCGGCCGGCCTGGAGCCCGGCGGCATCTGCTTCCTGACCCATTCGGGGTCGGTGTTCTCGGCGGTGCTCCACAACGACCGCCGGCTCCGGTTCAACCTGGTGGTCTCCCCGGGGATCGAGCTCACGACGACCATGGCGGACTACCTCCACCATTCGCTCACGCTGGACAGCACCAGCGTGGTGGGCCTGTTCCTCGAGTCGGCGCGCGACCCGGAGAACTTCGTGGACGCGCTCCGGGCCGCGGCGGAACGAGGAGTGCCGGTCGTCGCGCTCAAGATCGGCCGGGCCGAGGAGTCGCGCACGCTCGTGGAGGCGCACTCGGGCGCGCTGGCCGGCGAGGACGCCGCGTACGACGCCGTGTTCGACGCGTTCGGCGTGCACCGGGTCGAGTCCCTCGACGAGATGGCCGACACGCTCGAGCTGTTCCAGGCGGGGCGCCGGGCACGGCCCGGGGGCCTGGTCGCGATCCACGACTCCGGGGGCGAGCGCGCCCACCTGGTCGACATGGCGGCGGTCGTCGGGGTCCCGTTCGCCCGGGTCTCCGAGGCGACGACGAGGCGGCTGGAGCAGATCCTGGAGCCCGGGCTCCCGGCCGTGAACCCCCTGGACGCCTGGGGGACCGGCAACGAGAGCGAGCGCATCTACGTCGACTGTATCCGGGCCCTGGCCGACGACGACGACGCGGCGGCGGTGGCGTTCGTCGTCGACCTGACGACGCAGGACCCGCCGGAGGGCGGGTACGTCGAGGTGTCGAAGGCGATGTGGCCGGAGCTCGGCCTGCCGTTCGCCGTGTTGTCCAACCTCGGCGCCGCCGTCGACCCCGACGACGCCCGGTCGATCCGGGCCGCCGGGGTTCCCGTGCTCGAGGGAACGCGGTCCGGGCTGGCCGCGTTCCGGCACCTGTTCGCCGACCGGGACTTCCGGGCGCGTCCACCGGTGGCCCAACCGGAGCCCGTGGCGCGGGAGGTGCGCGCGAAGTGGCGCGATCGGCTGACGGGCGGCCGGCGGCTCGAGGAGGTCGAGTCGCTCGCGCTGCTCGCCGACTACGGCGTGACGGTGGCCCGCGCCGAGCGCGTCGCCGCAGCCGAGGAGGCCGTCGGGGCCGCCCGGCGGATCGGGTTCCCGGTCGTGGTGAAGACCGCCGAGCGCGACCACAAGACGGAGGCGGGCGGCGTGCGGCTGGGGATCGCCGACGAGGAGGGGGTGGCGGCGGCGTACGCGGACCTCTCGCGGCTGGGGCCTCGGGCCACGGTGGCCGCCATGGCTCCGCCCGGCGTCGAGATCGCGCTGGGCGTCGTCCGCGACCCGCAGTTCGGGCCGCTGGTGCTCGTGGCCGCCGGCGGGGTGCTGGTGGAGGTGCTGCGGGACCGGCGGATGGCGTTGCCGCCGGTCGACCCGGATGGTGCCCGACGGCTGATCGACGGGCTGGCCGTGGCAGCGTTGCTGCGCGGCGTCCGGGGCGCCCCGCCGGCGGACGTGGACGCCCTCGCCGTGACGGTCGCGCGGCTGTCGGTTCTGGCGCAGGATCTCGGCGACCTCGTCGACGCGGTGGACGTCAACCCGGTCGTCGTGGGCGCGCACGGCGCCGTCGCGGTCGATGCCCTCGTCGTCGCCGGGAGGCCCTGATGGACCTCGCCCTGACGCCGGAGGACGCCGCCCTCCAGGGGCGGGCCCGGGGCTTCACGGAGGAGTTCCTGTTCCCCTTCGAGCTGGAGTGCGAGGAACGCCGTGGCCTCTCCGACGGCAGCGTGGCCACCATCCGCCGCGCGGTCCTCGACGGGGGCTGGAACGCCATCAACCACTCGGTCGACGACGGCGGGCAGGGGTTCGACCTGTTCCAGCAGGTGCTGGTGCAGGAGGAGATGGGCAAGGCCACCGGCGCGCTGTGGGACGTCGTGTGGCGGCCGTCGATCCCGCTCCGGGTCGGGACCGAACCGCAGAAGGATCGCTACCTCCGGCCGGCCTGCCGCGGGGAACGGCGCGATGCGTACGCGATCACCGAGGAGGGCGCGGGGTCCGACCCGTCGATGGTCCGGACGATCGCGAAGCGGGACGGCGAGGGGTGGGTGCTCGACGGGGAGAAGTGGCACGTCACGGTCGGCGACGTGGCGGACTTCATCATGGTCCACGCCAGCGTCGACGGCGATCCCTCGCTGCCGACCGTGTTCCTCGTCGACAAGGACCTCCCGGGCGTGCGACAGATCCGCGCGCCGAGGTACATGCACACGTTCGTGTTCGAGCACCCGGTGTTCGCGTTCGAGGGCGTGCGGCTGGGGCCGGAGCAGGTGCTGGGCGAGGTGGGCCGGGGCGGTGACCTCACGAAGGACTGGTTCGTTGAGGAGCGCCTGATGATCGGGGCTCGGACCGTGGGCGCCTCGATCCGGCTGCTGGACCTCTCGACGGCCTTCGCGGGGGACCGGCGGGCGTTCGGGCGGCCGATCGCGGAACACCAGGGCGTCGAGTTCATGCTGGCGGACATGGCTGCCGAGGTCATGGCGGCCAAGTCGCTGCTGTACCGAGTGGCGTGGCAGGCGGGGCGGGGATCGCTCACGCGAAGGGAGCTCCACCATCAGGCCGCCGCCGTGAAGCTGGTGTGCTCGGAGACGGCCGGCCGCATCGCGGACCGGGCCGTGCAGATCCACGGCGGCCGCGGCTACATGCGCGAGCAGCCGGTCGAGCGGCTGTGGCGGGAGCTCCGCGTGGACCGCATCTGGGAGGGAACCTCCGAGGTTCAGCGCTCCATCCTGGGCGGCGAGCTCCGCAAGCGGGGCCCGGGGCTGTTCACCGACTGGCCGGGCGCCGGCCGATCGAGCTGAGGCTCCCGGGCTAGCGGGGGCCCCAGTGGTACCCGAGCATCCTGGGAGTCCGGGCCACCAGCCGGGCCATGGCCGGCGGCCGTCGACCCTCGTCGGACGCGTCGTCCAGCTTCACGATGGCCTCACGCACCAGGAACCCGCCGGCCGTCCGCAGCGGCTCCGGCGGGAACGGAGGCGGCAGGTGCCCGACGAGCGGGAGGGTCGTCCACTCGTCGTCCCGCCCGGCGACCAGCCCGGCGAGCACGTGTCCGGCGAGGTGGCTCGGCGCGACCCCGTTCCCCGAGAACCCCACGGCGAAGTGGACGTTCCCGCCCGGCCAGGTCCCGAAGAACGGCAGGTGCGACGGCGACATGTCGATCGGGCCGCCCCAGGCGTCCTCGATCGGGACGCGGTCGAAGCTCGGGAACGTCCGCCGGAGGCCGGCGGCCGCCCGCCGTGCGGACTCGACGTCGTTCGTGAACCGGTCGCCGACGCGTGACCCCAGCGCCCCCCGGCCGCCACCGCCGCCGAACGCGATCCGCCCGTCGTTCGTCGTCCGGTAGTAGTGCAGCGCCGACCTCGAGTCCGTGATGCACTCCCCACCGGTCCATCCGAGCTCCTCCAGCAGGTCCGGCGCCGGCGCGGTCAGCACGATGTAGCTCCCGAAGGACACCACCCGGGGCCGGATCGAACGGAACCCGCTCGCCCACGCATTCATCGCGATGACCGCGTGACCGGCCCGCACCGAACCCCCGGGGGTCTCCGCCTCGGCCGGCGGGCCGGCCCGGAACCGCCGGACGGGCGTTCCCTCGAAGATGCGGACGCCGCGCTCCAGCAGCACGCGCCGGAGCCCGCGGGCCAGGCGGGCCGGCTGGACCGTGGCCCCGTCTCGCATGAAGACGCCGCCCCGGTAGACCGGCGAGGCGCATCGCCGCCGGACCTCCTCGGTCGTGAGCTCCACGTACTCCTCCACGGCGCCCAGCCGGGCCGCCTCCAGCACCGCGGGGCGCCACGCCCCGTCCTGGCCCGCCGAGGCCGCCACGTCCAGGTAGCCGCCCGGCGTGTACCAGGCGTCGACGCCGTGCTCCCGACACCACTCCCCGATCGACCGGATGCTCCGCCCGAGCGCCCGGCATGCCGCCAGCGCGGGCTCCTCGCCGAACATCTCCACGAGCTCGGGCAGCTCGTCCCACCAGCCGGTGAGGAACCCGCCGTTCCGGCCGCTCGGGCCTCCGCCGCAGATGTCCCGCTCCAGCACCACCACGCGGATCCCCGGCCGTTCCTCGGTCAGGAACAGCGCGGTCCACATCCCCGTGTACCCGCCACCCAGGACCACGACGTCGGCCTCGATCCGGCGGTCGAGCGGCGGGCAGGGCTCCCCGGAGTCGGCGGCCAGCGCATCCCGGAGCCACCAGGCACGGCGCCCGCCGGGGGCCGGGAAGTCGAACGGGCGTGCGTGGCTCGGCATCGCGGCATCGTACCGGTCGGTTTGGTGCGGCCGTGATCGGGTACCACTGACATCGCCGAGCCTTGCCCGGCCCGCTCGAGAACCACGATCGCCCGCGAGGGCTCCGAGCACGGGGGCGCGACATGTCCGTGAGCAGGTACCGCACCGCAGCCGTCCTCCTGGCGACCGCCGCGATCGTGTTCGCATCGGCGAGCGTCATCCTGGTGCTTCCGCAGGGCCGCCCGGCGGCCGCCTCGCCCCGGCCGATGCTCTCCCTCCCGCTCCCGACCCCGTCGCTCCCGATCCCGATCCCCACCCTCCTGCCGACCCCGACGCCGAGCGTGACCACGCCCTCCGTTCCCTCGCCGAAGCCGTCGACCCCGAAGCCCAAGCCGACCCACACCGGAGGAGGAGGCGGCGGTGGGGGCGGAACCGGCGGTGGCGGCGGCGGCACGGGCGGCGGTGGTGGCGGCACGGGTGGCGGTGGTGGCACAGGCGGCGGTGGTGGCACAGGCGGCGGTGGTGGCTCGACCGGCGGCGGAGGTGGGGGAACCGGCGGCGGTGGGACGTCGGGTGGCGGCTCCACCGGCGGCGGCTCGACCGGCGGCGGCCAGCCCGGGTACCACCACGACTTCGGCACGCTGAAGGGACCGCTGTTCCACTACACGGGCCCGTACCACTTCAAGGTGCCGTTCTCCATTGCCGGCTCGAAGGGAGGCGGCGGCGGCCGTGCTCCCGGCGCAGGCGGCGGAGGCGCCGTGGGTGGTGGCGGCGGCGGCACCGTGATTCCGCCCCAGCCCGCTCCCACCGGACGGCCCTCCGGCGTCATCCGTGTTGCGCCGGCCGCGCAGCGGCACTCGTCCCATCCGGCCGGCCTGTGGCTGCTGATCCCGGCGGCACTGCTGGCGGTGGCGGCCGTCGCCGCGGTGGTGTTCGAGCCGAAGCAGCGCCGCGACCAGGCCGTCTCGAGCTGACCCTCCCCGATCGGGAAGCTCAGCGCAGGGGCTGCAGCGTCCGCCACTCCGACGTGGAGGTCCTGGCGAACTCGTACAGGCTGGCGCCGAACACGTCCTCGGTCCGCGCCGCGTCCACGAATGCGGTGGTCTCCGAGGGCGACATGTCGTCGGCGATGCCCCCGATCACGTGGATCGGGACCCCGGGATCGCCGGTCGCGTGGCGAATGATCTCGACGTTGTCGCGCACGTACCGGCCGACCGCGGCGGGTCCGTGTTCGTGGAACGTGAAATAGCTCATGGGCAGGACCACGTCGAAGAGCTTCGGCAGCTGGGCATACGGGAACCCCGGCCAGTAGGTCGGCACCCGGATCAGCCCCCGGGGCGAGGGGATGATCGCCCCGAGCGCATACGCCGGCCCGACCGCGGAACGGACCATCCCCGCCAGCCGGAGGAAGTTCGCGATGCGCTCGGCGGGCGGGACGATCGCCGCCTCGATGTCCATGGCGAACCCGTCGTAGCGCTGTCCGTCCGGGGTTCGAAACGTGATCACCCGCATGACCTGGGCGAAGTCGTGCCGGACGTTCCGGAACAGCGGCAGGTACCAGGCGATCACCTTCAGGCCGGCGTCGTGCGCCGTCTGGATGAACCGCGCGGTCGTCGATGGGAACGTCACCGCCGGGTGACGGTAGCTGCCGGCTTCCAGGAACACCGTCCGGACGCCCTCGGCGACCATCTCCCGCACCGAGGCGGCCGGGTCGCCGAACGCCTGCGGGCCGAACACGTCCGACTGGTCGTAGATGTCGATCCACGTCCCCAGGCCCCCGTAGGCCGAGATGTCGGGCCGGGCGACCGTCGTCGGTGGCGGGCTCGGCGACGGCCGGCTCGGCGACGGAGGCGGACTTGCGGGCGGAGCGGGGCTCGGCGAGGGGATCGTGCTCGGGACGGGCTGGGTCGCCGGCGGGTTGGTGCGATGGGGCGTGGGCCGGCGCGTCGTGCGGTGCGTGGGGTGCGGGGCCTTGGGGGTGTGCGGGCGTGTCGGCGCGGTCGTCGCCACCGGTGCGTTCGTCGCCGCCGAGGCCGGGGGCGCGCTCCCCGCCCGCGGCGTGGGGCCGCACGCGGCCGCCAGCGCCGCGATGACCAGCGCAACAACGACGGGCGACCGCCGGGTCGTCACCCGGCCGATTGTACGGGCACCCGGACGAATCACCAGGAATCCGCACCGGATGATGGAACGTTCCCGGCGCTCGCTCCGTATCTTCATCCAGGAGGCCGGAGAGTCTCGACCGGACCGGTGGGAGATGGCAAGGGCACCACGCACCCGCATCCTGGAGGTCTGTTCCTTCGTGCTCGTCGCGCTGACGCTCGCGGCCTGCACGTCGACCGCCAACCCGCGGACCACGCATCACGTCCCGTCGCCGCAGCCGACCACCGGCCCGGCGCCGACGTCGGCGCCGGGCACGCCGGCGCCGGGCACGCCGGCACCGACTCCCCCGTCGCGCGTCACGATGGCCGGCGCCAAGCAGTGCCCGGTCACCCTGCCCAGAGGTGTCGCTCCCGCCGACGGGACCTTCGGCAACGGGAAGCTCCGGGTCGGAGGGCTGTGGCCGCGCGGTGTGATCGCCGCGGGTCCCGGCAACGTCGACGGGCGTGGCCGGGTCGAGATGAAGTTCCCCTGGTGGCGCATGGTGTCCGGGCGGCTGGAGATCACCGGCCACCGGCTGGATGCGCCAGCCCCACCGTTGATCGCGCACGTTCCGACCGGGTACGGCCCGACCGGGTTCCAGGCCAGCGGGGTGACGTTCCCGACGGAGGGGTGCTGGCGGGTGCGGGGAACGGTGGGACGGACCAGCCTGAACTTCGTGACGTTCGTGATCGAGCGGGGCGCGGCCGTCTCCGGATGACGTGCCGGAGAGGCCGCCGGCTCAGGTTCGGAGGAAGGTCAGCACGGCGAGCACCCGACGGTGCTGGTCGGGCGATTCAGCGAGACCGAGCTTGTGGAAGATGGCCGAGATGTGCGCTTCGACCGTTCGCTCGGTGACGAACAGGCGGTCCGCGATGCCCTGGTTGGACATCCCCTCGGCCACGAGCCCCAGCACCTCCCGCTCCCGATCGGTGAGGGACTCCACGGGGTCGTCCCGCCGGCGGCGACCCAGCAGCCGCGAGACGATCGTCGGGTCGATCACCGTCTCGCCGTCGACGATCCGCCGGAGCGCGTCGACGAGGATCGCAACGTCGAAGACCCGCTCCTTCAGCAGGTACCCCACGCGCTCGGGGTGCTCCTCGATCAGGCGCATCGCGTAGCCCGGCTCGACGTAATGCGAGAGCACGAGGACGCCGGTGTCCGGATGCTCCGTCATGATCCGCTGCGCCGCGACCAGCCCCTCGTCCGTGTGGGTCGGCGGCATCCGGATGTCGACGATGGCGACGTCCGGCTTCGTCCGCCCGACGTCCGCAAGCAGTCCCTCGCCATCCTCGGACTCGCCGACGACGTCCACACCGGCGTCCTGGAGCAGCCGGACGATCCCCTGCCGGGTGAGCATCACGTCCTCGGCAACGACTACTCGCATGGGATCTCGACGCGAAGCATGCCCGGTTCGGGCCGGACCACGCCACCGAGGGCGCCGACGCGGTCGGCCGACCGCGGCATGGCGGGTCCCCGAGGCGCGCCGTCGTCATCGATGCGGATCAGCAGCCGGTCGCCCGCCAGCTCGGCCGCCACTTCGGCATGCGTCGCGCCCCGCGATGCCGCATCGTCGACCGCTTCACTTACCACGACGTAAGCGGCCGTCTCGACGGGCGCCGGGAGTCGGTCGTCCAGGGCCACATTCGCCTCGACCACGATCGGTGCCGAATCGACCAGCGTCGCAAGCGCTGGTCCGAGCCCCGCTTCGGTGAGGATCGCCGGAAAGATCCCGTGCGCCAGCCCGCGCAGCTCGGCAAGAACTCCGATCGCCTGGTCCGTGGCATCCGCGAGGAGCGCGGCGCCCCGATCGTCGCCGTCCGCCTTCGCCGCCGCCCAGGCCAGTCGAAGGCGATACGACAACGCCAGCACACCCTGCTGGGCGCCGTCGTGGAGGTCACGCTCGAGGCGCCGTCGCTCGGCGTCGCCGGTCTCCACGATCCGGGCTCGGGACGCCCGGATGTCCTCGGCCCTGGACAGCGCCTCGGCCTGGAGCCGCTCGTTCTCGAGGGCCAGCCGGACCGCCGCGCCGAGCTCGCGCACGACGTCGTCGGTCGGCGCCGCGTGGCTGATCACGGCGAGCGTCCGCCCGTCGCGAGCGAGCGCGGTGACGCTGCCGCCCGGTCGCTCGCGCGGCTCGGCCACGGCCTGACCCTGCGCATCCACGAAGCGCGATGAGGACGGCACCCAGTACGCGATCGTGAGGGCGGGATCGCCCACGACCCGGCTCAGCGCCGCCTGGACCGAACCGACGTCCGGAGCCTCGCCCAGCTCGGCGACGATCCTCCCGACCGCGCGCTGCTGTGTCCGCGTGCGCACCCAGGCCAGCACCGGAGCCGCGGACACGATGATCATGCCGACGGCGAGCGCGACGTAGATCCACCGGAACACCGGCTCGACCGGCCGCTCCGGACCGTTCGCCAGCGCCACCGAATGGGCGACGAACATCGAGCCCACCACGACGCCGCCGGCGGCGACCGGCCAGACCGCGCGCCGCCCAGGCCCCGTGGCCGTCCGCAAGCGCCGCACGCACAGCGCAACGAGGACGATCCCGGCACCGGCGGCCACCCACCGGTCCATGACGTCCATCGCCTGGACGAGGGCCGGCGACGGATGGACGAGGAGCGGGTTCGTGGTGCAGTTGTCCCAGCAGTTCGTGTCGCGCAGCGGGTCCCGGAACAGCGCGTGTGCCGCGGCGGAGAGCGCGGCGGTCGCGTACAGGAGGCCGAGGATCGCGCGCGTCGCCGCCGTTCGGGCGCGCCCGCCCGGGTACGTGGAGACCAGGTGGACGACCACGGGAACCAGGAACGGGACGGCCAGCGCGCCCAACGCCCGGATCACCGGCGGCCCGTCGCTCCATCCCACCCAGACCGGGGCGAACCAGATGGCGCCGGCGATCAGGAACAGGCCTCCCGTCCGTCGCCCGGGCGATCCGAACGCGGAGGCGACGCCCGCCCCGAACAGCCCGAGCCCGACCAGGGTGGCGAGCGCGGGCGTGCGGGCCGCGAACGTGGTGAACTCGCCCGGGCCGAGGGCGACGGCCAGGGAGGCGAGCGCGCACGCCAGACCCGCCGCCCCGGCGGCGATCCACAGGACGTTCGCCCTGCGTACGGACTCCGTCGCCACCCGCGGATTCTGACATCGCCCCCGCCCGCCGCATCCGTGGTGGCACCAGGATCCCCTCGCGCGAGCACCGATGTCGCCCCCGTTCAAGTGTCGAGCCCGCCCCGATGTCCAGGGCGTCGCCGGTCAATAGCGTCCGAGTCCGACGGGATGACCGGTCCCCAACACGACAGCAGGAACGGACGATCGGGGGTGTGCGATGGATGGCGTGATCGCAGCAGCGCAGGTCTCGACGCAGGTCGGGCGTGATGGCAGCATGTCACCAAGGGGGGGAGGCATGCGCAGGAGACGGAATCGGCTGGCGATGGTCGTGACCGCCGTCGTGGCCGTCGTGGCCGTGGTCGCCGCCGCATGTTCCAGCGGGGGCAGCAAGTCCGGCGGCTCGTCGGCGCCGGTGGTGCTCACGTTCGCCGACGGCAACGGGAACCTCGCCTTCACCCCCGCGCTCGGCTACTTCATCGACCGGGTCAAGCAGCTGTCCGGCGGGAACGTCACGGTGAAGGACGTCCAGAACTGGGGCCACCAACAGCCCGGGTTCGAGCAGCAGATCGTCCACGACGTCGCCGCCGGCAAGGCGGACCTCGGGTGGGTCGGGACGCGGATCTTCGACACCATGGGCGTGAACTCGTTCCAGGCGCTGACCGCCCCGATGCTGATCGACAGCTACCCGCTCGAGCAGGCGGTCGTCACGAGCTCCATTCCATCGGAGATGCTGCAGGGCCTCGACCCGCTGCACGTGACCGGGTTGGCCGTGCTCCCTGACGGCCTGCGCAAGCCGATGGCGCAGGATCATCCGCTCCTTGCGCCCTCCGACTGGAAGGGACTGACCTTCAACGTGTTCCGGTCGGACGGCGAGAAGGCCGCGGTCGAGGCCACCGGCGCCACACCCACCGACGACGGGTTCAGCGGCGAGGTGTACACGGCCGGCGAGCGGAACCTCCGGCCGTACATCGACAACTACGTGACGAGCTACCCGTACGTCACGGCGAACGTGAACCTGTGGCCCCTGACGATCGCGCTCATCGCGAACCCGGCCAGCATGTCCCGGCTCACGAGCGAGCAGCGCGGGTGGGTGGAGCAGGCGGCGAAGGACGCGGCAGCCCACTCCACCGCGCTCGTCGACCGCGATCAGGACCTCCTCGCGCAGGCGTGCGGCCGTGGCGGGCGCTTCGCAGATGCCACCGGTGCGGACCTGACGTCGCTCCGGCAGACGTTCGATCCCGTGTACACGGACCTGGAGCAGGATTCCCAGACGAAGTCCTTCATCGACCAGATCCAGGCGAAGAAGAACGCGATGCCGACGGCCCCCTCGCTCGAGATCCCCGCGGAGTGCGACGCCGCGAACCCCGGAGCTGCCGCGAACGACCCACTCGAGGGAACGTGGCAGACCGATCCCCTGTCCGAGAGCGAAGTCGTCCATGCGCTCGTCGCGGCGGGTGGGAGCGAAGCCGACGGTCACGCATGGTTCGCGCAGCTCGGCGAGGGTGCGACGAAGTCGGCGGTCCTCCGGCTCGTGTTCTCGAACGGTGCGCTCGATCAGTTCGAGAGCGGCGACAGCGGAACGTTCGTCCATGGGAACTCCGCGACCTACACCGTCGACGGCGACGTGATGACCTTCATTCAGGGCCCCTGCACGGCGAAGCTCTCGGTGGCTCTCGACGGGGACACCCTCCGGATGCGGTTCACGTCGGCGACGGGCTGTGATGGTCACGACGCACCCTTCGGCCGGGCGATCTACGGGACGTTCCCGTTCACGCGGGTCCAGGAGCTCTCGGACGCGATCCAGGGGACGTGGGAGACGGACCCGGTGACCGAGAGCGACTTCGTGCATGCGGTCGTCGCCGCCGGAGGCTCGGAGGCTGACGGGCACGCGTTCTTCGGTGGGCAGGATTCGGTCGTCTATCAACTCGTGTTCGCCAACGGGGCGCAGGATCAATACGAGAGCGCGGACGGCGGGGCGTTCGAGCACGGCGATTCCAACAGCTACACATTGGACGGCGACACGTTGACGCTGACGCAGCCCGGATGCACCGGGACGTTCAGCGTGGATCTCACCGGTGACAGGCTCCGGCTGCGGATCGCCGCTCCGTACGCCGGCGATCAGCAGCTGTGCATCGAGTCGGCGCCGATCGGCACGACGATCTACGCGAGCTTCCCGTTCACGAAGGTCTCCCAGTAGGTCAGGTCCCCTCGACGGGATGCAGCGGGATCCGGGCGGCGAGGCGTGTGCCCTCGCCGCCCGGGCTCGTGATCGAGAGCGAGCCGCCGAGCGTCTCGATCCGGTCGACGAGGCCCCGAAGTCCGGACCCGCGAGCGCCGACCGCCCCGCCCACGCCGTCGTCGGTCACCTCGACCGTGAGATGGCCGTCGGACGAGGCGACCGAGACGGTGGCGAACGTGGCCGCGGCGTGCTTGGTGACGTTGGTGAGGGCCTCCGCGACCAGGTAGTAGGCGGCCGCCTCCACGGTCGGGTCCATGTCGGTGACGCGGACGCCCACCGTCACGGGAAACGTCGCCCTGTCGGCGAGGGACCTAAGGGCGCTCACCAGGCCGAGGTCGGTCAGATCGCGAGGATGCAGGCCTCGGCCGAGCCGCTCCAGGTCCTCTCGCGTCTGCCGCAGCTGCGACTCCACGGCACCGAGCTGCTCGACGGTCGCGGGGCCGCTGGAGGTGGTTCTCGCCCGTTCGACCGTCGCAGCCATCTCGTCCAGGTCGCGTTCGGCGCCATCCTGCAACCGATGCGCGAGCCGCCGACGTTCCTCGTCGCCGGCATCGAGCAGACGTCGGCGGGAGGCGGCGAGCTCGACCACCCCGGCGCGAACGTCGGCCTGGAGGCGCGCGTTCGATGCCGCCAGACGGGCTGCCGCCGAGACCGCCTCCACCAGGCCCGGGTCGTCGAGGACCGACCGGTCGTGAACCAGGACGGCGATCTCCTGCGCGCCGCTTCGCACAGTCGTCACTGCACGGCCCGACTCCGGATCGGGAAGCGCGAACGGCCGGCCTCGGGCGTCGACCAGACCGCCGATGCCCGGGACGCGGTACCCGACCTCGAGAGTGGGATCACCCAACGCTCTGGCCAGCTCGTCGCGAAGCCCGTCGGAACGAGCCTCGCCCATCTCGACCACGAGGTCGGTCACCGCCGCGCGTTCCCAGGGCGCCCTCATGAGCAGGACGACCAGGGACACGGCCAGTACGCAGAGGGAGACCTCGAACACGAGGTGTGACGGGTCGATGGCCCTCTCGTTGGGCACGATGAGGCGAGCCGCGGCACTCCCCGCCAGGACGAGCCCTGCGAACGCCTCCGCACCGAGCGCCACGCGTCGCGCGCGCCGGGCCGGTCCCACGGCGCGTCGGTACTCCACGAGACCCACGACGACCAGCAGCAGCGTCAGCACGATCGTGGCCGGGTCGCTCTGCCACACGGTGGTGAGCGCGAGGACGTACCCGGTCGCCACGGCGACGAACGTCAGCCGCGAGTCCGCGGATCCCGTGGGGAACGTCAGCAGCAGGTGCACCAGGGGCCCCCGATAGAGAAACAGGCTGCGGTCGGCGACCCACGCCAGCGCGGCCAGCGACGAGAACGAGAAATTGGGCAGGAACCACGCGGCACCCGTGGCCGCCATCAGCGGGCCCGACCGGCTCGAGGGACGTCGGTCCCACAGGACGAGACCGCCGGCGATGAACGTCCAGCCGACTGCGAGGTCGGGGACCCAGGTGGCAGGGTTCCCGAATCTCGTCGCCGACTGCTCGGATGCCAGCCCGATGGCTGCGCCGAGCCCCGCCCCGGCCACCGCGATCAGGCGCCGGGGGCGATCCTTCATCCCACGAGGGCCGCGAGCGTCTCGCCCGACAGCCGGCTCTTCGGGATGAACCCGCGAGCCGGCGTCCTGGCCAGACGGGGCCCGTAGGCGTTCGCGTCGCGGCTGGAGATCAGCACGACGGCCGGGGCCTCCGCCGACTCGGCGAGCCGGTCTGCGACATCGAACCCGTCGATGCCTTGGAGCTGGATGTCCAGCAGGACGATGTCGGGCCGGAGCCCGGGGACTGCATGGAGGGCTTCGCCCCCGGTGGCTGCCTCGCCGACCACGTCGAACCCGGCGGCCTCGAGCAGTGCACGCGCGGCGAGGCGGAACCCCTCGTGATCGTCGACGATCAGCACCGTCCGGCGGCTCTGCACGACGTGATGGTGGCACGCCCGAGCCGACGGAGCCATTGTGGCTACCACGGTTCCTTGCGGGCAGCCGCGAACCGGTGGGCTACGGCGCCAAGCCGCCGCTTCGCGTGGCGATGATCCAGTCGTTGGTCTCGTCGCTCGGAGCGAGGGCCCAGCCGAGCAGTGGTCCCACCGTCTGGACGTCCTTGACCTCGGTCACCCCTTTGGGGGGTCGCTGGCTCGTCCATGTCACTCCCCCGTCCGTGGATCGAAGGATCACGCCGACCGGACGCTGCGTGGCTCCCGTGGCCCAACACCGGACCGAAGGCGGGGAGCCGGAGCAGCCGATGCTCTCCAGCCGCGAGTCCCGAACCGAGTGCGTCTGCTCTGCCCTCCAGGTGGATCCACCGTTCGAGGTCGCGAAGACGACGCCCGACGTCGCCGACTCGCCTGCGGCCCAGCAATGCGTCGTGTCCACACAGGAAACCGCCGCGAAGGCCGGGGTCGGTCCGGTTCCCTTTCGCTGGATCTTCCAGGTCCGACCGCCATTCGTGGTCCGCCAGACGACGCCGCCGCAGCTCGACCGACATTCGCCGAGGATGTATCCCACCGCAGTTCCCACGTTCGCGTTGACGAACGACAGGTCGAGCGCCTGCCCCGTCCCCTTTCCGGAAGGGAGCCGCTGGGCATGCCAGGCGGCTCCGCCGTCGGACGTCGCCCATACCGTGTCGACAGCGTTCGTGGCGATCCAGCATCGACTCGCCGACACGCACGAGATCCTCTCACCGATCCCACCCCCGGCCGGTGGACGCTGTCGTTTCCACGTGACACCTCCGTCGGTCGTGGCGATGATCGCCGCCCGAGGAGGAGCGTCCCTGGTGATCCCGGTCGCCCAGCACCGTGTCGTCGAGGCACACGCCACGTTCTCGAGTTGGCCGACGTCGGAGGGGACCGTCTGCCTGGTCCAGACGAACCCACCGTCGTTCGCGTACACCGTCCCGAAGTTCGGCTTGTGGCCGTTGTATCGGAGACCGACGGCCCAGCATCGGCCGCCAGCGCCTTCCGGTACACACGCCAGGGCCTCCGGCTGCTCTCCGCCGTCCTCGGAACCGGGCGTGTGCTCCGTGAACCAGGCGCCGGTCGGGGAGACGCCGGCCGACACGTAGACCGACAATCGGGCGGACTCGTGGGGCAGAGGATTCCAATCGTCATTGAACGTCAGGACGTCGTGCAGGGCGGATCCGGTTGGTGTCCCGGGCGACGGCTCGGCGTCCACGTCGACCGAACATGTTCCCCCAGCGGAGACCGCCTGACCCGAGCATCCATCGTGGGTGATGGTGAACGGCGAGCCGCTCGCGAGCCCGAGACCGACTGATGAGACCGTCACCGTCTGCTGCGTCCGATTCTCGAGGGTCACGGTCTGCGTGGCGGACGTGCTCCCGGGGGCCATCACCCCGAAATCCTCGAGCGAGGGATCGAGGAGGACGGTATCGACCGGATTCCCCAGCTGCACCGTGGCCCCGTTCGCGCCGGCAGGGCGCTTCAGGATCAGCGTGAACCACGGTGTCACCAACTGACGACCCGCAAGCAGGGTCGAGTCGAACCAGTCGCAATACGTCGCGGAATGGGCGATGCCCTGAGTGCAGATGTGCGAATGGGTGGCACCGCTCGGTGGGGTCAGACACGTTGGGCTGAGATCCGCCGCCGAACCCTTCGGACCGGGCACGTTGGATGCAGGCGTCGTGTCCAGCAGGAGGGACTGGCGGGCATCGTAGGGAGCGTCCTTCAGAACGTTGCGCATGTTGAGCTGCACACCCGCCGTGGCCAGCGGCCAGCACGCGAGGTATTGGTCGATTCCGACCGGCTGGCGAACCTCGACGTCGACCTCGTGCCCGTCCCCGGTGCGGATCACGAGGGCCTGCGGATGTATGGGCCGGCGCTCCTCGATCGGGCTGATCTGATAGACGCCGTCGTCGGTCGAGCTCACCACCTGGGTCCTGCCGGCCGACCACCCGAGGTCGGCGAGCTCGATCGCGTCGAAGCTCCCGTCACCGGGGGGTGCACCGACCCCTCGGTAGTTCCAGCCGGCCAGATCGCTGCCCATCGCATCCCACGGGTTGGCGTATTCACAGCTGTAGGGCGGCGGTTCGGGATTGCACGTGAAGTCGTTGACTCCCGTTGGCGCCGGGCAGATCGTCACACGCTTGCATTCCAGTCCGTTGGCATGAGCAAGCCCGAGCGTGTGGCTGATCTCCATGGTGGTCTGGTAGACGCTGAACGGATCCGCCGGATGGCCGAGGAAATCCGGCAGCCAGACTTCGTCGCCCCCCACCGGGGCCTGACCAACGTCCAGGCACGCGTTCGCGGGAAAGTCGTAGATGATCGTTTCGTACTGCGAGAGGACGTACCCCTGATGCGTCGCCCGGGACCTCGCCTCAGCCGCGATCGTGTCGCGAAAGGCCGGCTCGTCGCAGCTCGATGGCTTCTCGATGTCGAACACCGGGGACACGGGTCCGGTGATCCGGAAGTCGCCGTAGGACGCCTGTTCGTAGAAGGAGTTGATGTCGCCCTGATCCTTCCCGAACAGCGAATCGATGATCCGATCTCGAGTCGCCGACAAGGATCCGCCGGGCCATTCGAGGAGGATGGCGAGGACCTGCCGAGTGCCGCACGTCGTGCCGTTCACGTATTTCGGGATGGGGGCGCATTGTCCGACCGCGGGAGCCGCCGGCGACGCCGACGTCGCGAAGGCGACCGGCGACGGCGAGGGGAGAACGAGCTTCACCAGCGCAACTCCGAGAAGGATCGCCCATCTCCTCGCACCGCCACGAGCCCCGACCGCCATCATCCCCCCTCAGAATGACGCATGTGGTCGCGCCGGCAGCATGGCAGTCGTCGTCCACCTGCACAAGATGGACGCTGCAGACGGCGCTGTGGATGCTCGAGCGCATGCGGGATGATCGCTCGGAGAACCCACTCGGATGAACGAGGGTTCACCTTCGGGAATCGCCGTACTCACGCACCGTGATCCGGGTTCTCGGTTTGACCGGCGGCGAAACTCCGAACTACCGTTCATCTCCCGTGGGACCGCCGAACTCCGCCCAGGGCACCGAACCGGACAGCGCGGTGCGCGACCGCCTGCTCGACGCGGCGGAGGAGCTGTTCGGGACCCGGTCGTTCGAACGGACCAAGGTCGCGGACCTGGCGGAGGCGGCCGGGATCGCCACGGGATCCTTCTACAGCTACTTCCCCGGGAAGCGAGCCCTGCTGGTCGAGGTCCTCCGCAGGCTGTCGACCGGCCTCCGGGCGGCCATGGGGGAGGCCATCCAGGGCGCCGCGACGCAGGCCGACCGGGAACGGGAGGCGTTCGTCGCCTTCTTCCGGTTCCTGGAGCGCCATCCGCGCCTGTTCCGGATCCAGCGACAGGTCGAGTTTCTCGCGCCGGAGGAGTACCGCTCGTACTGGGAGGGGTTTGCCCGCCGGTACGCCCGGGCCGCGAAGGACGCCATGGTCGCCGGCGAGATGGACGCGCGGTTCGACCCCGACGTCGTCGCGTACACGATGTACCTGGGCGTGCCGCACTTCATCGGTATGCGATGGGTGGAGTGGTCGGAGGGCCGCGTCCCCGATGACGTCGCCGAGCAGATCTTCCTCCTGCTGAACAAGGCCCTGCGGCCGCCGCCCGGAGGCGCATGAACCCGGATCGCGTGCTCGAGGTCCGCGACCTCACGGTCCGATTCGGAGGCCTCCGCGCCCTCGACGGCGTCACGCTCGACGTGCGGCCCGGTGAGGTCGTCGGCATCATCGGTCCGAACGGCGCGGGGAAGACCACGCTGTTCAACGCCATCTGCGGGTTCGTCCGCCCGGACTCCGGCACGATCCGCTACGGCGCTGATCGGCTGGACGGGATCCGGCCTCATCGCCTCCCCTCACTCGGGGTGGCGAGGACGATCCAGGGGCTCGGACTCTGGCAGGGCCTGTCGCTGCTGGAGAACGTGATGGCGGGAGGAGCGTCCCGCGCCAACGCCGGGTTCTGGTCGTCGTTGCTCGGCCTCCCCCGATCGGATCGCGCGGAGCGGGACCTGCGGGAGCGGGCGCTCGGCGTGATGGCCGATCTCCGGTTCGCCGAGCTGGGCGCGCGGCTCCCGGGGGAGGTTCCCTACGGCGTGCAGAAGCGGGCGAGCCTCGCCCGCGCCCTGATGTCCGAGCCCTCGATCCTCCTGCTCGACGAGCCCGCGAGCGGGCTGCCCGACGAGGCGATGGCGGACCTCGGGTCCCTGATTCGCGACCTCCGCTCGAGGATGAGCGTCGCGATCGTCGAGCACCACATGGACCTCGTGATGTCCGTCTGCGACCGGGTGGAGGTCCTCGAGCTCGGGCGGGTCATCGCATCCGGAACCACCGACGAGGTGAAGCGTGACCCGGCCGTCATGGACGCCTATCTGGGCGAGGAGGTGGATCGGCACTTCGATGCTCCGGATCCGTGATCTCGCGGTGGGCTACGGCGCGGTGCCCGTCCTCGACGACGTGTCGCTCGACGTCCCCGACCGGTCCATCACGGCGGTGCTCGGGGCGAACGGCGCCGGCAAGACCACGCTGCTCCGTTCGATCTCGGGCCTCGTGCGAGCCCGGAGCGGCTCGGTGGAGCTCGACGACCGCGACATCACCCGGACGTCCACCGAGGAGATCGCCCGCCTGGGGGTGGCGCACGTGCCGGAGGGGCGGGGCGTCGTCGAGGAGCTGACCGTGGAGGAGAACCTCCGGCTCGGCGCGCTCGCCGGGTCCCGCCGCGAACACACGGACATGTTCCATCTCTTTCCCCTGCTGCGGGAGCGCCGTCGGGAGCCGGCGTTCAACCTCTCGGGCGGCGAGCGGCAGATGCTCTCCATTGGCCGAGCGCTGGCGTCCGCGCCCAGCGTCCTGCTCCTGGACGAGCCCTCGCTCGGGCTGGCTCCCAAGGTGGTGCGAACGATCATGGGGGTGCTTCGCGGCCTCGCCGACGACATGGGGCTCGCCGTCCTGCTCGTCGAACAGAACGCACGGAGCGCCCTCTCCGTGGCCGACGACGCCATCGTGCTCGCCCTCGGACGCGTCGCCGTCCGGGAGCACGCGGACATCCTCGCGCGGGACGAGGCCCTCCGACATGCGTATCTCGGGTTCTGAGCAGGGGAAGGGGGTCGAACCGTGCACCGGTTCGTCGTCCTCTCGCTGAATGGCGTCGTGCTCGGCGCGATCTACTCCGCGATCGCGCTCGCCCTCGTCCTGATCTGGCGCTCCACTCGCGTCGTGAACTTCGCCCAGGGCGCGATGGCCATGTTCACGACCTACATCGCGCTGGCGCTGATCGATCACGGCTGGTCGTACTGGCTGGCGTTCGGGGGCGCCCTCGTCGCAGGGTTCGTGATCGGCGCCGTCGTGGAACGAGTTCTCGTCCGGCCGGTGGAGTCGTCGCCCTCCCTCAATGTCGTGATCCTGGCGCTCGGCGTTCTGCTGTTCCTCGAGGCGCTCGCCCCCATGATCTGGGGCGGGCAGATCCGGACGTTCCCAACGCCGCTGTCGATCCGGGGGATCAAGGCGGGAACCGGGCGTCTCGCGCTGTCCCCGTTCGATGTCTTCACCATCGGCGCGATCGTCGCCGTGATGATCCTTCTCGTTCTGTTGTTCCGGTTCACCGACCTCGGCCTTCGGATGCGCGCCGCGGCGTTCCGTCCCGAGATCGCCCGGCTGCTCGGGGTTCGGGTCGGACGGATGCTGACGCTCGGCTGGGCCCTGGCCGCCCTCGTGGGGTCGCTCGCCGGCATCCTCATCGCGCCGTCGAGCCTGCTGTATCCGAATTACATGGATCCGATCCTGGTGTTCGGGTTCACCGCTGCGGTGCTCGGAGGACTGGAGAGCCCCCTCGGCGCCGTCGTGGGCGGCATGCTCATCGGCCTCGCCCTGAGCTACGTGGGCGGGTACATGGGATCGGACCTCGAAACGGTCGGTGCGCTCGTGATCCTGGTCGTGGTCCTGATGATCCGGCCTCAGGGCCTGTTCTCGCGCAGTCGGGTTCGCCGCATATGAGGTTCCGCCTCCGGATTCCCCGGTCCACCCTGGCCCGCCACGCCCTCCTCGGCCTCGGAGCGGTCGTCCTGCTGATGCTCGTCACCGGCGCGATGTCGGCCTACGCGGACTTCAACGTCGCCGGGATCGGGTACTTCGCGATCGCCGCCGCGGGCCTGAACCTCCTCACGGGGGTGAACGGCCAGCTCTCGCTCGGACACGGCGCCCTCATGGCGATCGGCGCGTACACGACGGCCGTGCTGCTCACCCACGTGACGCTCCCCGCAGGGGTCGTCGTCCTCATCTCGGTGGCGACCACGGCGGTGGCGGGAGTGATCATCGGCGTGGCCGCCGCCCGGTTGCGCGGTCCGTACCTCGCCGGGGTGACCCTGGCGCTCGCGGTCGCCCTCCCGCAGGTCGCGGTGAGATACGCGAGCCTGTTCGGCGGGGATCAGGGCCTCGCCGTCCCGCCGCTCGTCCATCCGGCCTTCCTGGGGAGCTCGTTCCCGGACGAACGTTGGCAGGCCTGGATCGTGCTCATCCTGGCCGGGGTCACGTTCGTCCTGCTGGCGAACCTTCTGCGAGGCGGCTTCGGCCGGTCGCTCCGGGCGGTCCGTGACGACGAGGTCGCCGCCGCGCTCTCGGGCATCAACGTGCGCCGGACGCAGGTCATCGCGTTCGTCGTGAGCGCGGGGTGCGCCGGACTCGCCGGGTCGCTGTTCGCGTACGTGTCCGGCATCGCGTCCCCCTCCTCGTTCCCGCTGGGGCTGTCGCTCCAGCTGCTCACCGCGATCGTGGTCGGCGGTCTGGGCACGCTGTGGGGGGCGGTGTGGGGAGCCGCGCTGCTGGTGTACCTGCCGATCTGGATCAGCGACCTCACGTCCGGCATGAACCTGTCGAGCGAGATCTCGAACAACCTTCCGCTCGCCGTCTACGGCGCCGTCCTCGTGGCCGCCATGCTCGCGTTTCCCCGCGGGATCCAGGGCGCGTTCCGGTGGATCGGCGCCGCCGTGCAGCGTCGATTGCGGGCCAAGCGGCATCGGGGGGAGGTGGTTGCCGAGAGCGACGTCTCGTGAACGGTCCGAAGGGGCACCCGCCCCCATCGCGAGGGAGGAACGCATGACGAACAGCGCATGGACATGGCACCGACCCGGCCTCCGGGTGATCGCCGCGACGATCGCGGCGACGCTCCTGGCGGCGGCCTGCGGATCGGGCGGCGGAGCCTCGTCGCCGGGCGTCACGAGCACGTCGATCACGATCGGCAGCACCCAGCCGCTCACCGGCCCGGCGGCGCCGGGCTATTCGGAGATCGCGCCGGCCTCGAACGCCTACTTCCAATGGGTGAACGACCACGGGGGCGTGGACGGGCGCAAGATCGTCTACAAGTACCTCGACGACGGCTACAACCCGGCGAACACCACGTCGAAGACGCGTCAGCTCGTCCTGCAGGACAAGGTGTTCGCGCTGTTCAGCGCACTCGGGACGCCGACGCACCTCGCCGTCGTGGACTACGTGAACTCCCACGACGTCCCGGATATCTTCGTGTCCTCCGGATGCAACTGCTGGAACGATCCCTCGAAGTACCCCGAGACCTTCGGATGGCAGACGGACTACACCATCGAGGGGAAGATCCTCGGCCAGTACCTGGCGAAGCAGTTCCCAGGGAAGAAGTTCGGCTACTTCGTCCAGAACGACGAGTTCGGGCAGGACGGGATCAAGGGCCTCGACCAGGAGATCCAGGGATCGCAGGTGGTGAGCCGGCAGACCTACGACCCCACGAACACCGACGTGACCCCGCAGGTCTCGGCGCTCCAGTCCGCCGGCGCGGACGTCGTCGTCTGCTTCTGCATCCCGGCATTCACGACCCTCTACATGCTCACCGCGGCGAAGCTCGGATATCAGGCGCAGCTCGCCGTGAGCAACGTGGGTTCGGACCTCACCACGCTCACCGGGCTCCTCAAGACGTACTCGAAGGGTGCGGTCGGGCCGTCCCTGCTGAACGGGCTCATCTCCGATGCGTACCTGCCCCCGCCGACGGACTCGTCGGACCCGTGGATCCAGCTGTTCGACAAGATCCGGAAGAAGTACACGCCGAAGCTCCCGATGGACGGGAACGTCGAATACGGGATGGCCGAGGCGTACGCGTTCGTCCAGGCGCTGCAGGCGGCCGGGAAGGACCCCACCCGGGACTCGCTGGTGAGCGCCATCGAGGCCGGCAAGCTGACGCCGGGGGCCGGCCTCACTCCGTACGGGTACAGCAGCGACAGCCACCTGGGGTTCCTCGGTGTGCAGATCGATCAGATCGCGAACGGCCAGGTCCAGCTCATCGGCTCGGTCCAAACGAGCTCCGACACCGGTGCGATCAAGCCATACAGCGCAACGCCGGAGACGCCACCGCCGAACGGCATCCCGTCGTAGGAACGCACAGACTCGGTCTCGGCTGCACGGGACGGGCGCCGGGTGCGGCGTAGCCCCGCTCGACCCCGTCGCTGCTTCACGCGGTGATTCGCTGTGTCACCTTCCCGCGCCCTTGAGGGTGCCCCCGTCGCGTCACGGACCCCGCGGCAACGGCCGAGAGGCTCGAGGCCCGAAGGCCGCAGGGAGAGCGGCATTCCAATCTGCGACTGCCGATGCTAGAACAGCCGTGCGATGGGCATAGATCCCCGCATCGGCACGGAGATCGCCGGATACCGAATCGAGGAGGTACTCGGGCGGGGAGGAATGAGCATCGTCTACCTCGCGGAGCATCTCGGCCTCCGGCGCCAGGTCGCCTTCAAGGTCCTCGCGCCGGAACTCGCTCTCGAAGAGGGATTCCGGGAGCGGTTCATCCGCGAGTCCCGCTTGGCCGCGTCGATCGACCACCCCAACATCATCCCGATCTACGACGCCGGGCAATCGGACGACGTCCTGTTCATCGCGATGCGATACGTCGACGGTTCCGACCTCAAGGTGCTGCTGCGCGAGTTCGGCCCGCTCGAACCGGGGAAGCTCGTCTCTATCCTCGCCCAGACGGCCGCGGCACTGGACGCGGCGCACGCCCGGGGCCTCGTCCATCGTGACGTGAAGCCGGGAAACATCCTGATCGCGGGAGGAGTGGGCGCCGAAGGGGCCGATCACGTGTACCTGGCGGACTTCGGCCTAACCAAGAAGGCGCTTTCCGTGAGCGGGATGACCGCGACCGGCCAGCTCGTGGGGACCATCGACTACGTGGCCCCGGAGCAGATCAAGGCCGAACCGATCGACGGTCGGACCGACATCTATTCGCTCGGCTGCGTGGTGTTCGAGGCCCTCACCGGTACCCCGCCCTACAAGTTCGAGTCCGAGGTGGCAGTGCTGTGGGCCCATGTGCAGGGCGACCCACCCTCGGTGGCTGATCGCCGACCCGATCTGCCCGCCGGCATCGACTCGGTGATCGATCGAGCCATGGCCAAGAAGCCGGGTGATCGCTACCGGACGGCGGGGCAGCTCGCCGCTGCCGTGCGAGACGAGCTTGGTGTCGTAAGTGCTCCGGTCGTCCACGCGATGCCGAAACCCCCCCGTCGGCGACGCATCTTCGTGGTGGCATCGGCCTTGCTGGCGGTGGCGGGAGCGGCGGCCGCGGTGCTGCTCACCAGGCAGGCGGCCCCGGCGGCCTTCCCCACCGGCCCGAACACGGTGGCGGTGATCGATCCGGCCAGCTACCAGGTGGTGGATGGAATCGGGGTCGGCCAGTCCCCCTCCGGGATCGCCAATGGGGAGGGCGGCGTGTGGGTTGCCAACTTCGCCGATCAGACCGTGTCTCGCTTGGATCCGGAGACGCGAGAGGAAGTGGTCAGACCCGGTGGGGTGGGCCGCGCCTCGGGCATCGCGGCCGGCGGTGGTGGCGTATGGGTCGCAGCGGGCCTCGCCGGCACCGTCTCCGTCATCGATCCGCCGGAGAACAAGGTGACCGCCACGATCGATGCCATCCCGGGCGCATGGGCGGTCGCCGTCGGCGGAGGCTCGGTCTGGGTCACCAGCGACACCGGCGGCCAGGTGGTTCGCATCGATCCGCATACCCAGCAACCGGTCGCGCCGCCCATTCAGGTGGGCGTCCGGCCGGATGGGATCGCCGCCGATGCCGATGGCGTCTGGGTGGCCAATTCGCTGTCGAGCAGTGTCACGCGGATCGACCCCTCCACCGGGCACGTTGCGGCGCCGGACATCGCGGTCGGGTGTCAGCCGGACCAGGTGGCCATCGGGCCGCAGGCCGTGTGGGTCACCTGTACCGAGCAGAACATGGCCGTGAAGATCGATCCGTCGACGAACCAGGGCGCCATCTCACCGACGGTGGGGGTCGGCCCCACAGGGATCGCGGTGACGAAGAACGCCGTCTGGGTGGCCTGCAGTCAGGATGGTCGAGTCTGGGCGCTCGATCCCCGGACGGGCCGCGTGCTGGCGAAGGTGCCCGTCCACGGCAGCCCCCAGGGCGTCGCGGAGATCGACGGGCGGATCTGGGTCACGGTGCGCGCCGCATGAGACGACTGATCAAACCAATGATGGCAGCCTTGGTCGTGACGGTGCTCATCGGGGCCTGCACCGGCGGCGGCGTTCGACCGCCGCAAAACCCCTCGCCGACGGCGGTTCCTCGCGGTGGCACGCTGCGGCTTGGACTGCCGAGCGATCCGGCCTGGGCACTGGACCCCCAGCAGGAGTATGAGCCCCTCGCATGGGAGCTGTACCGGTGCTGTCTGCTCCGAACGCTTCTCTCCTACAACGGCCGTTCCACGGACGAGGGCGGCACCCAGCTGCGGCCGGATCTCGCGACTTCCATGCCCGAGATCTCCGCCGACGGGCGAACCTGGATCTTTCACATCAAGCCCGGAATCCACTATGGCCCCCCTCTGGAGAACACTGAGGTCACGGCTCAGGACTTCATCCGAGCACTCAACAGAGAGGCAGATGCCAGGGTCGGGGCCACGTACTCCTTCTATTACTCGCTCGCCGGCATCAAAGGGTTCGACGACTTCGCCAAGGGACGGAAGAGTTCGATCTCAGGCCTCCAGGCCCGAGGCCCCCTAACACTTGTCGTCACGCTGACCCACCCCTTCGGAGATCTCGGATACCTGTTCGCGATGCCGGCCACCGCTCCGATCCCCCCCGACCCTGCCGATCCCGCTGCCCAGCTCGGTGTGGCCACCGGCCACGACGGCGGATACGGTCGCTATCTGGTGGCCACGGGGCCATACATGCTCGCCGGCTCGGCCGCCCTCCAGTTCGCGGAGCCGGGCCAACCGAGACCCGTGAACGGATACGTTCCCGGCCGCTCCATCACGCTCGTTCGGAACCCGTCCTGGGATCGTCGGACGGACGACCTTCGAGGTGCATACGTCGACCGGATCGAGATCGCCATCGGTGGGTCCATCGCGCAAATCGACCGGAGCGTGGACCGCGGTCGGATCGACATGTTGTACGGAACGTCCGACCCTCTGGCCCGGATTCGGCAATTCGAGGAGGATCCGCGCCTGGCGCACCGCGTGTTCCGTGCTGCTCAAGATGGAGTCTTCTTCATGGTCATGAATGTTGCGGTGCCGCCGTTCAACGATGTGCACGTCCGCCGAGCCGTGAATCTGGCCATCGACAAGGCCGATCTGGTGCGCCTCGCCGCTCGAGGGCAGGGGATGCAACGCTCGTGGCTCGGCACCATCGCGACGCATATCGCGCCGGACAGCTTGGAGAACGACGTCCTGGTCGGAAACCACGACCCGTACGCCACGCCCGGTGGGCGAGGAAGCCGGAGCGCCGCCGCACAGGAGATGGCCAAGTCGAGGTATGACACCAACCACGACGGCGTGTGCGACATCCCGGTGTGCAAGGACATCGTGGCTCCCGTATGGGATGTCGCCGTCGGCCCGGCGGGAGCCGCTCTCATCGAGGAAAACCTCCGACCGATCGGGCTGGACATTCGAACGAAGCTGCTCGACTTCGACCACTTCTTCCCAGTCGTCGACGACCCAAAGAACAGGGTGCCCTTCCGGATCGATGACAACTGGGCGAAGGACTTCCCGGGCGGTTTCACCTTTTTCCATCTGCTGTTCCACGGGGGCAAAAACGCCACCAGCTCGCTCGTCGGCGCGACTCCGGAGCAGCTCGAGCGCTGGGGCTACAGCGTGGACAAGGTCCCCAACGTCGACGACCGGGTGGACCAATGCGCCGGCCTCACCGGAGACTCCGCGGCCACGTGCTGGGCGGCGCTTGACAACTACCTCATGCAGGTGGTCGTCCCGTGGGTGCCGTTCATGTCCGTCGATGCGGCGGTCATCGCTTCGGACCGAGTAACGCGGATGTCCTTCGATCAGTTTTGTGTGGAGCCCGCACTCGACCAGATCGCGCTTGCGCCGGGAGCCTCCTAGCGAGCCACATCCCCCCACTCGTTCGGGCACGCATTGCCGCCGAGCACTTGCGGCCGGCTGTTAGGGGCGCTACGCCGACGGGAGGCTCGCCTCGAGGCATTCACTCTTCACAGACTGACCGGGAACCTGCGCGCCGGGAGGGATTCGAACCCCCGGCCTTCTGATTCGTAGTCTCCGGGGAGGTGCCATCGAGTGTCGGGGAGGGTCCTCGGGTGCCTGGAGCCAATCGTAAGACCAGGCTGGCGGTCTCGGGAAGTGCGAGGTCGACGAGTTGCTGCAGGTGCGCAGGCGTGGAAAGGTTCATGTTCGAAGACCAGTTGCAATCCCAAGTGCAATTATCCTCTCCGACACTAGAGGACACAGGACGACACAACCAATTGGATCCCACGCGCTTGCCGATCGACGAGCTTCGAATGCCAGGCCGCTAGCGACTTCATCGGCATCTAGAGGTGGACTTGACGATGCAATGCGGCCGCTTCGGATCTGGGCCGAGGGTGTGGCTGGGTGACGACGCGGATGGCGACCAAACTCCTTCGGCCATGTTCCGCATTCATCGTGACGGTTCAGTTGGCCTCGCCTCGGCGGCGATGGCGGATCCCCTCCCCATTTGGTCACTGTCTCGGGCAGTGAACGCGAATCAGAGTAGGTCGCTGGACTCTCAACCGTCAAGCCGTGCTGGCATAAGAGTCGTCCTCTGGCGGTGGAGGAACGATGATGCCTCGCCCCTGGTTTTCGCACCATACATATTCGATCCCCTCCGTGCAATTGTCGCGAGCTCCCGGCCCGCCCTCGAGATAGTCTCGGCCACCTAGGCCGTTCAAGGTGTCATTCCCGCGCATGCCCACCAACGCCTCTCCGGCTGGGCTCCCAACCAAGATATCGTCATAGTTGGTTCCGACAACGATTTCCGTGTTGTAGATCGTATCGTGCCCTTCTTCTGAGGCGTGATGTGTCGTGAGGCTCAACGCAACCCTCTGGTTGGCGGCACCATACTCCAAGATGTCGTAACCACTCGATCCGTCAACAGTATCGTTCCCAGCGAGCGGGAGGAAGTCGTCAGTGTGGTCGGTACCAAGCAATCGGTCGCCGTGCTCGCTGCCGATCAGACCGTCAATGCCGCTAAATCGATCCTGGCCCTCCCCTCCCTGCGATCCCCTGGTGGCGAGATCCACCTGGACGCCAGTCGGTGCGAATTGATACGAGAGCACGTCAAACCCAACTCCGCCGACAATGAGGTCCCGTCCCGGACCGGCTTCGAATGCGTCTGAGCCTGGGCCTCCGGACAACGCATCGTCTCCGGCCTCGCCAATCAGAATGTCCTCTCCTCTGTGCCCCAGTTCGGCATCCGCTCCGCTACCGCCCAGCTCAACATCGTTGCCCGGACCACCGTCAACTTGGTCATTGCCACGTCCTGCGCAGATCACATCGCTGCCCTGACGTCCCAGGATTGTGTCGTTCCCGCCCAAGCCCGCGATGACGTCTTTCCGTATGGTGCCGGATATCGTGTCGTCTCCGGGCGTTCCTACGATCGTTGCGCGTACCCCGCCGCAGCTGACGGAGCGCACCCCTCGGCTTTGCGATGCCAACTCGGGGCTCCGGTCAGTGCTTTGCGCGAGCGTCTCGAGGGTCGATTCGGTCCTCGCTGCGGCAGTTGATGTCGGGCAGTCGAGGTAGGGAATGTCGTGGCAACGAGACGGGTCTGTGGTATAGATCGACAGCACGCAGTCTGCTCGATCGGGCAACCCATGGCCATCATCGTACAGCAAGGTGCGCTGCGCGGACGCAATGTCCCAGCCCAGGTCGTGGCCGCTACTATCACGGCCATTCCACCACGCATATTGAATCCAGATCTGGTAGTTGCTTAGTTCAATGCCCTGCGATGCACCGAACTTCAGCGCGGTCAATAGTGTGAACGACCCATCATTGTTTTCCGGAACTCTCTGCGGCGCCTGCCAGGCTCCCATCGGGTGGTCAAAAGTTAGCGTCGTCTCGTTCCAGAACCACGGCCGCCAGTCCATCCACTCGTACCCTCCGCGGGCCGGGTATCGGACCTCAGCCAGGGGCTGGATACCAATCGTGCCGGCGTCCTCCAAGGTCCAAGCGTCGAAATCAAGCTCACAGGTTACATATGCTGGCTTGTGGGGCCCCAATACGGGAGTCTCGCGTTGGGATTGGTCATCGGTGCCCGGGGGGAGGACCGTAGAGGCAACCCTGGAATATCCCTCGTCATCACCGCCCGCATAGGCGGGCCCGGAACCCACGGCAAGCACCGCGAGGACGAGACTGATACTGAGCAACGGAGCCGATACCCGCTTGCATGCTCGACGCATGACCCCCCTTCCCCCGGACGGCCTGACCGTATTCCCATCAGGGGCGAAGGCAATGGCTCGTGCCCCGTTCGGGCGGATCATCCTGGGATTGGCATACATGACCTCTACTCACTGGGTCCATGTCACGCCTTGACGGGGGCTTGGTCATCCCCAATCTGCGCCAACTTTGCGGGCACGCGTACCCAGACTTCTCGACGTCTATGTGGTGGCCGAGGCTTTCAGCGCCAAGAACGGCGCGGCGCCGTGAAGCTGCCGGCCACCCAGGAAGGTACTCGCCAGCCGGACGAAAGCTTTGGGACCACGGGACCAGGGTCGGAGGCTGGTCCGGTTGTAGTGGATGAACCACAGGGCATGAGGAGGTCCGTCCAGCCCGGATAGCCGGGCGTGTACTCGGTCGCTTCCTTGATCAGCAGCGTGGACATCTGCTTGGCGCCGACATCGGTGTACGGAAGCGTGACCCAGCCGAACTCGAACTCGCGACCGAGGGACTGCACGCCCAGTTCGGGGTCGGTCTTGTTGCGAGCCGTGGTGTGGGGCTGATCCGGGACGCGATGATTGCAAATGGATTGCACTCGGGCGGTTCGGCAGTCCAGATCGCTGGTGGGCGGGCCGTCACACCCCCGCTCACCAGCACTTTCTCTGGGCGCGCCGGGAGGGATTCGAACCCCCGACCTTCTGATCCGTAGTCAGACGCTCTATCCGGACTGAGCTACCGGCGCCGGTGGTGGACCGTCGGTTGGACGCCGGTCCGGGCAGGAAGGATACCCGGCGACCGGTCGGGCCCACCGCGGATAGTCCGAGCCGGGTGCGGGTAGACCTCCCATGAGGGCCCGCAGGGAGGGACGTGCGCGTGGAACTCGAATGGCTCCTCGCCGGGCCGATCCTCCGGCGAACCGAGCCCGGCCAGGTGTGCGTCTGGCTGGCGACGTCGGAACCGGCCGCCATCTCAGGAGAGGTGCTTGCACTGGCCGACCCGAGCCGACGGCTCGGCATCGGCGACGCGGAGTCGGTGCGGCTCGGCCCGCGGATGTTCGTTCACCTCGTTCGGATCCGGCCGGGCGACACGCAACACGGGTTCCCCACCGACGCCCTGCTCGCCTACGACCTCGTCGTCGACGGCGCACGCCGGCTGGGCGACCTCGGCCTGCTCGACGGCCCGTCGCCCATCGTCTACCGGTCGCTGCCGCTCCCCACGTTCTTCATCCGCGAACGCATCCACGCCCTCAACGTCCTGCACGGGTCCTGCCGCAAGCTGCACGCCGGCGGCGAGGACGCGCTCGGGGCCGCGGACGCGCTGGTGCACCGATTCGCCCTCGACCTCGACCACCGGGCGGGCGCGCTGTTCCTCACCGGCGACCAGATCTACGCGGACGACGTGGGCGGGCCGCTCTCCCGGCACCTCACCGAGCTCGGCCGCGAGCTGACCGGGAAGGTCGACGACGTCCCCGGGCTCCCTCCGCCCGGGGAGATCCCGGTCTACGGTCGCAAGGAGCTCGTCCACGAGCGCGCGGGATTCACCTCGCCGGACAGTCCGAACCACCTGATCGGGTTCGGCGAGTTCTGCGCGATGTACGTCACCGCGTGGAACGAGCGGAGCTGGCCCGAACACCTGCCCTCGCGTCGCGAGCTCGATACGGGAGGCCGAACCGGCTTCGGCCGGCGGAACCACCGCGCGGAGGTCAAGGCCCTCGAACGGACCCGTGCCGCGCTCCCCCGGGTCCGGCGCCTGCTGGCGAACACGCCGACCTACATGATCTTCGACGACCACGACGTCACCGACGACTGGAACATCACCGCCGACTGGCGACGCACGGTCGAGTCCTCTCCGGCCGGGCGGCGCGTGGTGGCGAACGCCCTCGCCGCGTACTGGGCCTTCCAGGGCTGGGGGAACGACCCGGATCGCGTGGGCGACCAACTGGGCCGGACGATCGCCGGCTATGCCGAGGGCACCACCGCGCCCGACAGCTACGAGAAGGCCCTGTGGTCGTTCGACCGGTGGTCGTTCGTGGCGCCGACCGATCCGCCGACGCTCTTCCTCGACACGAGGACCCAGCGCCGGTACGACGCCCCCGAGGGCGGCGCCCGCCTCATCGACCGCCAGGGCCTGCAACAGGAGGCCCGGCTCGCGAAGTCCGCCGGCCACCGCCCCGGCCGGCCGATGATCGTGGTGTCCGCGGTTCCGGTCTGCGGGCTCGAGATCGTGGAGCGCCGCCAGCGCTACGCGGTCGACGCGGTCGGGCCCTACGCGATCGACTTCGAGGCGTGGCACTCCAACCTCCAGGGCTTCGTCGACCTGGTTCGGTTCCTGCTCGAGGACCTCGGACTGCCGTGGGCGGTCATGTGCTCCGGCGACGTCCACTACGGGTTCACCGTGAACGTGACGGTCGACGCCGAGGGGCGGGCGCTCCCGATCACGCAGCTCGTTTCGAGCCCCCTCCACCACAGCGGCACGACGAGCCGCATCGTCCTGACGACGCTCGGGATCCTCTCCCGTGAGCGTCACGAGCGCATCGGCTGGGACCACCCGCCGTCGCTCCGCGACCACACCGGCCTGCGCCGGAAGATCCTGCAGCGGCCGTCGAACGCCGACGAGTGGAACGCCGACTCGCCGGTGTTCGTCGCGCCCCACCTGGCCGATCGGCTCGGCGTCACCGAGCCGCCGCGCTACCGGGAGTGGCGCGACTACGCGCAGATCGACGAGGCCCGAACGTCCCTGATCGGCCTGAACAACGTGGGCTGGCTGTCCCTCGAAGACGGCATCGCCACACACCGGCTGCTGGTCCGCCAACACGGGCGGATCCTGACGTTCACGGCCGTCGTGGATGCGAGGGACGACGACTCGGGTTCGCCCCGGTCAGCCGACGATCCCGTCGCGCCGCATGTCGGCGAAGATCTTCTTGGCGGCCGGCAGGAGGAACGCGACCGAGTACGGCCCGACCATGACCGGGCGGGTGGGGACGAGCACGAAGTTCACCCGCGTGAAGGGGATCTTGTCGGCGAGCCCCGCCACGCGCATGACCTGGGCCAGGGTCAGGTTGGTGTGCAGGTGGGCGAGGCCGGCGTGGATCCAGTCGGACATCCGTGACGGATTCGACTTGATCTCTTCCTGGTACTGCTCCAGCGACTCACGCGCGAACCGGCCCTGATCCCGGGTCCGGGTGTACACCGCCTGCGGGACCTCGTGCCGGGCCCGGACGAACGCCAGCGAGTCGGTGCCGTGCAGCCGCTGCCACCCCGGATCGAACGACGCGCCCGAGTACGGATCGAAGAGCGGGAGCGGCACGTCCACGTCGACGCCTCCGATGGCGTCGACCATCCCCGCGAAGCCCTTGAACGTCGTGACCAGCCACGCGTCGATGTTGATGCCGGTGACCCCCTCGACCGTCCGCACGGCCAGGCTGGGCCCGCCGAACGCGAGGCCGGAGTTGATGCGGTTCATCCCGTGCCCCGGGACGTGGACCCACGTGTCCCGGTGCAGCCCGAGGATGGTCGCCCGGTGCCTGGCCGGGTTGATCCCCACCAGCAGCATCACGTCCGACCGGCCCCGCAGGTCCGGCGTGCCCGGGCGGGAGTCGCTCCCCATGAACAGCAGGAAGATCGGCCCGTGCGCCGGCAGGGTGGCGTCGTTGGTCGTCCGGGGGACGCCGAGCGCGCCGCCCATGTCCCAGGCCATGAGGGCGACCACCACGAGGGCGATCCATACGAGGGGGCGACGGGCGTGGGGGCGCATCGCGGCCAAACCTAGCCGCGGCGGCGGCCCGGGGTCAACAGATCGACCGTGAACCGGCGTTGAACAATGCTCGATCCACTTGACAGCAGCCCCCTCGATCCGATGTCCTTGGCGGCGCATTGAGGTCACGCACCCCGTCCGCATTCCCTCGAACCGGCGCCGCCGTCGCGCTGGCCACCCTGTGCTGTGCGCTGGTGTTCGCTTCGTCCCCGGTGTCCGCGGGCGACTCCGCGGTGGGGGGCAGCGGCAAGCTGGTGTTCTCGAGCGTGCGCAGCGGCACGTACGACCTGTATTCGATGACGGGTGCCGGGACGGGTGTTCACCGGCTCACCAACGACACGAACGCTGAGATCGACCCGGCCTACTCACCCGACGGCCAGCACATCGTCGCGGCGCGGTGCTGCCTGGGCGCGGGCGCGTGGGAGATCTTCGTGATGAACGCGAACGGCACGGGCAAACGGACCCTGACCCACGACACCGCGGACGAGATCCAGCCGTCCTGGTCGCCGGACGGCTCTCGCGTCGTGTACTCGTCCGACGCCGCCGGAACCTACGACCTGTACGTCGTCAGCCTGAGCGGGTCGTACCACCATCGGCTGACGTCGATGGTGGGCGACGAGTTCCAGCCCGCGTGGTCGCCGGACGGCCGCACGATCGTGTTCTCCCACGACACGCACAGCGGCACGGACCTGTTCACCGTGCCCGCGGGGGGCGGGCGGGTCCACCAGCTGACCTCGGGCGCGGGCCGGGACACCGATCCCTCCTGGTCACCGTCGGGCGACTCGATCGCCTACGTCACGACGCGAACCGGCGACGGCGACATCTACACGGTGTCCGCGAGCGGGTCGAACCGCACGCAGCTCACGTCCACCGCGATCCCCGAGGCCGATCCCAGCTGGTCACCAAACGGCCAGCGGATCGCGTACTCGGCGCGGGTCGACGACGTGAACTGGGACATCTTCGTCATGAGCGCCGACGGCACCGACCAGGCGCGGATCACCACCACCGATGGCCCCGACGTCGACCCCGACTGGCAGCCGTCGTGCACGATCCGGGGAACGAAGGGTGGCGACCACATCACGGGCACGCCGGGCAACGACTTCATCTGCGGCAACGGCGGGTTCGACACGATCAACGGCGGAGACGGCAACGACATCATCCTCGGCGGCCCCGGGAACGACGTCCTCTCGGGCGGGAACGGTGACGACCTCATCGAGGGAAGCATCGGGGGCGACCGGATGTCCGGGGGGCTCGGGAACGATCGGATCGTGGGCGGGGCGGGGAACGACCGGCTGTTGGGGAACGACGGCGGCGACCGGCTCGACTCCGTCGACGGCGTCCAGGGCAACGACAGGGACGACGGGGGGCCGGGACTCGACTCGTGTCGAACCGACCCCCACGACGTCCGACGGAACTGCTGAGCGTTCGGCTTCGATCAGCCGAACGTGATGATCCTGACCGGGAAGTTGGAGATCGGCGTCATCGCGCCCCCCGACAGGTTGCAGGCCGCCACCTCGACCAGGCCGGCGGAGGACACGCGCAGCCCGTACATGATGATGCCCTTCTGGATGGCCGCGCGGTTCGTGACCAGCGGGACCTGGCCCACCTGAGCTCCTCCGACGCTGAACAGGACGGTCGAGCAGCGGCCGTTCGGGATGCCGCTCAGGCTGACGGCGCCGTTGACGGCGACCCCGAGCAGATCCGAGAGGGTGAGCGATTCGTTCGCGACCTTCGCGCCCGTGACCGCGTTCGACGCCAGCTCCGAGGTTCCGACCGAGGCCGGGCCGAGGTCGGAGGAGAACAGCGAATCATCGACGATCTCACCGGTGTCGATCGAGTTGTCCGCGATCTCGGTCGCGTTGACCGCGTCCGTCGCGATGTCCGCGGCGCCGACGGTTTCGTCCGCGATCTCGTCGGAGCCGACCGAGCCGGTCCCGAGGTCCGCGGCCTCGAGCGAACCGTCGACGACCTTCGCGCCGGTGACCGCGTCGGCGTGGAGCTTTCCGACCGTGACCGCCTGCGAGTGGATGTCCACGGTCTTGACCTCGCCGTTCACGATGTCGGTCGAGAACACGGTGTTGGCCGCATAGGCCGTCCCGGTCCCGAGTGCGATCGTGAGCGCGAGGAACGAGCACACGTTGGCGAACGTCATCGCTCGCCGGAGCCGAATCAGCATCGGCGCCCTCCCTCCCTGTCGATTCCCCTCAGTGGACCCGACAGCATGCGCCGAGCGAGAGCGTGGTGAACAGGGACCAAAGGGAGCATATTTCGCCCCGATCGGCCGAGATTCGGCGACCGGTCGAACGTCGAGGCCGGGGTTGCGGCCTCGTAGCCGGGCCTCGGCGTGGAGGGGGACCTTCATCGGAGAAAAGGCAGCGGGCGGAGACTCCACGTGCTGCTTGTGGGCCTGCGCCGCTCCTGGAGCCAGGTTTTCGGGATCCCTCACTGCTGTGGCCAGAGGTCGCGCTGGTACCAGGTGCCCGCCTTGCCGCCGAGATCGGCCGGGGTGGCCGGGCCGACCGGAACGAACCCGGCCCTGGTCAACACCTTCCGGGACGCGACGTTGTCGTGGGAGGTGGCTGCCCGCAGTG
>DATBHM010000266.1:0-1792 GCA_036557505.1 Actinomycetota bacterium | reverse complement strand
GCGGCCGGGCGGGAGAGCGTCCTCCGGCGCGGCCGGGGCGGCGCCCTCCGGGCCCAGGAGGTCCTGGAGGCGGCGTGGGAGGCGGCCAGGGAGGCGCTCGGCGACACGGCATCGGCCGCCGACCTCGAGGCGGTCGACCGGCTCGTGTCCGGCGCCGACCCACTGCCCCTCGAGGGCGGATCCCCCCTGCCCTCGACCTCCCCCGAAGCCGACACCGCGGCGGCGATTCCGTTCCGGGAGCTGATCACCGTTCGCGACCGGCCCACGTTCTCCGTGCGGCCCCGCGTGGCGACGTGGGACTTCACGGCCTTCGAGGTGACCGGGTCGGCGGTGTCAGGGGGCACCCGGACCGCGGTGGCGACGGTTCCGCGCGGCTCGATGGCCGGATTCGTGCGCGATCTCGGGGCTGGCGCCCTCGACGACGTCCTCGAGCGATACCTCGCCCTGCCGCCGGTGGGCCGCACGCTGACGGCGGCCGCGCAGACGGGGCAGCCCGGCCTGTACGACGACGTCGGCGTCGCCCGCGACCTCCTCCCCGTGGAGCAGCAACCCCAGGGCGGAGCGTCCCCGGCCGATGCCGCGCGCCGCGGCAAGCACCGGGGCAACGGCCACACGCAGGCCGAACCGCCGAGGGAACCGCGCCGGTGGGGCCGGTTCCGCCCGCGGACGTGGATCGCCGCCATCCTCGCGGTGGTCGTGATCGCGGGCGCCGCGACCGCGCTGGCGCTGGGGGGCGGGGGCGGCACGCCGGTCGCCGCTCCCACGACCCCGGTGACCAGCCCCTCGTTCGCGCCGCCGCCGAGCCCGGTCCCCAGCCCCTCGCCGAGCCCGTCTCCCAGCCCGCTGCCCAGCCCCTCGCCCACGCTGCCGCACACCCTGCCGAACGCGGCACCGCTCGGGCCGTTCAAGGTGACGATCACCGTCCTCGGGAGCAACAAGATCAACAGCCTGCCCGCCGGGACGACGTTCACCGAGACGTGGACCCTGCGTCCCAAGTGCCACGTCGGGGTGTGCGGGGGGCGGCTCACCCGCGCGGGGTCGGACATCAACCGTGGGACGGGTCCGCTCACCTCCGAAGGCAAGGGGCGCTTCACCGGGACGGGGGACGGGTTCCTCGACTGCGTGGGGGGCGACGGCTCGACGTTCCCGAAGGGCGGACGGAGCCACACCACCTTCCAGTTCCACGTCGTCGCCGGGAAGGTCGTGGGCGGCGTGTGGCAGGCGTCGAAGATCGCGGGAACGATCCACACCACCGTCCACCCGACGCCGGCCGGGAGCCAGCAGCCTGAGTGTCCCCCGTCCGCGTTCGCGAACGAGCAGTTGACCGGCGTCCGCGTCGCCGGCTGATCCACCGGAACGGGCGACCACGGCGACGTGGCCGTGGTGGGGTACCGTCGTGGTGATGAAGGTCGGGATCGGGCTGCCGAACACCACGCCCGGAGCGACGGGCGAGCTGATCGTGGCCTGGGCCCGCCGGGCCGAGGGGCGGGGGTTCTCGAGCCTCGCGACGATCGACCGGATCGCGTATCCGAGCTTCGAGACGTTCGTGACGCTCGCCGCGGCCGCCGCCGCGACCGAGCGCATCGGGCTGTTCCCCGACATCCTGCTCGCCCCCACCCGGAGCACCGCGCTGCTCGCCAAGGAGGCCGCCTCGGTCGACCAGATCAGCCGGGGCCGGCTGACCCTGGGACTCGGCGTGGGCAACCGCGAGGACGACTACGAGCTCACGGGGCAGGGGTTCCGGAACCGGGGCCGTCGGTTCGACGAGCAGATCACGGCGCTGACGGCGGCG
>DATBHM010000265.1:0-1535 GCA_036557505.1 Actinomycetota bacterium | reverse complement strand
ACTCCTCGAGGCGGGGATGGAGTTCGCCGGGGAGGTCGCTGCGAAGAGTCCGCTCGCCGTCGCAAACGCCAAGCGTGTGATGAACGCCGTGTGGGCCGACGCGGGGCCGCTCGAGGCGGGTCTGCGATTCGAGCGGGAGCGCAACGCGTTCTACTGCCTGACTTCATTCGACGCTCGCGAGGGGCTCGAGGCGTTCTCCGAGCGCCGCCGGCCACGGTTCCGGGGTCGGTGAGCGGTCCGGCCGGACCGGGCGCGCCGGAAGTCGACGCCGACAGCGAACGGTGGTGGGCCGCGCTCCGCGACCATCGCGTGGTGCTCGAGCGCTGCGCCGCGTGCGGCCGGGTCCGATTCCCGCCGATGCCGGCCTGTCCGTGGTGCGGCACAGCGGAGTCCGAAGAGGTCGAGGCGGCGGGCGGGGGGACGATCTACTCATGGGTGCGGGTCCACCGGCCGGTGGGTGAGTTCGACGGTGACTTGCCCTTTGTCGTCGCGTCCGTCGAGCTCGACGAGGGGTGCCGGATGTTCGGCCGGCTCGAGCCGGCAGAGGCCGCCGGGATCGGCGTCCGGGTCGGATTCGAGTTCTTCGATCACGCGGAATGGACCGAGCTGAGGTTCCGCGTGCCCGGCGGGAACGGCCCCCCGTGAGCCGCGGGGCCGCCGTCGTAGGCGTGGGGTTCACGACGTTCACTCGCGCCTCCGGCCGGAGCGTGTTGTCTCTGGCGCACGAGGCGTGCTCTGCGGCGATCGCCGACGCCGGGATCGACCGGGAATCGGTAGACGGCGTGGCCAGCTTCTCCCTGAACGGCGATTCCGTCCCCGGTCAGGCCGTCGCGACGACGCTCCCGCTTCCGGGGCTGCGGTTCGCCTTGGATGTGAACCTCGGCGGGCAGGCCCCCTGCCACCTGGTCCACCTCGCGGGGATGGCGGTCGAGTCCGGTGCGGCCGAGGCGGTGCTGGTCTTCCGCGCCATGAACGGGCGGTCCGAACGGCGGGTGGGCGCGATGCGATTCCCGGGGCCGGGCGGCCAGTACCGGTACCCGATCGGCTACGACGCCTACCTCATGTACGTCGCCATGTGGGCGCGCCGGTTTCTTCACGAGACCGCTCAGGACGAACGCGACCTCGCCGCCGTCGCCCTGGCCCAGCGGGAATGGGCCGCGTTGAACGAACGAGCCAGCCGGCGCGAGCCTCTCGACCTCGATGGATATCTGGCGTCGGCGTTCGTCGCGGAGCCATTCCGGGTCCCTGACTGTACGACCGAGGTCGACGGAGCCTGTGCGGTGCTGGTGACCTCGGTGGAACGTGCCCGCGACCTCCGCCATCCACCGATACGGATCGTTGCAGGGGGGTACCGGACGGGCGCCGCCCCGGGACTCGACATCGGCGACCACCTGCTCTGGCCCGACTACAGCCGCAATTACACGAGCCTGCTGGCTCCGGAGGTGTTCGGGGCAGCCGGCATCGGGCCCGGCGACGTCGACGTTGCGGAGATCTACGACTGCTTCACGAGCACGGTGTTGTTCGGTCTTGAAGGG
>DATBHM010000264.1:0-3973 GCA_036557505.1 Actinomycetota bacterium | reverse complement strand
TCCGCCGGGCCCGCGAACGCGGGGTCGGACGGGACGTCGTGCTCTGACCCGGGTGGCGCCTCCGCTTCGATGCCGGTCGTTGACGCCGGCGTTCCGCCCGGTATCCTTGCGTCGACTTCCCCTTTAAGGACCGGTCCCGTGAGGCCGGAAAGGAGGCGAGGCTGAAGATGTCCGACGTGTGCGCCCTGTCGCTTCGGCGGCCGGGCGTTTCTTCATGGTGGGCGCCGGCGCGCCCGCGGCCGTGATGGCCACGGCGACCCGGCTGATGGACGCCTCCGAGGTGCGGAGGGCCACCACCCGGATCGCGCACGAGATCCTCGAGAAGGGCAAGGGCGCGGCCGAGCTCGCGCTCGTGGGGATCGCCGCCCGGGGCGACGACCTGGCCCGGCGGCTGGCCGGCGAGATCCGCAGGATCGAGGGAGCCGAGGTCCCGGTCGGGGCGCTCGACATCACGTTCTACCGGGACGACATCGGGCTGCGGGCCGAGGCGCCCGAGGTCCACCAGACGAGCATCCCGTTCGACATCACCGGCAAGACCGTGGTCCTGGTCGACGACGTGCTGTTCACCGGGCGGACCATCCGGGCGGCGCTCGACGCGCTGGTGGACTTCGGCCGGCCCCGGGTCGTGCAGCTCGCCGTCCTGGTCGACCGGGGGCACCGCGAGCTGCCGATCCGCGCCGACTTCGTCGGCAAGAACGTTCCCACGCGCCACGACGAGAACGTCCGCGTGGCGCTCACCGAGACCGACGGGGAAGACGCCGTGTACCTCGCCGCAGCAACGTCAGGGGGTTCCGAACGGTGAACAAGCATCTGCTGTCCATCCACGACGTGTCGGCGGAGGACATCGTCCGCATCCTCGACACGGCGGATTCCTTCCGGGAGGTGGGAACGCGCGTCATCAAGAAGGTCCCGGCGCTCCGCGGCCGGACCGTGGTGAACCTGTTCTACGAGAACTCCACGCGGACGCGGATCTCGTTCGAGCTGGCCGCGAAGCGCCTCTCGGCCGACGTCATCAACTTCTCGACGAGCGGCTCGAGCGTGGCGAAGGGCGAGTCGCTGAAGGACACCGCGCTGACGCTGCAGGCCATGGGCGCCGACGCGGTCGTCATACGGCACTCGTCGAGCGGGTCGCCGTTCCAGCTCACCAGGTGGATCAAAGGGAGCGTGCTGAACGCCGGCGACGGCACCCACGAGCACCCGACGCAGGCGCTGCTGGACCTCTACACGATCCGGGAGAAGACCGGCCGGCTGGAGGGGGTGAACGCGGCCATCGTCGGCGACGTGCTGCACTCCCGGGTCGCCCGGTCGCTGTCGTTCGCCCTGGTGAAGATGGGCGCAAACGTCACCCTGATCGGTCCGCCCACGCTGATCCCGGCCACCGCGCCGCAATGGGGCGTGCGGGTGAGCTACGACATCGAGTCGGTGCTGCCGACGCTGGACGTCTGCTACATGCTCCGGGTCCAGCGTGAACGCCAGCGCCAGCAGTACTTTCCCAGCGTCCGTGAGTACTCCCGGCTGTTCGGCCTCACCTCCGACCGGGTGGGGATGCTCCCCGAGGGCGCGCTGATCATGCACCCGGGGCCGATGAATCGGGGCGTCGAGATCGACTCCGACGTCGCCGACCTGCCCCAGGCCGTGATCGAGGAGCAGGTGACCAACGGCATCGCGGTCCGGATGTCGCTGCTCTACCTGCTGCTGGGGTCGGGGACCCCGGGCGATGCGCCCGGGGAGGCCGAGCCGGCCGAGCAACCGGAGCAGGTCACGCTTCCCGAGCCGGCCGCCACGACGTCCGAGCGGAAGGTGGAGGTGGGCGCGGATGCCTGAGCAGCGGTTCCTGTTGAGTAACGCCCGCGTGGTCGACCCGGCCGGCGGACGGGACGAGGTCCTCGACGTCCTGATCGAGGGAACGACGATCGCGGAGGTGGGCACCGGGCTCGTCGCGGGGGGCGCGGAGACGCTCGACTGCGACGGACTCGTCCTGGCGCCGGGGCTGGTCGATCTGCACACGCACCTCCGCGAGCCGGGCCGTGAGGACAAGGAGACGGTGGAGAGCGGCTCGCGGGCGGCCGCGGCGGGCGGGTTCACCGCGGTCTCGCCGATGGCGAACACCGACCCCGTGGCCGACAACGCGGCCGTCATCCACGAGGTCCGCGCGCTGGCGGCCGCGGCGGGGCTGTGCGACGTGTTCCCGGTCGGTGCGATCACCCGGGGGCTGGCCGGGGAGGAGATGGCCGAGATCGGCGAGATGGTCGAGGCGGGGGTCCGCGTGTTCAGCGACGACGGCCGGTGCGTGCCGAGCGCCCGTGTCCTGCGAAACGCCCTGTACTACGCGCGGGCGTTCCCCGAGGTCATCATCGCGGAGCACTGCGAGGATCCCTCGCTCGCCGAGGGCGGGCAGATGCACGAGGGGTTCCACTCGTACTCGCTCGGGCTGGCCGGCCAGCCGCGCGAGGCCGAGGAGGTCATCGTGGCGCGCGACCTGGCGCTGGCCCGGCTGACCGGCGGGCGGCTGCACCTGTGTCACCTGTCGAGTGCCGGCTCGGTGGACATGGTCCGGCGGGCGAAGGCCGAGGGGCTCCGGGTGAGCGCCGAGGTCACCCCGCACCACCTGGTGTTCGCCGACGAGGACCTCGTCACCTACGACACCAACCGAAAGGTCCATCCGCCCCTGCGGTCGGTCGAGGACCGCGACGCCCTGTGGGAGGGGCTTGCCGACGGGACCATCGACGCGGTGGCCACCGACCACGCGCCGCACGCGGTCGAGGAGAAGGAGGCGGAGTTCGACCAGTCGCCCCCCGGGACCATCGGGCTGGAGACCGCGCTGGCCGCGGTGCTGACGCACGGCGTCGCGACGGGGCGCATCACGCTGGCCCGGGCCGTCGAGGCCCTGTCGGGCGCGCCTGCCGCGATCCTCGGCGCCGGCGACCACGGCGGGCCCATCGAGGCCGGGGCGACGGCGAACCTGGTGGCGTTCGACCCCGACGCCGAGTGGGTGGTCGAGGCGCCGTTCGTCTCCAAGAGCCGCAATTCGGCGTTCCTCGGCCGGACGTTGTCGGGGCGGGTGGTCCACACCCTGTACCGGGGGGAGCCGGTCGTCGCGAACGGCAAGGCCCAGCGGTGACCCGGGCGGTGCCCGCGCGCGCGAACGCCGCCGGCCGGGGCGGGCGGTGACCCGCGCCCCGGAGGCGCTGCTGGTTCTCGAGGACGGCTCGACGTTCCGGGGGCGCTCGTTCGGCGCCCCGGGGGAGACGTTCGGCGAGGCGGTGTTCAACACCGGGATGGGCGGCTACCAGGAGGTCCTGACCGATCCCTCGTACGCCGGTCAGGTCGTCGTGATGACCGCGCCCCACCAGGGCAACTACGGGGTGAACCGCGAGGACCCCGAGTCCGGCGGGGTTCGTGTGGCCGGCTTCGCCGTCCGTGAGGCCAGCCGGCGGGCGTCCTCGTGGCGGTCCGAGCGCACGCTGGGTGAGGAGCTGTCCGGGGCGGGGATCGTCGGCATCGAAGGCATCGACACCCGTCGGCTGACCCTTCGCCTCCGGGGCGGCGGGGTCATGCGCTCCGCCGTCAGCACCGAGGACCTCGATCCGGGCTCCCTCCTCGGGCGCGTGCTGGCGACTCCCGGCATGGAGGGCGCCGACCTGGCCGCCCGGGTGAGCACGCCGGAGCCGTACGAGGCCGCCCGGGTCGCAGGGCCGGCCACGCCGGCGCACGGCCGGGTGTTCCGGGTGGCCGCGTACGACTTCGGCATCAAGCGGAACATCCTGCGGTCGCTGGCGGGCACCGGCGTCGAGGCGACGGTCGTCCCGGCCACGACCCCCGCGGCGGAGGTCCTGGCGGGCGGCTACGACGGAGTGTTCCTCTCGAACGGCCCCGGGGACCCGGCCGCCACCACATACGGGGTCGAGGCATGCCGGGAGCTCCTCGGCCGGATCCCCGTGTTCGGGATCTGTCTGGGGCACCAGCTGCTGGC